>DASVYO010000001.1:0-14430 GCA_036392135.1 Solirubrobacteraceae bacterium
GGCGGGCGGATGGTGCTCGGGCTAGGCTCCTCCGGACCGCAGGTGGCCGAGGGCTGGCACGGGCAGCGCTTCGCCCGTCAGCTCCAGCGCACCCGCGAGTACGTCACCGTGGTCCGCATGGCGCTGGCCCGCGAGCGCCTCGAATTCAAGGGCGAGACGCTCGAGCTGCCGCTCCCCGATGGGCCCGGCAAGGCACTGAAGTTGATGATCAAGCCGGTGCAGGAGCGGATCCCGATCTATCTGGCCGCGATCGGGCCCAAGAACACGGCGCTGGCCGGCGAGGTAGCCGACGGCTGGATCCCCACCTTCTTTTCCCCCGAGCACGTGGCCGAGTTCCGTGAGCGCCTGCAGGAAGGCGCCGACCGGGCGGGACGCTCACTGGATCAGTTCGATATCGCACCGACCGTCCAGGCCTACATCTCCGATGACCACGAGCTGGCCCGCAATCTGATGCGGCCCGTGCTGGCGCTGTACATCGGCGGCATGGGTTCGCGCCAGCAGAACTTCTACAACAACCTCGTCCAGCGCTACGGATTTGCGGACGCCGCCGCCGAGATCCAGGATCTCTACCTGGACGGCAGGCGTGAGGAGGCCGGACAGGCGATCCCGGATGAGCTGATCGACTCGATCTGCCTGTGCGGCCCGCGGGACTTCGTCCGCGAACGCATTCAGGCCTTCCGCGACGCCGGCGTGGGCACCCTGATGGTCAGCCCGATGGCGTTCATGGCGGAAGAGCGCATCAACCAGCTGCGCGCGGTGGCTGAGCTGGCCGGTTGAGCGCGCCGTCCCGACCGGTGCCCCGGCCGCTGCGCTTCTTCCTGGGCGCGTTCGGGCAGCCCGGTCACGCCTTCCCGATGCTCGCCCTGGGCGCCGAGCTGGTCGCCCGGGGCCACGAGGTGACCTACGAGACGTGGTCGCGCTGGCAGGCCCCGGTGGAGGCCCACGGGATGAGCTTCATGGCCGCGCCCGAATATCCGGCCTTCCCGACCCGGGAACAGCCGATCAAACCCTACGCGGCGATGGTCCACGCCGCGCGCGTCACCCGCCCCGGGATCGCCGCGGTGGCGCCGGACCTGGTCGTGCACGACATCCTCACCCTGGCTCCGGCGCTGGCTGCCGAGCTCGAGGGGATTCCCGTGGCCACGCTGATCCCGCATGTCTATCCGGTGGGAGCGCCCGGCTCCCCGCCTTACGCAGTCGGCGCTCGCCGGCCGCGTACGGCCGCGGGACGGCTGCTGTGGCGAGGCTTTGACCGTCCCGTGGCCGCCGGCCTGCGCCGCGGGCGTGAGGAGCTGAACGGCTCGCGGGCGCGCCTGGGCCTCCCCCCCGTGGAGCGACTCCACGGCGGCCTCAGCACCGAGCTGGTCCTGGTCGGGTCGCTGCCCGAGCTCGAATATCCGCGCCGGTGGCCTCAGCACGTGCACGTCGTCGGGCCGTTGATCTGGGAGCCACCCTACGCGCCGGTGGCTCCGCCCCCGGGCGATCTGCCGCTGGTCCTGGTGGCTCCCTCAACCGCCCAGGACCCCGATCATCGTCTGCTGCGGGCCGCCCTGGCCGGGCTGGGGGGCGAGCCGATCCGGGTGCTGGCGACGTGGAACCGCCGCCCGCTGCCCGGGCCCGCCCGAGTGCCGGCCAACACCCGCCTGGTGGAGTGGATCTCCTACGCCCAGACGATGCCCGGCTGCGCGCTTGTCATCTGCAACGCCGGCCACGGAACCCTGGCGCGAGCCCTGGTCTCGGGCGCCGCCGTGCTGGCCGTCCCGCATGCCGGCGACATGGCCGAGAACGCGGCCCGGGTGGACTGGGCGGGTCTCGGCGTCCGGCTCCCCTGGGGCCTGCTCAGCCCGGCGACGCTGCGGTTGGCCGTCCGTCGCGCCCTGGGTACCCCGTCGCTCGGCGCGGCCGCGCAGCGCCTGGCCGCCGGAACCAGCGCGGGTGCGGGCGCGGCACGCGCGGCCGCCCTCGTGGAGGCGATGGCGCGCCGGACACGGTCGGGCTAAGCGATCAAAGAGCTGCGGGGGTGGGACTCGAACCCACAACCTAACGGTTAACAGCCGTTTGCTCTGCCATTGAGCTACCCCGCATCTGGGCTACCCCGGACTGCTCCAGGCAGATCAACGGGATCGGCGTCAACTTTACCCGGAAGGACGCTAACCCCGCCCTCCAGCTCCGCATGGCAGTTGGAACATACGAGCACGCACTTACGTGCCTCGGCTCGCGCGGTGGGCAGCGACAGACCAACCCCGCGCGCCGCGATGGCCAATCGCTTCTCGCTCGGATTCACGTGGTGGAACTCAAGCGCCCCGACGTGCCGCTTGTAGCCGCACAGACAGCAGGCTCCTCCGGCCTCAGCAACCAGGAGTGCCTTGACCTTACGACGTCGCCTCGTGACCCGCTCCTGTCGGCATTGCTTGCAGCGGTAATAGCCGCGGCCCTCGAGGATGAAGTCACAGTCGCCGTGCTCCGCGCAATTCATCTTGACGCTCAGCAGTCCCGCCGCCCGAGCCTCCCGGGAAGTAGACGCCTTCTCAGCCGCCTTTGTCCGAAGTCCGTATCTGCCCAGCCAGTGCCGCACGGTGGCCTTGCTGCAATCGAAGCTCGCGGCCAGACCGGCGATGCTGAGCCCGGAGACAACGGCGGCCGTCAACTCATCGCGGTCGATCCCACCCCGGGCCGCATGCCGCTCCCGGTGAGGTGCCTGGAGCCCATGCTTCTTCATCCAGTAGGCCACGGTCGACGGGTGCCGCCCGAAGCGTGCGGCGATCTTCTCGATGCTCGTGCCCTGGGCCAGGAGCAGCCGCAAGGATTCCCTGTCCATGTCCGCCTTTCCTTGAAGTACGAACGTATGTTCGCAGCCGAGGCGGACGCTAGCGCTGCGCAGCAGTGCCCCCGTAGGGAACGCGCCTGCTCAGAAGGCGGTTTCGAGCTTTGACCCCACGGCCCGGATTGCGTCGCGGACCAGCTCGCGCTGGCGGGCCAGCTCACCGGTTCCGACGCCCTGGCCGCGCACGCGGATGATCGCCCGGTCCAGGCGGTCGCGCTCGAGGATCAGGCGGGCATGCTCGAGACGGTGGGGGCTCGGATCGGGAACGCGTCCGGCCAGCTCGACCAGGCCGGCCATCAGACGAGCGAACTCCTCATCCTCCCTGGGCAGGTCGCTGAGCGGGGCCGCCGTGCGTCGCTCGAGGTGATGGGCGGCCCGGCGCAGCGGGCCGCTGGTCAGCAGCTCGTCGACATCGACCGACTGAAGCGCCGCCGCGCCCCGCTCGGGGAGGGCGATGCACAGGGCCAGGAACAGGCGCTCCGAGCGCGGGCCGGGCTCCAGGCGGCGTACCGGGGCCGGGCCAGAGCCCGGCTGACCGGATTCGATCATCGGGGCCGCGCGCGGACCGTCCCCCCGGGCGGCGCGGTCGGCGGCCGCGGCCAGGAGCGTGACCAGCCGGCCGCCGGTCACCTCCAGCCGGCCGGCGATCTTGCGCATCAGCTCGTCGCGCAGAACGCTGGCCGAGGGCACCTCGGCCATCACCGGCCCCAGTTCGTCGAGCGCCCGGTCGCGCCCCTCGGCGCTGCGCAACTCGGCGCGCTCCAGGATCCGCTCGACATGGAAGACCACGAACGGCTGTGAGGCCGCGACCCGCTGGCGCAGAGCCTCGGGACCCTCGCGCAGCAGCAGATCGGCCGGATCGGCCCCCTCGGGCAGTCCGACGACGCGCAGCTCGAGCTGCCGGGCACGGACCAGCCGGGCGGCGCGGAGCATCGCCTCCTGCCCGGCCCGGTCGGCATCGAGGCACAGCTCGAGCACGTGGCAGATCCGCGCGAGTTCGGTGACCTGCTCCTCGGTCAGCGAGGTGCCCATGATCCCCACCGCGTTGTGGACGCCCGCCTGGTGCAGCGCCAGCACGTCGGTGTAGCCCTCGGCCAGGACCATGCGGTCGGACTTGGCCGCGGCGGCCCGGGCCCGGTCGATCCCGAACAGGACCTCGCGCTTGTGGTAGAGCTCGCCGTCGGAGGTGTTCAGGTACTTGGGCCGCTGGTTCTCGCGCATCGCCCGGGCGCCGAAGCCGTGCACCCGTCCGCGGGAGTCGGTGGCCGGGAACATGATCCGCTCGCGAAAGCGGTCGTAGATCTGGCCGGGCCGGTTGCGCGAGCGCTGAGCCAGGCCCGTGGCCAGCAGCTCCTCCTCACTGTGGCCGGAGCTGCGCGAGGCGCGCAGCATCCGGTCCCAGGCGCTGGGGGCGTAGCCGACCCTGAATTCCCGGAGCGTTTCCTCGGTCAGGCCGCGGCGCAGCAGGTAGTCCCGCGCGGCCACCGCCTCCTGCGCTTCCCACAGGTAGCGGGAGTAGTAGGTGGTCGCCCGGTTCAGGAGGGAGAACAGCCGCTCGTGGCGCTCCCGGCGGGCGGCCGCCCCGGGATCCTCGTGCTCGGTCTCGAGCCCCACCCCGAAACGTTCGGCCAGCGTCTCCATCGCCGAGCGGAAATCCAGTCCCTCGGTCTCCATCACGAACGTGAACGGATCTCCGCTCGCCTGGCAGCCGAAGCAGTGGTAGTGCTTCTCGTCGGGGCGCACGTGGAAGGAGCCGCTGCGCTCATCGTGGAACGGGCACAGGCCGAAATAGCTGTCCACGCCGGCCCGGCGCAGCTCAACGCGCGAACCGATCAGAGCCAGCATGTCGACCGCGGCCAGGACCCGGTCGCGGGAATCGGCGGTGTAGCGGCTCACGGGGCAAAGGCCGCGGGGACGGCGAGCTCCTCGTAGCGCTTGATGCAGTAGCGGTCGGTCATGCCGGCGATGTGATCCGTGACCCGACGCGAGAGCTCCCCGGGGGGAATCGAGTCGGGGATCTCCTCCGGGTGGGCACAGTAGTGGTCGAACAGCGTGCCGACCACGCCATGGATCTTGGCGTGCTCCCGGGTGGCCACCGGGCCCAGGTAGACGTGCTCGAACATGAACTTGCGCAGGGCGTTCATCGCCGCACCGACCGTCTTGCCCTGAACGATGTCCCCGGCGGCCTCGGACTCCTCGACCAGGTCGTGGACGAGCCGGTCGATGCGGCGCGGGCCGCTGTCGCCCAGGATCGCGATCGCCTCCGCGGGCAGGTCGGCGGCGGCCAGCACCCCCGCCCGCAGCGCATCATCGATGTCGTGGTTGATGTAGGCCACGCGGTCGACCAGCCGGACGATCTTCCCCTCCAGCGTGCCCGGCTCCGGCGCACGGCCCGAGTGACTGACGATCCCATCGCGGACCGGCTCGGTCAGGTTCAGTCCCTGCCCGTCGCGCTCGAGCACATCGACCACGCGCAGCGAGTGCTCATGATGAAGGAACCGGGTCCCGAAGCGCTCGCGCAGGCATCGGTCGAGCGCCTCCTCACCGACATGGCCGAAGGCCGGGTGCCCGAGGTCATGCCCGAGCCCGATGGCCTCGACCAGATCCTCATTGAGCCCCAGCGCGCGGCCCACCGTGCGCGAGACCTGGGTCACCTCCAGGGTGTGGGTCAGACGCGTCCGGTAGTGATCGCCGCTCGGCGCCACGAACACCTGGGTCTTGTGCTTGAGGCGGCGGAAGGCCTTGGTGTGGACGATCCGGTCACGATCGCGCTGGAAGGGCGTGCGCAGGCCACAATCCGGCTCCGGGCGGTGGCGGCGCTGCGGGTAGGAGCGGACGGCGAGCGGGGACAGCTCGGCCGCCTCCCGGGCCTGGACGCGGTTGACGAAACGCTCGGCCACGGGACCGCCGGGATGCTCGTATCCGGTGGTGGGGTGCGGCTCGCTCATGCCTCGATTCTGACACCGGTACCGGGTGCGAACGGCGTCCGTCACCGGGACGGCACACGGGCGTCCGGAATCAGGCGGCGAGCAGCGGCCGCAGCCGCACGTGGGCGTGATGCTCGGCGGTGTCGCCGATCGCCCGCTCCACCTGGCGCAGGGCCCGCGGTGAGGCCTCGGGCGCCGACGCCAACGGGGCTCCCAGGGCGTCGACCAGGAACCGGTAGGCCTCCTCCTCAAGCGAGAAGGCCGCCGCCTCACAGGAGCCGCAGACGACTCCCCCCGCCGCGCCCGAGAACCCGCTCAGGTGCTCGGTCTCACCGCACATCGCGCAGGCGGCGAGCTGGGGCAGGATACCCGCCGCCAGCAGGAGCTTGAGGCGGAAGGCCAGGCCGTTTGCGGTTCGCGCCTGGGCGGGATCGGCGCCCAGCAGCGCCAGCTCGTTGGCCAGCAGCCGGAAGACCTCGGGATGGGGGTCCCGGGTCTCGAACAGGCGGCCCACGGCATCGCAGGCACGCGCCGCCGCATCAAGCGTGGCGGCGTGCTCCCGGAGGCCGGCGTACACGGCGATCGTGTCCACAGCGGTCACGGTGAGCAGCTCGCTGCGGCCCTCGTGCAGGATGGCTCGGATGTGCATGAACGGCTCCAGCCGGGCGCCGAAGCGGCTGCGCGAGCGTCGCGCCCCCTTGGCGATCGCGCTCAGGCGGCCGTGGTCGAGCGTGTAGACGTGCAGGATGCGGTCGGCCTCGCCGTAACGGATCGAACGCAGCACGATGGCCTCGGTCTTCAGCGGGCCGGGCACCGTACACCCTGCGCTATCTTTTCTGAAGTCATGAAATCCGTCACCGTCTATACGACCGATTACTGCCCGCTGTGCACTGGCGCCAAGGCGCTCCTAGGCAAGCGCGCCATCCCCTACGAGGAGATAAATCTGGCACGGGACGCGGACAGCCGGGCAAAGCTGATCGAACTGACCGGCCTGGCCACGTTCCCCCAGATCGTCATCGGCGGCGAGCCGATCGGCGGGTTTGACCAGCTGCGGGCCGCCGACCGGGCCGGTCGTCTGACCGAGCTGCTGGCCGCCTAAGCGGGCGCCGAGGGTCGCGGACGCCGCGCGCGCCGCGGACGGGGGCGGGGCTGGCAGTGCTCGCACACGTATGTGCCCCGGCCGCCGACGAGGAGCTTGCGGATCGCCCGTCCGCAGTGGGGACAGGGCAGGCCCTCCCGGCGGTGGACGAGGAACTGGTCCTGGAACGATCCGTAGGCCCCGTCGACATGGCGGAAATCATCGATCGTGGCCCCCTTGGCCTCGATCCCGGCCAGCAGCGAGGCCTCGATCGCCTCGCGCAGGGCGGCCAGCTGCGACCGGGTCAGCGTGCCGGCCGGCCGCAGCGGATGGATCCGGGCCCGGAACAGGGCCTCGTCGGCGTAGATGTTCCCCACTCCGGCGATCCGGCGCTGGTCGAGCACGAATGACTTGACCGGAGCGGTCCGCCCCCGGGCCAGCTCACGGAGGTGCGCGAGCGTGAACTCGGGGGTCAGCGGTTCGATCCCGATCCGTTCGCCGAGATAGGCATCCCGGGCCGCGGCCCCGGGCAGCAGATGGCCGGTCCCGAAGCGGCGGGGATCGACGTAGACCAGACGCCGGTCACCGTCGAGCTCGAAGCGCACCCGCGTGTGCGCCGGCTCGGCGATGGGATCGACCAGCAGGGTGCCGGTCATGCGCAGGTGCATGAGCAGGTGGAGGTCGCCCGACAGCTCCCAGACCAGGTACTTCCCGGCCCGGCCGAGATGCTCGATGCGACGTCCGAGCAGGCTCTCCTGGACGAGCTCCGGCGGCTCGGGCCGCGTCCAGCGCGGATCGAGGATCTCGGCGGCCGTGATCGTCCGGCCCTCGAGCTCGGGGGCCAGCTGCCGGCGGATCGTCTCCACCTCGGGAAGCTCGGGCATACCCAGGCTTTTACAGGAACGAGCGGCCGGGCAACTCCGGTGCCCGCTGATCGGCCAGCCAGGCCAGCACGCTGGCGCCGACATCCGACAGGGGGCCGTCGTGTCGGCGCCCGCGGTGGCCGGCGAACCGGGCCAGCAGCGGGACATGTTCACGGGTGTGATCGGTCCGGGGGGAGGTCAGGTCGCAGCCGTGGTCGGCCGTCAGGACGAGCAGGTCCCCCGCCCGCAGGCGCCCGAGCCACGCTCCGACCGTCGCGTCGATCCGCTCGAGCGCGCCCGCGAAGCCCTCGAAGTCGTGGCGGTGGCCGTAGACCTGGTCGGTCTCGATCAGGTTCGTGAACACGAGGCCGGCCTCGAGCTCATCGATCAGCCGGCCGGTCTCCTCGAGGGCACGGGCGTTGGTGGCGCCGGGATGCTGCACGTCGATCCCCGCTCCGGCGAACAGGGCTCCGACCTTGCCCACGGTATGGACCTCGACCGCCGCCGCCCGCAGGGCGTCGAGGTAGCTGGGCCGGGGCGGCGTGAGGGCAAAGTCGCGGCGTCCCTCCGTGCGGGCGAAGCGGCCCTCGCGCCCCTCGAAGGGCCGGGCGATGACGCGGCCGACCGTGTGCTCGGCCGGGAGCCGGCGCCGCACCTCCGTGCAGATCGCGTACAGCTGCGCCGGAGCCACCGTGTCAACGTGGGCGGCGATCTGCAGAACCGAGTCCTGGCTGGTGTAGACGATCAGCTGATCGCCGGCCAGTGCCTGGGCGCCGAAGCGCTCGATCGCCTCGAGGCCGTTGCTGGGCCGGTTGCACAGCACCGCCCGGCCACTGACCTCGCGCACGAGGCGGATCACCGACTCCGGGAAGCCCTCGGGGTACACCGGCGGGCGCTGGGTGGCCACCAGGCCCATCAGCTCCCAGTGGCCGGCGGTCGAGTCCTTGCCTGCTCCGAGCGCGTGCAGGCGCCCGTGAAGCACCGGCGAGGCAACCGGGGGAACCCCGGTCAGCGCCAGCGCGTTGCCGAGTCCGAGCGCCTGCAGGTGGGGCAGGTCCAGGCCGCCGAGGTGCTGGGCGAGGTGGGCGAGCGTGTTGGCACCCGCATCCCCGTAGTCGGCGGCGTCCGGGAGTGCGCCCGCGCCGACGGCGTCGAGCACGACCACGAAGGCTCGGCGCGGAACGGGTCCCCCTCCAGGCTCAGTCCTCTCCGTCCCAGTAATCGAGCTTCTCCAGCCTTGCGATCAGATGCACGCCCCGAAAGGCGATCTTGTTGGAGCGTGGGTAGTAGCAGATGTCCGCCGGATCCCGGGCGCCGTAGGCCAGATAGCTGAGCCCTTCCCGGCCCGCTCGGAAGCTATGCGCGACCCCGGTGCCGGCCGGCCGCGTCACGACATGGCCGGCGCGGACCGGAGTCTCCTCGGCGTCCAGGATCAGGACGCCATCCCCGGTGAGGATGATGAACAGCTCCTCCTCGACCGAGTGGCAATGCGGCGGTGCGGCCTCCGCGCCCGGAGCGACCTCCACATGCTGCAGGCCCGAGCGTTCGGAGCCGAGCCGCCGGCCGAAGTTCCGCCGGGTGCGCTTGACGCGCGTCCGGGAGACGCTTTCCGGCTCGAGATCCTCCAGGTTGATGATCGTCCGGGGCGGCTCGCCGGGCATCGCGGGGACCTCCGGCGGCCCGGCCTCAGCCTCGCGGGCGAACTGGAGCGGTACGCCGTCGATAACCCCGGGAACGCTCTGCACGCCGCGGGTGCCGACCAGCGACAGATCCAGGCGGGGCAGCCGCAGACTCTCGTCGTACTCGCGCGTGCCGAACGCGAGCAGGTCGAGCTCCTCCTCGGCTCGGATGGTGTGGGCGCCGCGCCGCGGGGCGTAGAGGATTCCGTCGCCGGCCCGGATCTCCGCGGTGCGGCCGGCCTGCCAGGAGAGGCCGCGGCCGGCGAGCACGTAGAAGATCTCCTCCGAGCGTCCGTGCTCGTGCGCGGGCGTCGACCAGGCGCCCGCCGGGAGCTGGATGCGGCGCACGCCGATGGTGCGCGAACCGGCCGACTGGCCCAGCATCGTCCAGCGGCCACGCAGGTGCCCGAGCTCGTACGAGAACGTCTGGGCCTCGTCGAAGTGGGTCAGCCCCACAGACGTTCAGCTCCGGCTCGAGATCTGAGCCCGCGGATGGGCGTCGAAGTAGACGTCGCGCAGCCGTTCGACCGACAGGTGGGTGTAGATCTGGGTGGTGCCGATGTCGGCGTGCCCGAGCATCTCCTGCAGCGAGCGCAGGTCACAGCCGCCGGCCAGCAGATGCGTGGCGAACGTGTGGCGCAGGGTGTGGGGGCTCATGCGATTCTCGAGCCCGGCGCGGCGGGCGTGACCCTGGACGATCTTGTAGAGACCCTGCCGCGAGAGCCCGCCGCCGCGCAGGTTGACGAACACGCGAGGCTCATCCGACAGGCCGACCAGTCGCGGCCGGCCCCGGTCCAGATAGGCCTGGAGCGTCTCGACCGCCTTGCGCCCGATCGGGACCAGGCGCTCCTTAGACCCCTTGCCCCGGGCGCGCAGCATCCCCGCCTCGAGGTCGACCTCCGACACGCGCAGGGTGGTGGCCTCGGTGGCCCGTAGCCCGCAGGCGTACATCGTCTCGAGCAGCGCGCGATCGCGCAGGGCGGCCGGCGAGTGGCCGCTGGGCTGAGCCAGAAGCCGTGCGATCTCGTCGCGGCTCAGCACCTTGGGCAGGCGGCCGGGGGAGCGCGGCGGCCGCAGCTCCGAGGTGGGGTCATGGTCGATCAGCTGCTCGCGGCGCAGGTGCCGGTAGAAGGAGCGCAGGCAGGCGATCTTGCGCTGCAGCGTGCTCGAGGCGACCGGCGCCTTGCCGTCGTGTCCATCGGCGAGCTCGGAGATGAAGCCGGCCATCTCGGGCGGCCGGATCTCGAGCGGGTCACGCCCGAGGCGGCCGAGATACAGCCCGAACTGGGCCAGGTCGGAGCGGTACGCGTCAAGCGTGTTGCGCGAGAGGCCGCGCTCGAGCTCCAGAGTGCCCAGGAAATCGAGCGTCAGCTCGGTCAGATGGCGCTGCTGGTCGGTGCTCTGCAGGGCGCTCATTGAGCGCGTATTCGTCTCGGGGCACGGCAGTCCTGCGGGTGGGCGGAGTCCTGCGGGCGGCGGTCCACGCCGCGACAACGCCGGCCTGGTCAGGCCAGGCCGGATGCCGAGCGGGCGGCCAGCAGCCAGTACAGGGCGATCAGCGATTTCGAGTCCTGGCACTCCTCTATCGCGGCGTCGAGCTGATCCAGCGGCCAGGGGACGATCTCGATCCGCTCACCCGGATCGGGCTGGTGGTCGGGGATGTCCGACAGCTCGCGCGCCAGGTACCACCAGACCCGCTCATCACTGAAGCCGGGACTGGTGAAGAAGACCTTCGGCTCGCTCCACCGTCCGGCCTGCTTGCCGATCTCCTCGGCCAGCTCGCGCTGGGCGGTGGCCAGCGGCAGCTCACCCGCGACGTCGCGCTTGCCGGCCGGAATCTCCAGCGACGCGGGCAGGTCGGCCGCCTCCCGCGGCTGACGGGTCAGCCACACGACCTCGGTGTCAACCGCCAGGATGCCCACCGCACCCGGATGCCAGACCTTCTCCCGGCTGACGAGCGCGCCGTCATCATGGCGGAAGTGCTCGACGCCGGCGGTGAAGATCTGGCCCTGCCAGGTCGTCTCCGAGGACACGCGGTCGAAGTTGCTCACGCCGGGGTTCCGATCTCCACCGCCGCCTCCTGGACGAGCGCGAGCGCCAGGTCGAGCAGGTTCTCCAGGTTCTGGGCACTGATCCGCTCGCCGGGCTCGTGGTTGCGCTCGGTGCCGTCGGCCAGGCAGCTGCAGGCAAAGCCCGCGGTGCGGAACGAGTTGGCGTCCGAGGCCCCGCCGGAGTTGATCGGCCGGGGCTCGTAACCGCAGGCCCGCAGGGCGCGCTCCGCGACCAGCGTTTCGGGCGCCCGGGCCTTCGTCCGGTAGCCCTGGAACATCCGTTCCACGGTCAGGTCGAGATCGCATTCGGTCGCGTCCGCGGCGTCCTGGAGATGATCGACCGTCTCGGTGGCCAGCGCGGCCGCACGATCCGGATCGAGGCTGCGCACCTCGGACTCGACGCGGCAGCGCTCGGGGACGACGTTGATTGCGGTGCCCCCGTTGATCAGCCCGACGTTGGCCGTGGTCTGCGCATCGAGCCGGCCGAGGCGCAGGCTGGCGATCGCCCGGGCGGCGGCCTGCACGGCGCTGCGCCCGAGCTCGGGGCGGACGCCGGCATGGGCGGCCCGGCCACGGAACTCGGCGACGATCCGGTAGTGCGTGGGTGAGGCGGCGACCAGCTCGCCGATCGGGGTGGCGTGGTCGAACACGTAGCCGAACGAGCTCTCCAGGGTCCCGACGTCGAACGCGCGCGAGCCGCGCAGCGAGATCTCCTCACAGACCGTGAACAGGAACTCGAGCCCGATCGGGGCCGGCTCGCCGGGATCACTGAAGTGGCGGGCCAGCTCCAGCGCGACGGCCACCGCGGACTTGTTGTCGGCGCCGAGGATGCCCTCGTTGGCGTTCTGCCAGTAGCCGCCGCTCAGCACCGGGTCGATCGGGGCCGTCGGCGGGACGGTGTCCAGATGGGCGCAGACGAGCAGGCTGCCGCGAGCCCGCCCGGGGATCCGGGCCAGGAGATTCCCGGCTTCGGATCCGGCCGCGCGGGCGCTGCCGTCCTCGATCACCGGGACGCCCATCGTCTCGAGCTCGGCCATGACCCAGTCCGCGCACGCGCGCTCGCGTCCGGACGGGCTCGGGATCCGGCACAGCGCGGCGAACGTCTCGTGCAGACGCGCGCGCTCGGCTGGGCTGGCCCGGTTCACCTCAGCGCGCGGGAGGGCGGCGGGTCACGAGGTGGCGGCGGGCGAGACGCGCACGTCTCGCGGGCGACCACCGTCCTGGGCCACGCTCTCACCGGCGTAGGCCAGCGCGGCGCCCACGAACTCCCGGAACAGCGGCGCCGGGCGCTCGGGGCGGGACTTGAACTCGGGGTGGTACTGCGAGGCCACGTAGAACGGATGCGCGTCGGGCAGCAGCTCGACCGCCTCGACCAGCCGCTCATCGGGCGATGTGCCCGAGCAGACCAGCCCGGCGGCCTCCAGCTGGCGGCGGAGGTGATTGTTGACCTCGTAACGGTGGCGGTGACGCTCATAGACGACCGGCTCGCCGTACAGCGCGCGAATCCGGGTGCCGTCGTGCAGCTTGACGGGATCGGCCCCGAGCCGCATCGTGCCCCCCATATCGGCGATCTCCTTCTGCTCGGGCAGCAGGTCGATCACCGGGTACGGCGTCTCGAGATCCATCTCGGTCGAGTTGGCCCCCTCCATCCCGGCCACGTGACGGGCGAACTCGCTGACCGCGACGTGCATGCCCAGACACACCCCCAGGTACGGGATGCGGCCCTCGCGGGCAATCTGCGCCGCGGTGATCTTGCCCTCCCAGCCCCGGCCGCCGAAGCCGCCGGGGATGAGAATCCCATCCGCGGTCTGCAGCCGCTCACGGACCTCGGGCTCTCCGACCGACTCGGAATCGATCCAGTCGACCTCGACCTTGCAGCCGTGATGGACACCGGAGTGGCGCAGCGCCTCCACCACCGACAGGTAGGCATCCTCGAGCTGGACGTACTTCCCGACCAGCCCGATCCGTACGGAGCGATCGACCTCGCTGGCCCGGCGGATGATCTCCTCCCAGCGGCGGAGATCGGGAGTCCCGGGCTGAAGCCCGAAGTGCTCGGCGAGGATGTACTCGTCAACCCCCTGGGCGTTGAAGGCCAGCGGCACCTGGTAGATGTCGGGCACGTCGTACCCGGACACGACAGCCTCGACCGGGAGGCTCGCGAACAGCGCGATCTTGCGCCGGATGTCGGTGGAGAGCTCGGCCTCGGAGCGGCAGATGACCATGTCCGGGGCGATACCGATGCGCCGCAGCTCGTTGACCGAGTGCTGGGTCGGCTTGGTCTTCAGCTCGCCGGCATGACCGATGTAAGGAACCAGTGTGAGGTGGATGAACATGCAGCGCCGGCGACCGACGTCGACGGGGAACTGGCGGATCGCCTCCAGGAACGGCAGCGACTCGATGTCGCCCACCGTGCCGCCGATCTCGGTGATCACGAAGTCGACGTCGCTGGAGTCGGCCATCAGCTTGATGCGCTGCTTGATCTCGTCCGTGATGTGGGGCACGACCTGGACGGTGGCCCCCAGGTAATCGCCGCGGCGCTCGCGGCGGATCACCGTGTTGTAGATGCCACCGGCGGTGACGTTGGACGCCCGGCTGGTGTTGGCGTCCGTGAAGCGCTCGTAATGGCCCAGGTCGAGGTCGGTCTCGGCCCCGTCCTCGGTTACGAACACCTCCCCGTGCTGATAGGGCGACATGGTGCCCGGGTCGACGTTGATGTAAGGATCGAACTTCTGCAGCTGGACCGACAGCCCGCGGGCCACCAGCAGCCGCCCGATCGACGCGGCGGCGATGCCCTTGCCAAGCGAGGAGACAACCCCGCCGGTGATGAAGATGAACCGCGTCTCGCCTTGAGCCATACGCCTACGGCGAGTCTATCGGGGCCTCAGACGGAACCCGGCGGGGCGGACCCGCCGGGCGGCCGAAAAGACCGCTCCTTGCGGGCTGCGGCTGGGCAGGTCGGATCGCTGCGGCTGGGCAGGTCGGATCACCGACGATCAGGCCGCGCGCAG
>DASVYO010000002.1:0-70307 GCA_036392135.1 Solirubrobacteraceae bacterium
CTGTGACTCGCAGTTCTTCGCTGCCCTTCTGCCGACCGGCTCGGAGCCGTGTACGCCGGGCTCCAACTACCCGCGCAGGACTCATGTCGACATGCCCCCGCTCCCCACCAGCCAGCTGCCGAGCATGCCCAACCCGTGCGCTGACGTGCCGAAGAACCCGTGGTGCCCGTAGCCAGGATCACCCGGGGAGGCCCTGCCCGAGCGCATCGCGCTGCCCGGCTGGGGATGCTGCTGGCCGTCCTCGCACTCGGCGCGCTGGCGAACTCAGCGGCTGCCTCGGCGGCGTCGTTCAGCGCTCACGGGAGCGCGCAGCAGGTATACGTCACCGGCCTCGCGCCCGGAGCGAGCGCCTCGCTGCTCACCTCCAGTGGGAGCACGGTCTCCACGCAGAACGCAGACTCGCTCGGCGGGCTGCTGTTCCGCAACGTGCCACCGGGCAAGGGCTACCGCGTGCAGCTGAATCCGAACGGCCCCACATCGGGCTCGATCACGGTCCACTCGGAGGCGGCCGCGCCCTGGGATCCGGGCATCTACAACCAGTCGATTCCCGACAACGGCTACACGTATCTGACCACGCGCGACGGCACCAAGCTGGCGATCGACGTGCATCCACCCACCAGCCCGGCCGGGCAGTCGGTCGCGCCGTCGTTCATCCACCTGCCCACGTTCCCGGCCAACACCAGCTATGCGCCTCCCTACCCGACACTGATCGAGTACTCGGGCTATGGCTACGCCGATCCCAGCGGTCCCCAGAACGGGATCGCCGTCCTCGCCAACCTGATGGGCTTCGCGGTCGTCGACGTGAACATGCGCGGGACGGGCTGCTCGGGCGGCGCGTATGACTTCTTCGAGCCGCTGCAGAACCTCGACGGCTACGACGTGATCGAGACGATCGCCCACCAGCCGTGGGTGCTCGGCAACAAGGTGGGGATGATGGGCATCTCCTACGGGGGTATCAGCCAGCTGTTCACCGCTCAGCTCGACCCGCCCGATCTGGAAGCGATCTCCCCGCTTTCGGTGATCGACGCGACGGCATCGACGCTCTACCCGGGCGGGATCCTCAACACCGGGTTCGCGGTGCCGTGGGCCCAGCAGCGACAGCAGGAGGCCCAGCCGGCGCCCGCTCCGGGAACGCAGCCGTACGCGACCCAGCAGATCCAGGCCGGCGATCAGACCTGCAAGGACAACCAGGTCCTACACGGCGAGGCGGCGGACCTGATGGCCAAGATCCGCGCCAACCACTACTACAACCCCTCCGTGGCGGATCCGCTGGATCCGGTGAGCTTCGTCAACAAGATCAACGTGCCCACGTTCATGGTCTGCCAGTGGCAGGACGAGCAGACCGGTGGCCACTGCCCCGATCTCGTCCAGCATTTCACCGGTACGAGCCAGAAGTGGTTCACCTTCACCAACGGCGCCCACATCGACTCGCTCGATCCCTACACCTATGACCGCTGGTACGACTTCCTGCAGCTATTCGTCGCCCACCAGGCGCCGATCGTCAACCAGGCCGCGACGAGGGCCGCCGCGCCGGCGATCTATCAGGCCGCGATGGGACTGCCGCCGAACGACGTCGTAACCCTGCCGCCGGATCCGATCCAGCAGCAGCCGACCTACCAATCGGCGCTGTCCGCGTTCGACGCGCTGCCCGAGGTGCGGGTCCTGTTCGACAACGGCGCCGGTAGCCTGGCCGGCGCCAGCTCCAACCCAGGCGACCCGTACCCGGCGTACGAGCAATCGTTCTCGGACTTCCCGGTCCCCGGTACCACCGCGCGCACCTGGTACTTCGGGCCGGGCGGCACACTGGGCGACAACGCTCCGGCGAGCGCCGGCACCGACACCTACACCTCGGACGCCTCAGCGCTGCCCCTGACCGACTACTCAAGCAACACCGGCTCGGGCGGCCTCTGGGGCAACGCGTCCCAGTGGGACTGGAATTGGCAGCACAACCCGTCCGGCTCCGCGGTCTCCTACACGTCGGCGCCGCTGAGCGCAGACACGACGGTGATCGGCGGTGGCGCCGTCCACGCCTGGATCCGGTCCTCCACACCGGATGTCGACCTTCAGGCCACGGTCAGCGAGGTGCGCCCGGACGGCCATGAGACGTTCGTTCAGGACGGCTGGCTGCGCGCCACCGAACGGAAGCTGGCCACGACATCGGACAACATCTTCAAGCAGGCGCCGACGGCGGTCGAGCCGATTCCCACCTTCCTGGCCTCAGACGTCCAGCCGATGCCGTCGGGACAGTTCGCCGAGGTCACGATTCCGCTCTACTTCGAGGGCCACGCGTACCGCGCCGGCTCGCGGTTGAGGGTCACGATCGCCGCTCCGAATGGAACGCAGCCGATCTGGTCCTTCGGGGAGACCCAGCCCCCGGCGAGCACCGCCACCGAATCAGTCGCGTTCGCGCCGACGATGCCATCCAGCCTGGTGCTCCCAGTGGTCCCGGGCGTGAGCGTTCCGGCCGGATCACCGCCGTGCCCGAGCCTGCGCAACGAGCCCTGCCGGTAGGCGAGCTCACCGGAACCTGCCCCGCGCCCGTGAGCCGGTGCGTAAGAATGGGTGGCGTGGTTGTACCGCGCAACCCGCGGGCGGCTGTTCGGACGGATTGGGCGTGCACCCGTCCTCCTGCTGACCACAACCGGCCGGCGCTCGGGGCGACCGCGTACGGCGCCTGTGCTCTACCGGCGCGACGCCGCGCGGCTGATCGTGATCGGGTCCAACGCCGGGAATGAGCGCCCGCCCGCCTGGGCGCTCAACCTGAGAGCAAACCCCGATGCCCAGGTGCAGGTCAGAGGCCAACGCCTCAAGGTGCGCGCGCGTCTGGCCGAGGGTGAGGAACGCGACAAGCTCTGGCGGCAGATGAACGATCAATACGGCGGTTACGACGCCTACCGGGAGCGTACGGCGCGCCCGATCGATCTGTTTGTATTGGCGCCGCGGTAGCTCAGTCCGCGCGGCCGGCCTGATCGGGCCAGTGCCCGTGCTCGTCCAGGTACTCTCGCGCCGCGTTTTCGCGGGCCCGCTCCTCGTCACCGCTGACGCCCAGCCGCCACAGGAAGTTCATCAGCCAGATCGAGCCTCCGGCCCCCAGGAAGGCCGCCATCGCCTCGAGTCCACTGTCACTGAACCCGCTGAGCACGGCCACTCCGAGGCCAACCAGGCCCACGATCGCCGGGAGCCACCAGCGCAGGAACATGACCAGCGGACTGCTCGGCAGTCGGGTGCTCTCGACGCGCAGCAGACCGGGGTGGCGCGAGTTCCGCTCGCGGGTGTCGTGGGTCTCGTCGTTCATCTCTGCACCTCAGTATCACTCTCGCCACCGAGACCGGGAGCGACGCGATCGGGGTCAGGCTGGATGTCACCCATGCGGCGGCGATGGCCGCGTTTCTGATGCCGCGGAGGAACGGCACGGACCGCTCGAGACGTCCCGTCTCCCGTTCGCGCTCAGGTCAGGCGCTCGGGCAGCCCGAAACGCGCGAATGTCCCGGCCAGCCGCTTTTCGTCCGCCTCCTGGCTGGGCCAGGTGGCGTAGGCCTCGTCGTCCTCGGGCTCGATCGAGCGCGCCACGAACGCGGTCACGTTGCTGATCAGCTCGCCCTCGAAGCTGAGAACGTTCAGCGCGAAGGCCACGTAGGCGCCGGCCTCCTCATCCCAGGAGTAGAAGCCCAGGGCGGGCTGCCCGTTGGCGCGGGTGAGCAGCGTGCGCCACCGCCACTGGCCGGACAGCGGTGACAGGCTGGCCCAGGTGGCGATCCCCTCCCGGGTGCTGTACCAGCGGGCCAGCGGGGGCATCGCGAAGGTGGCCTCCTCCGTCAGCATGCCGGCGAAGGCATGCACATCGCAGCGCTCCCACGCCTCGACATAGCGGTCGACGAGCTTGCGCAGCTTGTGATCGCCCATCGCGCGCAGCGTCGCCTGCTGACTGGGCCCGGGGACGCGCTCCTCAACGGCCGCCCGGGCGCGCTGCAGCGCACTGTTGACCGAAGCCACTGAGGTGTCGAGCATCTCGGCCGTCTCCTTGGCCGAGAAGCCGAGGACCTCTCGCAACAGGAGGACCGCGCGCTGGTTGGTGGCCAGATGCTGAAGGGCGGCCACGAACGCGAGCTCGACGCTCTCGCGGCGCTCGTAGCGCGCCTCCGGGGCCGAGTAACCATCCTGCAGCCCGAAGGCCTGGTCCGGGAAGGGCTCAATCCAGGTGGTCTCCACGATCGGCTGGCCGGGACCGATCTGCGGATCACTGGCGGGCCCGAAGTCCATCGGCAGCACCCGCTTCTGGCGGTGGCCGAGCTGATCGCGACACGAATTGGTGGCGATCGTGTAGAGCCACGAGCGGAGCGACCCGCGTCCGTCGAAGCGGGCCAGGCCGCGCCAGGCCCGCAGCAAAGCGTCCTGGAGCGCATCCTCGGCGTCATAGACCGAGCCCAGCATCCGGTAGCAGTGGGCGCTCAGCTCAGCCTGATGGGGTTCGACCAGCTCGCGGAAGGCGAGCTCATCTCCCTCCCGTGCGCGAGCCAGAAGCTGGCGGCCCCCGCTGGCGGCCCGGCTCGAATCAGCGCTCATGTTGGTCCCAGGTTACGCGTCGGCGGCGGCCGCCGAGAACGGCTTAGGCTGGCGGCGGCGGCCTTCGTTTGGTCAGGCGGCATTGAATCGCCGCGAGTGCGATGATTCGTCGCGGATACCGAAGCGCTGTTCGCATTTTCGGATTTCGCTTTGCTGCGGGCCCGCACCGGGCGTGTCCCGCTCTGACCGGCGATCTCCGTCCGCTCTCGATGAAGCCGTTCCACGACATCACCGATCCGACGGTCGCCAAGGCGCTGGCTCACCCGCTGCGCACCCGTCTGCTGGGCGCGCTTCAGGATCGCACCGCCAGCCCCAGTGAACTGGCGGCCGAGCTCGACGTCCCGCTGGGAGTCCTGAGCTACCACATCCGCCGTCTGACCGCCCTGGGCTTCCTGAAGCTGGTGCGCCGGGTTCCGCGCCGGGGAGCCGTCGAGCACTACTACACCGCCACCGTGCGGCGGCCGGTCACGGACGAGGCGTGGGGGGCCACGCCCGGCGTCGTCAAGGAGGCCTCGATCGCTGGTGCGCTGGGAAGGCTCGGCGAGCAGGTGTCGGCCGCCGCCTCGGCCGGCGGATTCAACTCGCCCGAGGCCCGGATCAGCCAGACCGAGCTGCAGCTCGACGATCAGGGCTGGCGCGAGCTCGGCTCCGAGCTGGCGGCGCTGGCGGACCGCGTGGAGGAGATCAAGCGTCAGACCCACTCGCGCCTGATCCGGCGGGGCGAGCTCGACGGACGTGGTGACGGCAAGCCCGAAGCCGGGACACCCGCGCCTGCCGACGTCGTGCTGACCAGGGAGACGGCCGTGCAGGCTGCGGAGGCGATCACGCTGACCGCAGAGGCGGCCACGCTGACCGCGGACGCGCCGGCGCAGTCTGCGCCGGCGCAGATCGCCCCCCGGCACGCCTCGCCTCGCGCCGGAGACAGGGCGCGCCTCGTCCTAATGCTCTACGAGGATCCGCCGGCCGGGCATTAGCCTCCGCTCTGGCGCCGTGCGGCGGCGCGGGCTCGATCGAGATCTGGGGGCCGCCGCGGGCATCAGTCCGGGAGCAGCGGAACCCACGGGCCTGCGTCTCGCCCGACCAGGGTGCCGCGGGAGACGACATCGGCCCCGAACCGCTCGCGCAGCTCATCCAGCGTCCGGTCGAGCTCCGCGGTCCGGTCAAAGGCGAGCGCCAGCTGGACCGCCGCTCGGTCACAGAGGTTGGTCAGGGCAACGCCGATCAGGGTCAGTCCGCGCTTCGCGATCAGCGGTTGCGCGGCCTGCAGCAAGCCCCGGGCGACCCGCAGCAGGGTGGCGGTTCGGGTGGTGGCCTCGGCCAGCGTCCGTGACCGCGTGACCCGCGCGTGGTCGTCGAAGCGCAACCGGAGCACCACCGTCCGTGCCGCCCGGCGCGCCGCCCGCAGGCGTCGCCCCACGCGATCAACGATCGTCATCAGAGCGGCCTGGACCTCGGCCGGGTCGTGTCCGCGGCGGCCCAGCGCGCGCTGCGCCCCGATCGAGCGCCGCCGCGCCCGGCGCCGGACCGTACGGGGATCCCGATTGCGGGCCAGCGCGTGCAGCTGACGACCGCTGGCCCGGCCGACCATCTTCATCAGCTCGAGCTCGTCCAGCCGCGCCACCTGCCGGACCGTGGTGATCCCCTGGGCCCGCAGGCGCTCCGCGGTCACGCGGCCCACCCCCCACAGCCGCTCCACCGGGAGCGGGTGCAGGAAGGCCAGCTCGGAGCCGGGCGGGATCACCAGGAGTCCGTCGGGTTTGGCGACCGCACTGGCCACCTTGGCCAGGAACTTGGTGCTCGCCAGGCCGACCGTGATCGCCAGACCGACCTCCTCACGGACCTGCTGGCGCAGCCGCACCGCGATCTGCCGAGGATCGCCCAGGATGTGCTCGAGCCCGCGTACGTCGAGGAACGCCTCATCGATCGAAAGCGCCTCGACGACCGGGGAGGTGCGCTCGAAGATCGCGAACACGGCCTTGCTGGCCGCTGCGTAGGCGGACATCCGGGGCGAGACGAACGTCGCCTCCGGGCACAGTGCGCGGGCCCGCCCGCCTCCCATCGCGGTGCGCACTCCGCGCGCCTTGGCCTCATAGCTGGCCGCCAGCACCACGCCCCTGCCCACGATCACCGGCCGCCCCCGCAGTCGCGGCTCATCCCGCTGCTCGACCGAGGCATAGAACGAGTCGAGGTCGGCATGGAGGATCGAGGGCCATACATTAAGCACGAACGTATGTTCGCCCAGCGCCCGGACGGATCGCTCGCGCACCGACCCCGGCGCGGGCTTCCGGGGCTCGGCGCGGCGCTGCGGGTGGGCTAAGGAGCGCCGACCGTGGTCAGCGCGCGCGCTCCGCGCTCGGCGCCGATCCGGGCGGCGGCCGGCACGGACAGCTCGCTGGCCAGCCCGAAGGTGAAGCCGGCGGCGAACGCGTCCCCGCAGCCGTAGTCATCTCGCTGCGGGCCGGGCAGCGCCGCCGCCGGCCAGCGCCCGCTGTCCGCCTCCGACCCCGCCCGGTCCGTCGAGCGCCAGTGGCCACCCTGGGCGCCCTCCGTGACCACCAGCAGACGTGCGTGGGGGGCGAGCGCCTCGGCCCAGCGCACCTCGTCGCTGTCGCGAGCGCTGTAGACGAGGGCGTCAACAGTGATCCCGTCGCCGGCGAGCGCCTCCCGGGCCCGCGGGGTGGTGACCATCACCCCGGCCCGCCGGGCCCGGGCCGCCGCGCCGGCATCCCCGGCCGTGAAGTAGACACCGTCGGCGCCCTCGAGCCGGTCCCAGGCGAGGTCGTCATCACCGTGGGGCTGGATGCGCTCCCCGATGGTGAGGATGGTCCGCTCGCCGTCCCGCTCGAGCAGCGTGACCACGCGCCGGGTCGGCGCATCGCGCCAGGCGGCCTGCACGCTGATGCCGCGCGCGGCCAGCTCCGTCGCGGCCGCCTCGCCGTTGGCATCGCGGCCCAGTGCGCAGAAGAGATCGACCTCGGCTCCGAGATCGGCCAGCACCGCGGCCGCCACCACCGCGCCGCCGCCGGCGTGCGTGAGGGCGCCATCGGCATGGCTCACCGCCCCGCGCTGCGGGAACTCCGACACGCAGACGAAGTCGACCCACTCGACATGCCCCACGACAGCGACCCGCCTCACACCACGGGCAGGCTACCCGCCCCGCGGTGACCTATGCCGCGCGGCGAGCCGCCGGAACCTGGCGGAGGCCGACCGGCAGCAGGGGAAGCACCCCGCGGCGGACGTAGACGGCGCCGGCATTGACCAGCGCGCGCCGCACCGGCGTGGGAGGCAGGCGAGCAAAGCCGTACTCGCGGCGCAGGCGGTCGGGCAACAGCGCCACGGTGATGAAGTTGACCGTCTCGACCAGTGGCCGGGCCAGGGGGGAAACCGGCGGCTCGAGCACGATCTCACGCGCCCGCCGCCGGGCCCACGCCCCGACGCACAGATCGTCCCCGGCCAGCATCTCCTGTCCGTACGCCTCGAGCTCGGCCAGGGTCGGCGGCATCTGGCTCGTGCGCAACCCGAACAGCCTGCCCAGCACCCGGTAATCACGCCACAGCGACTCCCGCTGATCCTGGCTGAGACGCCCCACGTAGGTCCGGTAGAGCACGCTTGCGGAGTCGACCAGCGTGTAGAGGATCCACATCAGCAGCTCGGGATCGTCGGCCCGGTATGGGGTGCCGGCCGGATAGCGGCCGACGGCCTCGGGCAGACGGCCCGACACGGTGCGGTGCATGGCCCGGACGCGCCGGCCGATCCGGTCGGCCTCGGCGCGGGGCCCGAAGGTCATGACGCTGAGGGCCTCGGCCGTGCGGGCGAGCCGGGCGTACGGATCCTCCAGGGCCTCGGAATGGGCAAGCAGGCCAGATACGGCGAGCGGATGGGCCGCCTGCATCAGCAGCGCCCGCGGCCCGGCCAGGGCGACCGCCCGCTCGCGCTGAACGCGGCGGATCACGGAGTTGTCGTCGAAGTAGCCGGGACGGGGCCCCATACGCTCCGTTCAGGTTAGCTGCACAGAACGTTGGATACAGCCGGTCTGGCCCTCTCGGCGCCTCTCCCGCGGGCCCCTCAGCCCGTCAGCGGCGGACCGCGGCGCCGCAGACCCGGTCGGAGCACCCCTCGGAGCACCCTTAAACCCGTAAGAGTTCGCCCCAGGCCGATTGAGGGTCGGGCGATCGGGTATCCCATGGCCTGATGCCGATAACCACGCCCCGCCCCGACACGCTTCCGTCAAGCCGCAACCGGGTGCTCACCCGCCGTCAGATCGAGCTCCTGTTCGAGCGCTGGCAGAACGACCATGACCGCAGCGCCCGGGACGAGCTGGTCGAGCGCTTCCTGCCACTGGCCCGCAAGTTGGCCCGCCGCTACTCCGGTGCCCGCGAGCCGTTTGAGGATCTGCTCCAGGTCGCCAGTCTCGGCCTGGTGAAGGCCGTCGACCGGTTCGACAGCAGCCGCGGCACCGCCTTCTCATCCTTCGCGGTCCCGACCATTCTCGGTGAATTGAAGCGCTACTTCCGCGATCTCGGATGGGCCGTTCACGTGCCCCGGGGGGCCCAGGAACGGGCGGTCAAGGTCGAGGAGGCGCAGCAGCAGCTCAGCGCTCGGACCGGGCACGCCCCGACCGTGAGCGAGATTGCCGAGTACCTCGAATACAGCATCGAGGAAGTCCTGGAGGCCCTTGAGACCTCGCGTGCTCATCACGCCTCCTCGCTCGATGCCCCCTACGACGACGGCGACGGCGAGAGTGGGACGGTGGTGGACAGCTTCGGCGCCGATGATCCCGACCTGCGCTTTGCCGACGAGCGGGTGACCGTCGGCGCCGCCGCGCGCAATCTCTCGGAGCGAGAGCGAGAGGTTCTCGCGCTGCGCTTCGTCCACGATCTCACCCAGACCCAGATCGCCGAGCGGGTCGGCGTCTCTCAGATGCAGGTCTCCCGTATCCTGCGGCGCTCGATCGCGCAGCTGTCCGAGCTCACCGAGCTCGACTCATCCGCGAAGCCCGGTTCATCCGCGCGCGCGCGCTGACCGCGGCCATGCGTTGAGTGGGTTCGGCGCGGCGCAGGTCAATCCGTGGAACGCGGTGTGAACGCTCAAGCGCCCACCGTCCGCCTCGACCTCACCAGCCGCCCCCAGACGCTCACCATAGTCCGCGGGATGCTCGGGGGAGTGGCCGAGCTGCTGGATATCGATCCCGAGCTTCTCGACGACCTCAAGACGGCGATCAGTGAGGCCTGCAACAACGTCGTCCTGCACGCCTACGGCGGAGCCGCCGGCCCGATGTCGGTCTGTCTGTTCATCGACGAGCATCGGATCCGAGCCACCGTCGAGGACCGGGGCGCCGGCCTGCTCGTGGCCGAGCCCGCCGAAGGCATCGGGCTGTCGGTGATCCGCGCCCTGTCGGAGGCGGTGAGCCTCGACTCGCGGCCGGGCGCGGGCACCCGGGTGGAGATGCAGTTCCCCGCCCGCCGAGACTCTCAGGCGCTGCTCACGGCCCCCAGTCCCGCCGCGCCCGACACCCCGTGGGAGCGCGCTGGAGACGACGAGATCGTGGTCTCCCTCTCGCCGGTCGGGCTGCTCCCGGGGGTACTTGGGCGCCTGGCCCGGACCCTGGCCGCCACCGCCCATTTCTCGCTCGACCGCTTCTCCGACGTCTACCTGGTCACCGACACGCTGGCCGCCCACGCCGGCCGCACGGCCGCGGGTGCCCGGGTGCATGCGCGCCTGGCCGCGGGAGAGCGGCGGCTGGAGCTGACCGTGGGACCGTTCCAGGCCGGCGCCAGCCAGCCGCTGCGGGCTCCGGCCGGTGAAGCGGTCCCCTCGCCGCTGGCCCTACTCAGTGACGAGGTGACGATCCAGCCCGATGGCGAGGGGGAGCTGGTCCACGTCGTCGTCATCGACCACCGGCGCTAGGTCCGACGTTGATCGATGCGACCGCGCGGGCCGGATCAATCCGGCAACCGGCGACGGCGCTCAGACTCCGTCGGCGATCTCCTCAGGCGAGTCGATCAGCTCGAGCCGCTCGGAGACGCCGGTCAGGTCCAGCAACCGCTGCACCTGCTGCGAGCCGCGCACGAGGCTCAGCCGGCGGCCCTCCTCGCTCAGGCGCTGATGCGCCTTGACGATGATGCTGAGACCGGTCGAATCCATGAACTCGAGCTCGCGCAGGTCGATGACGAGCTGCTCGTTGCCGGCATCCCAGATGCGGCGCAGGCTCTCCTCGAGCTCGGGGCTGGTCGCCAGGTCCAGCTCCCCGCGCACGACCACGATCGCCGCTCGGCCCTCGGTACGCACCTCTACCCGGAAATCACTGTGCACGCTGGGCCCGAGCCTACTGATAAGCGCAAACGGTTGTCGTCATTGTCACGCCCGTGCTGGTTGGGAACGCGATCCACCCGGAAACGGCCAGCGAATCTGAGGGCGTCGGCAACGCGCCTGCCTTGATGGCCACGGGTGGCGGACCCGCGCTTCGGACACGGGGCCCCGACGGCGCGAAACCCGGGCGTTTGCGGGACCAAAGATGCGATCGAACCGTTCGCGCCGCCTGTGGCCGGGAGGGGCGTCCCCATCGTCCGCCTCGCCGTCAACGCGGGGCGGCGGAGCCGACGGCGGGGCCGAGGGCGACCTCGCCGAGATGTCCGCGCGCGGACGTGGCAAAGGGGCCGACCGGGGCTTGACCGGCACGTTTGACGTCCCGGCGCCCGGGTAGCAAGCAGCGGTGACTGAACTGGCTTTCCTGGGCACCGGCACGATGGGCATGCCGATGGCCCGCAATCTGCTCGCGGCCGGTTTCTCCCTCCGGGTCTGGAACCGGTCCGCCGAGCGCGCCCAGCCGCTCGCCGGCGACGGGGCCAAGGTCTGTGCGCAAGCCGCCGAGGCGGCGCGCGCGGCGGAGTTGCTGGTCACGATGCTCAGCGACGGGGATGCGGTGCACGCCGTGGCCGAGCAGGCGCTGCCCGAGCTCGGGACCGACGCGATCTGGATCCAGATGAGCACGATCGGTATCGAGGCCTCGGCGCGCTGCGCGGAGCTCGCCGCACAGGCTGGCGTGACCTTGGTCGATGCACCGGTGCTCGGCACCCGCGAGCCCGCTGAGCAGGCCAAGCTGGTGGTCCTGGCGTCCGGGCCTGAGGAAACTCACGACACGGTCGCGCCGGTGTTCGACGCGGTCGGGAGCCGCACCCTGTGGGTGGGTGAGGCGGGCGCTGCCTCTCGGGCCAAGGTGGTCGTCAACGGCTGGGTGGTTGGCATCGTCGGCGTCCTGGCGGAGGTGATCACGCTGGCCGAGGGCCTGGACCTCGATCCATCGCTGTTCTTTGAATCGGTGAAGGGCGGTCCGCTGGATCTTCCCTACGCCCGTCTCAAGGGCCGCGCGATGATTGAGCACGACTTCGACGACGCGTCCTTCCGCCTCGCCCTGAGCCGCAAGGACGGCGACCTTCTCCTGGCCGCGGCGCACCGGGTTGGCCTGCAGCTGCCGGTCATGGACGCTATCGTCGCTCGTATGCGCAAGGCCGAAGCGGACGGGCACGGTGATGAGGACATGGCGGCCACCTACTGGGCCGGCGCGCCCGCCGGGACGCGCCGATGAGCGACTCTGACTTCGAGCGCGAGCAGGAGGACGCCGCGGCGGCGGAGGCCCGCGCGATCGGTGGCCGGCCGAGTTCGGAGCCGCCGGGCAGCGATGCCGACGGGCTCGATCCCGCCCAGGTCCCGTTGATCGAGGCCGGGGAGGGCGAATCGGAGGGCTTCGAGCTGGCCGAGCAGGAACTGATCGAACACGCCAGCCATGGCGACCAGCATTCGGCGGGGCGGATCATCCAGGATGCCTCGGACCAGGACGAGGATGCGCGTCAGAACGACGGCGGCGAGGGCGATGAGGAGCACACCAGCGAAGGTCCCGACCGCGAGCGCTAGCCCTGGCCGGTCAGGTTCGACGGCTACGCGACCCGGCTGACCCGATCAGGCGGTGCAGGTATCCCGCAAGCGCTGCAGGGAGCGGCGCAGCAGACGCGAGACCTGCATCTGTGAGACGCCGACACGATCGGCGATCTCGGTCTGGGTGAGGTCCTCACCGAAGCGCAGGAACAGGATCTGACGCTCACGCTCGGAGAGATCCTGAGCCGCGGCGAAGATCGTGGCCTGCTCGTCGACCCTCGTCAGGCGAGCGTCTTCATCACCGAGCGCGTCCAGGCGGCTGACCGCGCCGCCATCCTCGCTCGGCCGGGGGGCGTCGAGCGAGATCGTGTCGTAGGCCTCCCCGACCTGCAGACCGTCGAGCACCTCCTCAGTGGTGCACTCGAGATACTCGGCCAGCTCGGGCACCGTTGGAGCGCGGCCCAGGCGCCCGCTGATCTCGCGCCGGGCGTCGGCGATCCGGCGGGCCCGCTCCTGAGCGCTGCGGTCGACATGCAGAGCCCAGCCCGTGTCGCGGAAATAGCGCTTCAGCTCACCCACGATGGTCGGCACGGCGAAGGACGTGAAGGCGAAGCCGCGGTCGGGATCGAACCGCTCCACTGCCTTGACCAGGCCCAGGCTGGCCACCTGGGCGAGGTCGTCGTAGGGCTCGTTCGACGCGGAATAGCGCCGCGCGAGCTTGCGCGCAAGAGGTAGGAATCGCTCGATGAGCGTATCCCGAGCATGCCGATCCCGGCTCCCCTGCCACCGCCGGAACAGCTCCTCAGAGCCGACGGGACCTGCCAATGGCTCGGTGCTGGATGTCACCGCCATAGACCGACCTCCTGAATCGCAGACGCCATCCGTTCTATCACAGGCGCCCGGACGGCCCCGTCAGGCCAGGAGGATTTGTGCGCCTTCAGACTGCCCGGCGGGCGCCGAAGCGCTGGAGCGCAGAGGAGCCACGGTCATCATCCAGAAGGTCGAGAACGGCCTTCTCGATCCGCAGGCGCCGCCGGTCATCGGGACCGTTGAGTTCGCCCATCCGGTCAACCTCGCCGCCGATCGTCCAGCCGGACAGGTACCGGTCGAAGACACGCGGATCGATGTAGGAGCGCCGGGCCACGGCGGGCGTGTTGCCGAGAACCTCGGAGACCCCGCGCACGGCGCCGTTGATGGCCCGTTTGCGCGCCGCGGCCGTCTTGGCCGCCCGGCCGTCGGCAGCCAGCGAGACCGCGGCCAGGACCGTCGCGTTCCAGGTCCGGAAGTCCTTGGCGGAGACCTCCGGCCCCATCCGGGCCTTCAGGAAGTCGTTGATCTGCTCCGAGCGCACGTTGTGCCAGCGCCGCCCGGCGCGGTAGGCCAGCAGCTGCTCGCCGCCCGCTCGACGCCGTTTCAGCGCCGCCACCAGTGCGCGAACGGCCGGATCCTGCACGGCCTGCACGTGGTGCACGCCGCTCTTGCCCAGGTAGTCGAACACGACCTCGCCGTCGGCCAGCCTGACGTTGCCCTTGGTCACCGTGGCCAGCCCCAAGCCGCCCTCCTCATTGGCGTACTCCTCACTGCCGATCCGGAACAGGCCGACGTCGAGCAGCCGGATGGCGCCGGCCAGGACCCGGCGCTCGTCGAGCTCGTCGCCCTCGAGCTCGGCCAGGATCCGCCTGCGCAGCCGCGGCAGCGCGCGGGCAAACGCGGTCATGTGGTCGAACTTCTTGCGGTCCTGCTGCTCGCGCCAGCGCTGGTGGTACAGGTACTGCTTGCGTCCGGCGGCATCGACCCCGGTCGCCTGGAGGTGGCCGAGCGGGTCGGGACAGATCCAGACCTCCTCCCAGGCCGGTGGAATCGCCAGCGCCTTGATGCGGAGCAGGTCCTCGGGGTCCTTGATCAGGTTCCCTCGGGCGTCCCGGTAGGAGAAGCCGCGCCCGCGGCGGACCCGGCCCAGTCCCGCACGCGAGCAGTCCGACCGGCGCAGTCGAGGCCGCCGGCGCGAGCCCGGAGCCTGGAGGGTCGTGGGCGTTGACGGTCGGGGGGCCACCTCAGACCATGCGCCGGACGCGCTCGAGGACCCGTCCGGCCCGGCCCCGCAGCCTTCCGGCCCGAGTGGCGGACAGACGGCCCAGATCCCCGGCCCGAGCGGCGGAGAAGCGGCTGAGATCCCCGGCCCGAGCGGCGGACAGGCGGCCGAGTTCGGCGGCCACCTGACTGGGCCGCGGGCCGCTGCGGCGGGCTGCGCCAGTGGCCCGATCGCCACTCTGGCGGGAGGCGTTGCGGTCTCCGGTGGCGGAGTCCGGCGTGCGGGCAGCAGGTCTTGAGCGCGGTTGGGTCACGGTGTCGTCAGCCTTGGTATACAACGCGCGCCGCTGCTTGCCCCTGGCTTGGTCCTGCGCAGCCCGCAGCACGAGGTTTACCCGGCGCTCCCCGCCGCAAGCATGACTTCGGTCCGGGCTTGGAATACTGGGCTGATGCCCGAATTCACCTCCGAGCTGGCCCGCGAGCTTGCTCCGTCGCTGCTCGAGCGCTTTCAGCGTTACGTGCGGATCGACACCCAGTCCACGCGCGCCCGAACCGGTTCGCCGAGCACCCCGGGTCAGCTCGATCTGGCTCGGATCCTGGTTGCGGACCTGACCGAGGCCGGCTGTGCGGACGTGGCGCTCGATGAGAACGGCTACGTGACCGCGACGGTGCCACCCAGCGCCTCCGCGGCCCACGTCATCGGTCTGATCGCCCACATGGATACGTCTCCCGACGCCGCGGGGGCCGGCGTCGAGCCGATCGTCCACCGGGACTACGATGGTGGGGTGATCGAGCTGCCGCGCGGCGGCACGCGCCTTGACCCGGTCACGATGCCCGAGCTGGCCGCCAAGCGCGGTCACGACATCATCACCGCGAGCGGAGACACCCTGCTGGGCGCCGATGACAAGGCCGGGGTGGCGGAGATCGTCACCGCGGCCGCCTACCTCGTGGCCCACCCGGAGATTCCGCGCCCGACGCTGCGGATCTGCTTCACGCCCGATGAGGAGATCGGCCACGGGGCGACCCTGTTCGACATCCAGGGGTTCGGCGCCGAATGCGCCTACACGCTGGACGGCTCGGAGATCGGCGAGCTTCAGGACGAGACCTTCTCGGCGATCGAGATCACCCTTCGCATCCAGGGCGTCGAGGTCCATCCCGGCCAGGCCACCGGCAAGCTCGTGAACGCCCTCCGGTTGGCCGGCCGGGTCCTGGCCGAGCTCCCCGCCGACGGGCTCTCACCGGAGTCGACCGCCGGGCGCGAAGGGTTCATCCATCCCTATGAGCTCTCCGGCGACGCGGGTGTGGCCGAGTTGCGCGCGATCGTCCGTGACTTCGATGACGAGCTGCTCGATCAACACGTAGAGCTGTTCAAGCGCGTCGCGCACGCCGTGCTGGCGACCGAGCCCGGCGCCCGGGCGGAGCTCGAGACTCACGTCCAGTACCGCAACATGCGCCCGTACCTCGACGCCGTGCCCCATATTCTCGAGGCCGCGGAACAGGCGATACGCGCGGAGGGCATCGAGCCCCGGCGCACGGCGATCCGCGGCGGCACCGACGGCTCGCGCTTGAGTGAGATGGGCCTGCCCACCCCCAACCTGTTCACCGGTGGACACGAGTACCACTCCCCCCGCGAATGGGCCTCGTTGCAGGACATGGCCTCGGCCTCGGCCACGGTCGTCCGCCTGGCCGAGGTCTGGTCGCGCGTTGGCGAAGTAGTCTCCGCGCGGTGAGCCCGATCGGATCCACCTCCCTGGCCTCGCTCGACGGCGAGATCACGCTGGCCGGGGACGCCCTGATCCCGGCCGCCGACGACGGGCTCATCCGGGGCGACGGCGCGTTTGAGGTCATCCGCGTCTATGACGGCCAGCCCTTTGCCTTCGAGCAGCACATGACGCGGCTCGAGCGCTCGGCCCGCAACCTGCGCCTGCCGATCGACCTCGAGGCGATCCGCGCCGATGCTCACCGCCTCCTGGCCGAGGCCGGCAGCGGCCCGGATCACGACATGCTGCGGATCGTGCTCACGCGCGGCGGGCGGCGCCTGGTGATGACCGAAGCGCTGCCCTCAACGCCCGATCATCTGCGGCTGAAGACCGTGACCTATTCCCCCACGCGGCTCCTCGACGGCATCAAGTCGCTGTCCTATGCCGCCAACATGCTGGCCAGCCGACTGGCCCGAGAGGACGGCTTCGACGAGGCTCTGCTCGTCACCCCTCATGGCCGGGTCCTGGAGGCCCCGACCAGCTCCGTCTTCTGGGTCGAGGGCGAGCAGCTTCTGACTCCGCCCCTGGAGGAGCACATCCTGGCCTCGATCACCCGGGGCCTGGTCGTCGAGGTCGCGGATGCCCAGGAGCAAACCTGCCCGATCGAGCGGCTGCGGGCCGCCGATGCCGTGTTCCTGGCCTCGACGACGCGCGAGGTGCAACCGGTGATCGGGGTGGACGAGATCAGCTTTGCGCCCGACAATCCGGTCACGGCCCGCGCGGCCGTCGAGGTGGAAGCGCGGATCCGGTCCGAGCTAGCGCGCTGAGCGCCGGGGGCTCGCTCGTGAACGTCCTGACGGTGATCGGCAACCGCCCGCAGTTCATCAAGGCGGCGGCCGTCTCCCCGGCGCTGCGGGTGCAACACGACGAGCTCCTGGTTCACACCGGCCAGCACTTCGACGACCGGCTCTCGGCGGTGTTCTTCAGCGAGTTGGGCCTGCCCGCGCCGGACGAGCAGCTCGGCGTCGCGCTGGGCACCACGACCTCGCAGACGGCTCGGATGCTGACCGCGCTGGAGCCGGTCCTGCGTCGCGCCGCGCCCGACGTCGTGCTCGTCTATGGCGACACGAGCTCGACCCTCGCGGGGGCGCTGGCGGGAGCGCAGGCCCACGTTCCGGTGGCCCACGTCGAGGCGGGGATGCGCTCGTTCGACCGTTCGATGCCGGAGGAGCTCAACCGCGTCCTGGTCGACCACGCCAGCGACCTGCTCCTGTGCTCGACCGAGGTGGCGATGACCAACCTCCGCCAGGAGGCCTCCGCGGGCCGCAGCGAGCTGGTCGGCGACGTGATGGTGGACATGGCCCTGGTCGCTCAACCTCGCGCCCGCGAGCGGGAGGACCTGGTCCGGGCCCACGGGCTCGAGCCGGGCTCGTACCTGCTGGCCACCGCGCATCGGGCCGGCAACGTCGATGACCCCGCGCGGCTGCGCGCCCTGGTCGAGTTGCTCAGCTCGATGCCCCGGCCGGTGTTGCTGCCGCTGCATCCCCGCACCGAGGCACGCCTGACGGCGTCGGGAATGCTCGAGCGGTTGCGCGCCGCCGAGGGCGTAGCGCTGATCGAGCCGGTCGGCTACTTCGAGATGACGGCGCTGCTCTGCCACGCCCGCGCTGTGCTGACCGACTCCGGCGGCCTGCAGAAGGAGGCCTACCTGGCCGGGGTCCCGTGCATCACGCTGCGCTCCTCCACGGAATGGACCGAGACCGTCGAGCAGGGCTGGAACGTGCTCGTCGACCTGGACGCCGACGCAGCCCGGAAGGCCCTCGAGCGGGCTCTCCCCAGCGTCCACCCGGCCCTGTACGGGGACGGGCAGGCCGGGAAGCGGGTCGTACAGGCGCTTAGACTGCTCGAGCCATGAGCTCGGAACCGTTCCGCGTCGGTGTCGCCGGCCTCGGCTATTGGGGTCCGAACCTGGCTCGCAACTTCGCCGCCATACCGGGCTGTGAGGTGAGCTGGTGCTGCGATGCCTCGGCGAAGGCCCGGGAGCGGGCGGCGGCGGCCCACCCGGCCGCACGCATCACCGCCGAGCTTGAGCACCTGCTCGCCGATCCCGCGCTGGATGCCGTGGTGCTGGCCACCCCGGTCCCCACCCACGCGGACCTCGCCGTGCGCGTGCTGCAGGCCGGCAAGCACTGCTTCGTCGAGAAGCCCCTGGCTCAGTCGGTGGCCGATGCGCAGCGCGCCGTCGCCGCCGCCGAGGAGACCGGGCGAGTGCTGATGGTCGGGCACCTGCTCGAGTACCACCCCGGCGTGCAGAAGCTCAAGGAGCTGACCGACAGCGGTGAGCTCGGCGAGATCTACTACATCTACGGCAACCGCCTGAACCTGGGCAAGCTCCGCGCCGACGAGAACGCGCTCTGGAGCCTCGGCGCCCATGACGTATCGGTGGTGCTGTTCCTGGCCGGGGAGGAGCCGATCGAGGTCGCCGCCCACGGCGAGGCCTACGTGCGTCCCGGGGTCGAGGATGTCGTCTTCTGCTTCCTGCGCTTCCCCTCGGGGATGTCCGCCCACCTGCACCTGAGCTGGCTCGATCCGCACAAGGAACGTCGCTTCACGGTCGTCGGCTCCCAGCGGATGGCCACCTTCGATGACATGGACCTGGAGCGCAAGCTGACCATCTATGACAAGGGCTTCGACGAGGACGCCCGGACCTACGGGGAGTACATCACCCGCAGCGGGGACATCTTCTCTCCCCGGATCGCCAATGTGGAGCCGCTGCGGGTCGAGTGCGAGCACTTCGTCCGCTGCGCCCGGGAGGGCTTGGTCCCGCGCTCCGACGGCGCCAGCGGGCTGCGCGTCGTGCGGGTGCTCGAGGCGCTCCAGGACTCGCTCGAGGCCTCTCGCCGGGAGCCGGCCGTCCGTGATCGCTGACGGCGCGTTCGTCGACGCGGGGGCATCGGTCGCAGGTGACGCCACGGTCGCGCCCGGTGCGGTCGTGCATGCGGGTGTGGTGATCGGTGCACGCTCGGTGCTCGGCGCCGGCGCCGTCATCCATCCCGGCGTGCAGGTCGGAGCCGATTGCCTGATCGAGGAGCTGGCCGTGCTCGGCAAGCGGCCGCGGCTGCGCCCGGGCTCGAGTGCGGCCCGGTCCGGTGGCGGTGATCTGCGCGTCGGCGACGGCGCGACCGTGTGCTGCGGCGCCGTGCTGTACGCCGCGGCGCAGATCGGCGAGCGGGCGATCATCGGCGACCAGGCCTGCGTGCGCGAGCGCTCGGTGATCGGGGCCGGGTCGGTCGTCGGGCGGGGATCGACGGTCGATTTCGACTGCGTCGTCGGCGCGCGCGTGCTGATCCAGACCGATGTGTACGTGACCGCCCTGTCGGTGGTCGAGGACGATGTGTTCCTGGGCCCCGGCGTGTCGACCACGAACGACGACACGATGGGCCGCCATCCCCCCGGAGAGGGGCTGGCCGGGGCGGTGTTCCGCCGCGCCTGCCGGGTCGGCGGCCGCGCCGTGCTGGTGCCCGGCGTCGAGGTCGGTGAGGAGGCCTATGTGGCCGCCGGCGCCGTCGTCACCTGCGACGTCGCCCCGCGCGCAGTCGTGATGGGCGTGCCGGCCCGGGTCGTCCGCGAGGTGCCCGACGCCGATCTGCTCGAGCGCTGGCGCTGACCGCTCGAGCTAGCGGACCGGGCTGGCGCTCGGGGCGGTGACGACGCTGTCGTTGGCGCCCGACATCCAGATGACCTGCTCGCGGCCGGGGCCGGTGCCGACCAGGGCGATCGGGACGCCGACGAACTCGGAGACGAACTGCAGGTACTCGCGGGCGGCGTCGGGCAGGTCGGACTCGGACTGGCACTCGCTGAGCTCGCCGTCGAAACCGCGCAGCTCCTGGTACTCACCCACCGCGTGGTGGAGCACGGTCTGGTGATAGGGGAAGTAGTCGAACTCGGCGCCCTCAGCCCCGCGGTAGCGGGTGCAGACGCAGATCCGGTCCAGACCGGACAGGACGTCGAGCTTGGTGATGGCCAGGGCGGTCAGCGAATTCAGGCGGGCGGCGTAGCGCAGGGCGATCAGGTCAAGCCAGCCGACCCGGCGGGCGCGTCCGGTGGTGGTGCCGTACTCGCCGCCCTTCTCGCGGATCGCGTCGGCCAGGGCGCCGTCGAGCTCGGTCGGGAACGGGCCGGCGCCGACGCGGGTCACGTACGCCTTGGCGACGCCCCACACCTCGTCGATGTCCTTGGGTCCCACGCCGGCCCCGATGCAGGCCGCGCCGGCCACCGGATTGGAGGAGGTGACGAACGGATAGGTGCCGTGGTCGATGTCCAGCAGGGCGCCCTGGGCGCCTTCGAATACGACCAGCTCGCCCTCATCCAGGCGCTGCAGGACCAGGCGCGAGGTGTCGGCGATGAACGGCTCGAGCACGTGGCCATAGGTCAGGTACTCATCGGTCATGGCCTGCAGGTCAAGGGCGGGATCCTTGGCGAACGGGCGCAGGCTGAGGCGCTTGGGCTCGAGCGCGGCCACGATCTTCTTCTTGAGGATCTTCTCGTCCAGCAGGTCCTGGACCCGGATGCCGAGACGCGCGGCCTTATCGGCGTAGCAGGGACCAATGCCGCGTCGCGTGGTCCCGATCTGGAGCTTGCCCAGCTTGGCCTCGCCCGCGTGGTCGAGCATCATGTGGTAGGGCATGATCAGGTGGGCGTTGGCGGAGATGCGCAGCGCCCGGGTGTCGACGCGGCGGCGGCGCAGCGCATCGAGCTCGTCGGTCAGCACCTTGGGATCGATCACGACGCCGTTGCCGATCACGCACAGCTTCCCGGGGTGCAGGATCCCGGAGGGCATCAGGTGCAGCTTCCAGGTCTGGCCGTCCCGGACGATCGTGTGCCCGGCGTTGTTGCCGCCCTGGAAGCGGACCACCGCATCCGCTCGCTCGGCAAGCAGGTCGGTGACCTTGCCCTTCCCTTCGTCGCCCCATTGGGCGCCCACGATGACTACACCTGGCATGGCTCGTTCAGTCTAGGGCGGGGACCGGAGCACCGGAGGACCGGCTTGACCCCCGGGAGCTCGGCGCCGGCCGTGCAGCCGCCGACTGACCCCCGGCGGCCGGCGTTCACGAGGCCGATCCGATTCCGGCAGCGGGCATCAGAGGACCGGCTGGGCTAACGTGGACGGGGTGAGGACGCGGTGTGTTCTGCTCCGTCTGGCCCCGCTGGCCGTCGCCGCGGCCCTGGCGCTGTCCGCCTGTGGCGGCTCGAGCTCAACCGCGAGCTCGACCACCAGCAGCTCGAGCAGCACGCCTGCGGCCGCCACGTCCTCGAGCGCCCCCACAACCACCTCGTCGAGCGGGGGCACCTCGTCCACGAGCACCACCAGCAGCAGCGCGCCGTCCGGTGGCGCGGCCGCGGGCGGCCCGGCCACGGCGAACGGCTGTCCGTCCTCGGCCCTGCGTCTGTCGTTCGTGTCCGGGCAGGGGGCGGCCGGCACCGCCTACATGACCTACGCGCTGACCAACGTGGGCAGTCAGACCTGCACGCTGTACGGCTACCCCGGCGTGGCCATCCTCGACAGCGCGGGGCAGATCGTCCAGCACCCGGCACAGCGGGGCGGCATCCAGGCCCCGACCACGCTACGCCTGGTCACGCTGGCCAGCGGCCGTCAGGCGCGATTCATCGTCACCAGCAGCGACGTGATCCCGAGCCCGGGCTGCCCGCACTCCTTTACCGGGACCACGCTCCAGGTGTTCCCGCCCAATCAGCGGCAGGCGCTGACCGTGCCGCGCAGCGGCCAGTTCTGCAATCTGCACGTGGGCCCGGTCGAAGGCCCGCACTGAGGCTTCGCGGCCGGGCCGTCTGAACCGTTCGCGGCCGGGGGCACCGAGCGGTCAGGCAGAACGCAGATCCATCCGGTGATCGTGGCCGAGCAGCGGCAGCTCGTCGCACATCTCGGTCAGGCGCGAGACGGTCCGGGCGGTGATCTGGGTACAGAGGGCCTCGCGGTCGAGGATGTTGGTGGTGATGACCATTGAGCGACGGTCCTCGTAGCGCCCGTTGACAATCGAGTACAGCTCCTCCAGCACCCAATCCGTGGTGCGCTCGGCACCGACGTCGTCGACGTGGAGCAGGTCGACTCGCGTCAGGCGATCCAGCAGGTCGACGTGAGAGCGCTCGGAGCGGTGGGTGTCGCGGATCTCGTTGAGCAGCCGGGGCAGCGAGTAGATCGCCACCGAGCGGCCGGCCTTGAGCGCCGCCTGGGAGACGAGCATGGCCAGCGTGGTCTTGCCGGTGCCGGGCGGTCCCATGAACCACAGGCCGCGGCCGGCGTCGAGCTGGTCCTCGATCGTGGCGGCGTAGCGGCGGGAGGCGGCCACGATCGTGGGTTCGATGTCGGTCACCGGCGGGCGGTCGAAGGCCACGTCGCGGTAGCGCCGGGGAATCACCGCCGACAGGCTCCGGGCCTTGGCGCGGGCCACGCGCTGCGGCCGGCAGCGGCAGTCAAACGCGGTGTTGGTCTCGGCGTCGTACTGGAAGCCGGTGCCGTCGCACAGGCCAAACGGGCAGGCGTCGCTCACTGGGCGAACCGCTCACCGGCGTAGTTCATGAACTTCGGGTACTCCTTCTGGAAGGTCAGGACGACCTCGCCCACCGGTCCGTTGCGGTGCTTGGCGATGATGATGTCCGCCTCACCGGGCCGCTCGGAGTCCTTCTCGTAGTACTCCTCCCGGTAGATGAACATGACCAGGTCGGAGTCCTGCTCGATCTGGCCGGACTCGCGCAGGTCGGACAGGATCGGCTTCTTCTCCCCGCCGCGCTGCTCGACGGCGCGGCTGAGCTGGGAGAGCGCGATCACGGGCACACCGAGCTCGCGAGCCAGGCCCTTGAGACCGCGGCTGATCTGACCGACCTGCTCCACACGGCTTTCGACCCGGCCCTCGTGACGCATCAGCTGCAGGTAGTCGATGATGATCAGCCCGAGCCCACCCGGCAGCTTGCCGTGCAGGCGGCGGCACTTGGCCCGCACCTCGAGCACACCGGTGTCTGAGGAGTCATCCACGAACAGCGGCGCCTCGGACAGGCGCTGGCAGGCCTCGAGGATCTTCGGCCAGCGGGACTCCGCCACCTTGCCGCGGCGCAGGTCCTCGCCCTTGATCCGCGCCTGGGAGGCCACGAAGCGCTGGGCCAGCTCGGACTCGGACATCTCGAGGCTGAACAGGGCGACGGCCTTGCCGGCCAGCACGGCGTTCTCGGCCATGTTGCAGACCAGCGCCGACTTGCCCATCGACGGGCGGGCGGCGAGCACGATCAGGTTGCCGGGCTGAAAGCCGCCCGTCTTCTCGTCCAGATCCTTGAAGCCGGACGGAGTGCCGGTCAGCGGCGTCTTGGAGATCGATAGGCGGTGGAGCTTCTCGGTCTCCTCATCCAGGATGTCCGCGATCGAGCGGATCTTCTTCTGGCGGTCGTCGTGAGCGACCTCGAGCACCGAGCGCTCGGCCTTCTCGACCAGCTCTCGGGCCGGTGCCTCCCGCGACAGGACACTGGCTTGGATCTCGTAGGAGGTGGTCAACAGCGCCCGCATCTGGGCGTTGTCGCGGACGATCCGCCCGTACTCGCGTGAGTGGCCGGCGGCGGGCACCCAGCCCGCCAGCTCGTCGATCGTCTCCGGGCCGCCGATCTCCTCCAGCTTGCCGTGCTCGCGCAGGGTCTCGGCGACGGTCAGATGATCGATCTTCCGGTCGCTGTTGTAGAGCTCGAGCATGGCCGCGAACACCGCGCCGTACTGCTCGCGGTAGAAGTGCTCGGGGCGCAGCTGCTCCTCGACCAGCAGCGACTGCAGATGGCGCTCGTCGAGCAGGACGGCGCCGAGGACCGACTTCTCGGCCTCGAGGTTGTGCGGCGGCACGGCGATGTTCTGAACGGCGCTCATGGGGTCACCGAATATAGGTTCGCGACAGGCGTCTGCGCACAGGCCATCCCGCACACTGCGGCTGATTCTCGACGCGCGGACGGATGTGGGATCCGGGCCGCCGTCCGGGCGTCGGCGTCAGGCCGCCGGCGGGCGCTCGGTCGCGCGGGCCGCGCCGCCCGGGCATCGGGGGTGAGGCGGGCGGATCCTCGCGGCTAGGAGGCGACGACCATGGTCTTGACCGCCGCCGTCACATCGTCGGCGATCTCGACCACCACCATGTAGGTCCCGACGTTGCGGATCGGGTCCTCCAGGTGCACCTTGCGGCGATCGATGCGGATCCCGCGGGCGTCGCGAATGGCGTCGGCGATGTCCTGCGGGGTCACCGAGCCGAACAGGCGACCATCCTCGCCGGCCTGCTGCGAGATGGTCAGCACCGTGCGACCGAGGATGGCGGCGTTCTCGCGCGCCCTGCTCTCGGCCTCCTGCAGCGCGCGCGCGGCCTCCTCCTGGCGCTTCTGCGCCACCCGGATCGAGGCTGAGGTGGCCGGTTCGGCCAGCTTGCGGGGCAGCAGATAGTTGCGCAGGTAGCCGGCCGAGACGTCAACCACGGTCCCGCGCTCACCGAGCTTGTCCACGTCCTCGAGCAGAATCGCCTGGGCCATCAGCCCTGCCTAGCGGTCGCGGTCGCGGTCCCGGCCCCGGTGATCGCCGCCGGCGGACTCGGCGACATACGGGAGCAGGGCGAGTTCGCGCGCACGCTTGACCGCACGCGCGACCTGACTCTGGTGGCGGCGGCAGGCACCGCTGATGCGACGCGACCGGATCTTGCCCCGCTCGGAGATGAACCGCCGGAGCATGCCGATGTCCTTGTAGTCCACCTGCTCGACCTTGTCGCGGCAATACGGGCACGACTTGCGGCGGGTCGAAGTCGGCCCGCCCTTCCGATCGCGCCGGCGTACCGGGCGTCTGCGTTGCTTTGCCATCGTTGTTCAGCCTAGCTGGTTGCTCGAGAAAGCGATCTGTGCCCTAGAACGGAATGTCCTCGTCGGCACCCGCGCTCACCGGGGTGCGATCGAAATCGCCGGTGTCGATCGGGACGTCGCTCTCGTTGGCGCGCGCGCTGCTCGAGAAGCCGTTCCCGTTTCCAGCGTCTTCACGCCCGCCGAGGAACTGCACGGTTTCAGCGATGATATCCACCGCCTGACGCTTCTGGCCCTCCTGAGTGGTCCATTCGCGCCACCGCAGCCGTCCGTCGACGGCCACCGGACGTCCCTTGGTCAGGAAGCGGCCGCAGTTCTCGCCCTGCGCGCCCCACACCGTGACGTCGAAGTAGTTGGGCTGATCCTCCCACTGGCCGGTCTGGTTGTTCTTGCGCCGGCCGTTGCAGGCCACGCGCAGCGAGCACACCGCGGTGCCGCTCGGAAGCGCGCCCATCTCCGGATCCCGGGTCAGGTTTCCGGTGATGATCACTCGGTTGATGTTGCTGCCTGCCATTGCTCGTGGCTCCTTTCCAGGAAACGTTGAAAGCTCGCTGTCCGAGTCTATGGCCGGTCCAGGCGGCTACCGCTGGACTCCCCGGAAAATGCGCATAACCGTTGCCGTCCTGGCACCCCGGGGCACGATCGTCACGGCTGTGTCTCCCTCGCGCCACTCGTCACGGCTGCGTCTCCGCACCCGATCGTCCCTGGCGTGAGCCATTGAGCGCGGGGTCCACGGGTCGATTTGCGCTCCGCCCACTTGCCTGCCGACCGTCCAGCGATTACGGTCGTCCCAACAGCAGTAAGAAGTGGGGCAAAACCGAAACACAAAGTGGGGCATTAGATGGCCGACAACGGGCAGACGCCGTTCTCCGAGCTGTTCCCGCCGCTCCCCCAGGGCTTCCAGGAGCCCTTCTGGTACGCGTCGCTGCAGTCGTTCTGGCTGTACTACCGCGTCGAGCCCGACCTGCTGGCCCAACATCTGCCCGAGCTTCCCGAGCGGGCGCGGCTCGAGGTAGCCCGGTTCGACTTCGGTGGCGGTGAGCAGGCTGGCTTGGTCTCGCTGGACTTTCAGCGCTACACCGGCCACGGCCCGAGCTATCTGGAGACCGCCAACGAGGTGGAGTTCAACCTGTACGCCTATCCCCGGGCGCGGGAGCCCGACGTGCCCCTGATGAGCTGGCAGCAGTATCTGCTCGGAGAGGAGCAGACCAAGACGATCGGCGGTTACCGGCTGCACGTGCCATGTGACAACCCGATCGCCGTGAAGGCCGGCCAGGGGTTGTACGGCGAGCCCAAGTACCTGGCCGCGTTCGAGTGCTCGGTGCCGTGCCTCAACGGCCCCCCCAGCCCGCCGTCAACGGCCTGGAGCTACCAGGTCTACGCGGTGCCTGCGGCTGCGGCCGCGTCGACCCCTGAGGGTCAGGGACCCCTGATCTACGGGCTCCAGTGCGACCTCGACGGGCTTCGGTCGGTCCCGGCCAACCAGTCGCCGCTGATCGAGTACGGCGTCCTGACCTCCAGCCCGGGGGCGCCCCACCTGGTCGGCAACCACTGGGACTTCTATGGCCCGTTCCACACCTATTTCGGCGGCCAGAACCCACCCCTGCGGGCCGAGATCACGCTGGGCACCGAGGTCGATCCGACGGGAACGATTGCCGACCTGAAGGCGCTGGTCGGCAATACGCAGCCGCTCGCGGCCCAGGTCTACACCTCACCCCCGGTCTCGGCCGAGAGCCGCGGGTGGTATCCGGTCCCCTCCCGATGAGCCCGCGGCCGCGCCGGCCCGGTGCCAGCGCAAACAGCGCCCGCCCGCCCCGCCCCGATTCCCGGTCGGCCCCCGCCTCGTCGCCGGCGGACGCCTTCGTGGCCCTGTCGGCGGCGCTGACCGGCTTTCCCGCGGTGGAGCTCTGGGGTACGGGGCAGGCGCCGTCCTACCTGGAGGAGCTCGTCCGGATCGTGGGCGGATCCGTGGTCGCCGAGCTCCTGTCCACCGGGGAGCGGGCGCTCAGCTCCAGCGACCCGCGGGCGGAGCTGGAGGCCCTGATCGTGGATGACCCGGACCTCGGGCCGGTCGCGCGCAGCGTGATCCTCCTCTGGTACCTGGGTCAGTGGAGTCCACTGCCGGGCGAGTGGCGAAACCGCCACGGCGCCAGCCCGCTGGACGTGCCGCACGTGATCTCCGCCGACGCCTACGCGTCGGGCCTGGTCTGGACGGCGATCGGCGCACATGCGATGGGCGCCAATCCCGGCGGCTATGGCTCGTGGGCCACGCCTCCAGTGCCCGCCAAGGCTCTGGGGGGCGCCGCGCGCCCGGCGCCGGCACCCCGTCCCGTGGCCGGGGGCTGAGCGATGTCCGACTACGACGTGGTCATCGTCGGCGCCGGACCGGTCGGGGCGATCCTGGCGCGCCACCTGGGGGCGGATGGTGCGCGCGTACTGGTGCTCGAGGCCGGGCCCGCGGTGGGCCGCACGTGGACCGAGTACCAGGCCAACGTCGAGCAATATCGCGCAGCAGGCTTCAAGGTCCCCAATTCTCCGTACTACTCCCCGCCGGACGCTCCCTCGCCGAACGTGCTCGACATACGCCGGCTGACGCCCGGCAGCCTGCCCGATGACACGGGCTACTTCGTCCAGGATGGCCCACTGCCCTTTGGATCTGACTACCTGCGCGCGCAGGGCGGCACGATGCTGCACTGGCTCGGCACCTGCCTGCGGATGGTTCCCCACGACTTCGAGATGGCCGCTCGCTACGGCCAGGGGCGAGACTGGCCGCTGGGCTACGACGAGCTCAGCCCGTATTACGACCGGGCCGAGCTCGAGCTCGGCGTCTCGGCCGACGTCGAGGATCAGCAGTACCTCGGGATCACGTTCAGCCCGGGCTACTGCTACCCGATGCATCGCATCCCGCCGAGCTACCTCGACCAGCGGATCGCCGCCGCGGTGGACGGCCAGTCGGTGACGCTCGATGGAGCGCCGACCGAGCTGCTCGTGTCCAGCACTCCGCAGGCCCGCAACTCGATGCCCAACCCGGATTACGCCAACGGCGCCGGCTATCAGCCGGTCGGTGCCTACGGCGCACCCCACCAGGGGCTGCGCTGCGAGGGCAATTCGAGCTGCATCCCGATCTGCCCCGTCCAGGCCAAGTACAACCCGCTGAAGACCTGGGGAGCGGTCACCGGGCAGGTCGAGCTGCGCACCCAGTGCGTGGTGTCCAGGGTGATCCACGATGGACCGGGGCCGATCACCGCACTCGAGTTCATCGCCTACAGCGACGGCGCCCCCCCGGCCAAGCCCGAGCGGGTCACGGCGACCACCTTCGTGCTCGGCGGCAACGCGATCGAGAACGCCAAGCTGCTGCTGGCCTCGGCGGTCCCCAACGGCAACGATCTGATCGGGCGCAACCTCATGGATCATCCCTATGTGCTGGCCTGGGCGTTGATGCCGGAGGACGTCGGCGCGTTCCGCGGGCCGAGCTCGACCTCGGGGATCGAGATCCTGCGCGATGGGGCGTTTCGGGCCGAGCGCGCCGCGTTCCGGACGGAGATCGTCAACTGGGGCTGGGACTTCGCTGCGTTCGCCCCTTACGCGGATGTTCAGACCGCCGTCGGCTCGGGCCTGTTCGGCGCCCCGTTGCGCGAGCAGCTGGCCGACCGGGTCTCGCGCCAGTTTCATCTCGGCTTCCTGTTCGAGCAGCTGCCCAATCCGGCCAACCGGGTCTACGTCGACCGCGCCTACCTGGATCCACTCGGCATACCGCGGCCGCGGATCGCTTACGACATCGACGCCTACACGCGGCGCGGGATGGCCGCGGCACGTGAGCTGTGGACGCAGCTGTTCGACCGCCTCGGCGCGACGGACGCCACCGAGTTCTGGCCGACGGACCCCGGTTACCTGATCTACGACGGCCAGCCGTACTCCTACCACGGGGCCGGCCACCTGGTGGGCACCCACCGGATCGGCGCCCGCGCGAAGGACTCCGTCGTCGATGACCATCAGCGCTGCTGGGAGCACGAGAACCTGTACCTCGTCGGCTGCGGCAGCCTGCCGACGATCGCCACCTCGAACCCGTCTCTGACCATGACCGCGCTGGCCCTCCGCACCCTGGATGAGATCCGACGCGACCTCGGGCACGAATGACCATCTCCACCCTGGAGGAGCTGCGCTGCCACCTGCAGACGGCGATCACGATCGAGTGGTCGACGATCCCGCCCTATCTGTGCGCCCGCTGGTCCCTGCTCGACGGTCACAACGCGGCGGCGGCAAGCTGCCTGGACGACGTGGTGATGGAGGAGATGCTCCATCTGACCCTGGTCAGCAACCTGCTGAATGCGATCGGGGGGGAGCCCCAGCTGATCCCCCCCCGCGGCGACCCGCCCCGCTACCCGACCTACCTGCCACATTCCGATGACGCCTTCGTCGTCAACCTGCTGCCCTTCTCGCCGGAGGCGCTCGAGACCTTTCGCGCGATCGAGCGCCCGGCGCTGACCGGCGCGCCTCCGGAGTCCGGCCGCTATCACACGATCGCCCAGTTCTACGAGGCCATCGGGGAGGCGCTCGATCGCCTCGGCTCGGCGGGGGACATCTTCACCGGCGATCCTGCGCGCCAGGTCGAGGCCTCCTATTACTACGGCGGCGGCGGAGAGGCCTTCGCGATCACCGACCTGGCCTCCGCCGAGAAGGCGCTCGAGGTCATCGTGTTCGAGGGGGAGGGGATCGGGGAATCGATCTGGGACGGAGATCACGAGCTGCTCGGTGAGGATCGCGAGCTGGCTCACTACTTCCGCTTCGACGAGCTCTACCGGGGCTGCCGCTACACCAGCGACGATCGTCCCTCGACCGGCCCCACCGGAGCGCCGTTGCTCGTCGACTACGAGGCCGTGCTCCCGATGCGCCCCAACCCCCGGTCTGATGATCACCCCCGCGGAAGTGAGCTGCGGGTGATGAGCGATGCCTGCGATGCCACCTACAGCGTCCTGCTCAACCAGCTTCAGACCGCCCTCACCGGAGCTCCGGACCTGCTCGTGGCCAGTGTGCAGACGATGCTCACGCTGCGCCTGCAGGCCATCGCCCTGATGCGGGTACCCGTCGGTGAGGGTCGGACCGCGGGGCCAGCCTTCGGCTGGCGCCCGGCGCCGCCCGACTCAGGGCATTAGCTCAACGACTGCTCGAGCGCCCGGGCCCGGGGGATGTCGGCGTTGCCGGCCAGATCCAGCTGCTCGAACGGCGCCAATCCCGCGCGGAGCAGCACGCGGGCCTCCTCGCCCCGCCCCTGGCGCACCTGCAGCTTGGCCAGCGTCACCGCGCTGCGCAGGGACAGCGCCGACGCCGACCGCGAGCGGGCCAGAGCGAGCGCCGAGTTCAGGGTCGCCTCGACCTCGGCGGCCGGCGCGCCGCGCCGGCAGAGCAGCTCGGCCCTGAGCCGCAGGACCTCAGGCCGCCACCAGCCCTCGCCTGTCCGCACGGATACCTCATCGGCGGCGTCCAGCGAGCGCCACGCCTCGTCCAGACGCCCTGCGGTCCGCTGTGCGTCGGCGGTCAGGGTGAAGAAGTACGTGGTGCCGAGCTCTGACCCGACGGCCCGCCACTCGGCCAGTCCCCGGGTCATTATCGCCAGCCCCTCCTCGTGATTTCCCGTTGCCGCCTCGGCCCAGCCGAGCATGATCTCGTCCCATCCGATCCAGAAGGCGAAGCCCTGCTCCTTGGCCACCGCGAGGGCGTCCCGGGCGCGCTCCCGGACCATTTCCACGTCGCCCTGCCACTGGCACAGCCAGGAGTCGAAGCTGAGCGCCAGCGCTCGAGTGAACGGGTGCTGAAGCTCCTTGGAGAGCTCCAGCGCGCGATCGCTCATCCGGCGCGCCTCGGTGGGGCGCCCGGTCATCCACAGCGCCCAGGCTTGGTAGGCGTGGCAGGTGATCCATGGATCGACGACATCGTGCAGCTCATCGATGAAGCTCGTGCGGTTGCGCTCCAGGGCCTGGGAGGTGATGACCTGGCTGAGGTGCTCGTGCGCGGCCGCCGGATCGTCACCGAGGTAGAACAGCGTGCTGGCCAGCGCACGGTGGGCCGCCCCGAGCTGGGTGCCGTTGCCGCTCGCCTCGGCCAGTCGCAGCAGCTGCTGGCCGAACTCGAGCGCCCGCGTGTAGGCGGCGCTCATGAAGTGCACGCGCCAGGTGCCGTACAGGGCCCGGAAGAACTCGGGCGTCTCGTCGTCTCCGAGTGCGCGGCACAGCTCCCCGGCCCGGGTGTAGACGCGCTCGACCTCGGGGACGCTGTAGCCCTTGGCTGCGGTCAGCGGGGCGCCGAGCGCATTCAGCAGCGCCAGTTCCAGCCGGTCGCGATCGGCAACGGGCTGCCCCCGGACCAGTTCCAGCGCACGCTGCAGATGTTCGATCGCCTCGGTGTTGGCTGACCGGCGATGGGCGAGCAGTCCGGCCCGCAGCAGGTAGGAGATGGCCTTCCCCTCCTGGCCGGCCTGGATCAGGTGGTAGGCCAGGAACTCGGGTTGGGTCTCGACGATCTCGGGCAGCTCGCGCGGCAGAGCGGTGGCGATGCGCTCGTGATAGCGACGCCGGGCGCTGCGCAGCAGCGACTCGTAGGCCACATCCTGCACCAGCCAGTGCTTGAGGACGTAGCTCTCCCCGGCCAGTGAGTGCCGGCGCCGGGCCAGGTCCGCCTGGACGAGCCGGTCAAGACCCGCCTCGAGCTCGCCGTCGTCGAGGTCGGAAACCCGGCGCAGCAGGTCAAACGACGCCGCGCGGCGCACCACGGACAGCACCTGAGCCACATCGCGGGCCTCGCCGAGCCCGTCCAACCGGGCCATCAGGGATTCCCGGAGGGTGGAGGGCACGAGCCGCTCGGGCAGGTTGGCCGCCGCGACCAGACGCCCCGAGCGCTCCTCAACGCAGCCGGATTCGAGCACGGCGTGGGTGACCTCCTCCACGAACAGGGGGACCCCGTCGGTGCGCGTGCCGATCGCCGTCTCGAGCTCGTGCGGGAGCGCTCGGCCGCCGGTCAGCTCGTGCACGATGGCGCGGATCGCGTCGGTCCCGAGCCGCTCCAGAGCGATGTGACGGACGTGGCCGCGGTGGACCCACGGGGGCACGAAGTCTGCTCGGTGCGTGAGTACCAGCAGGACCCTCGGTACGGCCTCGGGGCCGAAGAAGCTGTTCAGCAACTCGAGCGTGGTCGGATCGATCCACTGCACATCCTCGACGACCGCGACCAGAGGCTCGTGGCGAGACTGGGCCAGGATCCAGTTGAACAGGACCTCCAGGGTGCGCCGCTTGCGGCGGTCGGCGGAGTCCGGGGAAGCGGGATAACGGCCGTCGGTCGGGATCGTCAGCAGCTCGGCGATCCGCGGGGCGGCGGTCAGCGGATCCATCTCCAGCTGGGTGAGGTGGGCCTCGAGCGCATCCAGCCGGCGCGCCGGATCGGCGGATTCGCGCTCGCCGCCGACGGCGACCCGGAGCAGATGCTCGACGAACGGAAACAGCGTGCTCCGGGTGTTGTACGGCGAGCAGCGCAGGCGCAAGGTCCGGTTGCCGTTGGCCGCGGCGTGCCTGAGCAGCTCATGGGCCAGGCGCGACTTCCCGATCCCCGGCTCCCCGCTGAGCAGGACCACCCGCCCGGCCCCTTGACCGGCGGCGCGCCAATCCTCCAGGAGCTGGGCGAACTGGTCCTCACGGCCCACGAACGGGGTCAGACCCCGTCCGGCCCCGGCGTCGAGCCGGGTCCGGGCCTCCGTGGCTCCGAGCACCTGGAACCCCGCAACCGGCCGGGTGACGCCCTTGAGGACGAGGTCGCCGACCGGCTCCAGGGAGAAGAACCCTTCCACCAGGTGGCGCGTGTGGCCGCTGATGATCACCGTTCCGGGGCGGGCCGCCGTTTGCAGGCGCGCCGCGATGTTCGGCGTCTCGCCGACGATGTCGTGCTCGGCGCCGGCGCCCGCGCCGCTGCCCATCACAACGACCTCGCCGGTGTGCAGGCCGACCCTGGCGGCGATGTCGGTCCGGCCGAGTCTCGAGCTCAGCTCCTCGACCGCGGCCACGATCGCGCAACCGGCCGCCACGGCCAGCCGGGCGTCATCCTCGTGAGCGTCGGGGTAGCCGAAATAGGCCAGCACGCCGTCGCCGAGGTAGTTCGCGACAAAGCCGGAGAACTCGGCGATTGCCTCCGAGCACACGCGCTGATAGGCGATCACCAAGTCGCGCATGTCCTCCGGGTCCAGTTCACCGGCCAGCCGGGTGGAGTCGACGAGATCGCAGAACATCACCGTCAGGTGACGTCGCTCCCCGCCCCGCGTCGCGGCACCGGGCGCCGGATCGGGCGCCTGAAGGCGCGTCCCGCAGCCGATGCAGAACGCGGCTCCGTCCGGGCTGACCCGGCCGCAGCCGGGGCATGCGCTGCGCAGGGGAGCGCCACAGCCACTGCAGAAGGTGGCGTCCGGGGGGCTCAACCGCCCGCATGTCGCGCATTCCACGTCTAAAGCTCCTAAGAGAGGCCCGGAAAGGCCAAACACCCCACTTTCATGCTAAACCGCCGACCGGCGGGAGGCAAGCCGGCCCCGAGCCGCCCGACCGCCAGCAGCTTCAGATCGGCCGGGAGTGCTGGAGAGGAGAACCCGGGCCGGCGGGGCAAGTGGCGCGGCCGAGCCCGCCGCGCTGCCGGCGGGGCGACTAGGACTCGGCGGGCACGGCCGTGGCCACCGGCGGAGGGGCGTCCGGGGGCGGCGGCGTGCCGGGAAGGTTCTTGATGATCCGGAAGCGCAGCACGCCGTCATCGATGCGCAGCGTGTGCGACAGCGTCTCCAGCAGTGAGCTCGGGCCGGCGAACTGGATCAGGTGGTACTCACCCTCACGCTGGTGGCGGATCTCGTAGGCGAGGGTGCGCATGTGCCAGTCGTCGTTGCGCTCCAGCGTGCCGCCACCCGACGTGATCAGGTTCTCCACGTCGGAGAGCACCTTGGCCCGTCGCTCCTCATCGGCGGTGGCCGACAGGACGAGCATCAGGTCGTAGATCGTGGGGGTGCTGGCCATGGTGAAAGAGCGCCCGGTCGGGGCGGCGCCCGACTATAGCGGCTGGCAACATGGCGCCATGGCCACCCGGAGGCCGTCCGCCACCGATCCTCCCGCGCCCGAGGTCCTCGAGTTCGCCGACCACGTCGCCTGGGAGGCGTGGCTGCGCGAGCATCATGCCGACCGCTCCGGGGTCTGGCTCAGAATCGCCAAGAAGTCCGCTCCCGTGCGGACCGTCGCCTATCCCGAGGTGCTGGACGTGGCGATCTGCCACGGCTGGATTGACGGGCAGCGCAAGTCGCTCGATGAGATCTTCTTCCTGCAGCGGTTCACGCGCCGGGCCCCGCGCAGCCGCTGGTCACAGGTCAACCGCGAGAAGGCGCTGGCGCTGATCGAGGCCGGTCGCATGCACCCGGCCGGGCGCGCTGAGGTGGAGGCCGCGCAGGCGGACGGGCGCTGGGCTGCGGCCTACGAGCCGCAGAGCCGGGCCTCGGTGCCCGAGGACCTCCAGCGGGCGCTGGACGAGAACCCCAGGGCGGCCGAGTTCTTCGCCAGTTTGACCGGGGCCCGACGCTACGCCTTCCTCTACCGCCTGCACAACGTGCGCACTCCGGAGCGCCGCGCGCAGCGGATCGCGGAGTACATCGCTCGCCTGAGCGAGGGCCGGACGCTCAGCTGAGCCGCCGCCGGCGCCGGGTCTAACCCGGCTCGGCGCGCTCCTTGGCGCGGATGTCGGCCAGCTGATCATCGATCCAGTCACCCGGGTCGCGGGCGGTGACGATCGACTTCAGGCCCTCGTGACGCCGGCGGCGCTCCGGCACCGGCATGGTCAACGCGGCGTGAATCGAGTCGGCCAGCTCCTGGAGATCGAACGGATTCACCGACAGCGCGAATTCGCCCAGCTCCTCATGGGCGCCCGTGTTCTCCGAGAGCACCGAGACGCCGGCCCGCTCATTGACCATCGGCCCCTCCTTGGCGACCAGGTTCATGCCGTCGAACATGGCATTGACGATCAGCACGTCGTAGTGCTTGTAGGCGGCCACCGCCTCCTCGAGATCGTCGCGCAGCTTGAGCTGAATCGGCATCCAGTCCGGTGAGCCGTGGCGGTGGTTGACCACCGCCACCACGGCCTCGATCCGCTCCAGGTACTCGGCGTACTCGGGCACATCGGTTCGGGACGGCATCAGCTGGGCGATGAAGGTGACCTTCTCCCGGAACTCGGGGTGCTGCTCCAGGAAGATGTCGAACGCGCCGAACCCGCGCAGGACGTTCTTGCTCAGGTCCGCGCGGTCCACCCGCAGGATCAGATGGTCCCGGCGGCGGCGCAGCAGCTCGCCCTCGAACTCGTGCACCCGGGGCCGGCGGGCAGTGTTCTGGATGGCGCGGCAATCGATCGGCAGGGGATAGGCCCGCACCCATACCTCGCGCCCGTCGCACCGAACCACGCCAGAGTCGAAATCGACCTCGAGCCCCATCAGATCCTCACAGCACTGGAGGAAGTTGTGGCGGTAGTGGCGGGTGTGAAAGCCAATGATGTCGTTGGACAGGATGCCCTCATAGATCTCGGTGCGGATCACCGAGGGCAGCACACGCCAGGAGTCCGACTGGCTCCACGGGATGTGGATGAAGTGGTGCAGGAAGGCGTCGGGACGCGCGCGGCGGATCAGCCCGGGAAGCGTGTACAGGTGGTAGTCATGAACCATGACCACGGGCTTCTCGATGTCCTCGACCTCCTCCAGGACGGCGCGGGCCAGGTCCTCGTTGACGGCGTTGTAGCCGAACTCGAAGGCCTCCGTCTCATGCCGGCGGATGTCCGGCGCGTTACTCAGATCCCACAGGTAATGCTGGATGAACCACAGCATCGGGTTGGCGATGATGTTGTAGAAGCCCTCGTAGGCGTCGGCCTCCGATGCGACCAGCTTCACCCGATATTCGTCGCCGTCGGGCGTATTGACCGGAAACGGGCGGCCGTCGGCGCGCTGCGCAGCGGCGATGTCCTCGTCGGTCATGGCCGACGCGACCCAGGTCACCGGCCGGTGCGAGGCGAGGCCGATCAGGGCGGTGACCAGACCACCGGTGCCCCGCTTGATCTCCCCGCCGGGCTGGAAGGTGACCGGGCCTCGGTTGGAGACGAGGACGAGCGGGGTGTCGGCCGACATCGCCTTTCACTAAATCATGCCGACGGGGTCAGGTGGCCAACAGCTCGAACAGCACCAGCCAATCGCGCAGCAGCCGCGGCATCAGAAAGCGCTGCCGCGCGGACTCCTTGCCGGCCCGACCCAGCTGCTTGCCGAGGCCCGGATCGGACAGGATCTGCAGGGCCCGCTCGGCGCATTGCTCGACGCTCGAGACCAGGAAGCCGGTCTCTCCGTCCGAGACCTGGAGCGGGATTCCCCCCACCGCGCCCCCGATGAACGGGCGCGCCTTCCAGAGCGCCTCGGTCACCGTCAGCCCGAATCCTTCGCGGGTCGACTTCTGGATGACCACGTCACAGTGGGACTGGAAGGCGTTGACCTCGATCGCGCCGACATTGTTGAGGTTGTTGAAGATGTGAATGTCGGGGTCCCCGTCGGCATGGGCGACCGTGGCGTTGAAGAAGTCCCACCCCTCGGGGTCATCGGTGGCCATCGAGCCGACCAGGGCCAGTTGCACCTCCGGCATCTGGGCCTTGACGAGCCGGTAGGTGTCGATCACGCCGATCGGGTCCTTCCAGGGATCGAAGCGCGAGACCTGGCAGAGCAACGGCCGGTCGACGTCGACGCCGAACTGCTCGCAGATGTAGACCGCATCCTCGGGCGAGAAGGCCATGTTCTTGGGCGCCAGCGGGTCGATCGCCGGGGGGACGATGTGGGCGCGCCCGTCGATTCCCGGGGGCACGTAGGCCGGCATGTGGAACACGGCCGCCTCGTAGGGGTCGAAATACCCGGCGAGCTGGGCCAGCGTGTCCGGATGGGGGGTTGACAGGTCAATATGGCAGCGCCAGATCCAGTGGCGGGCGCGCTCGGGAATCAGTGAGGCCAGGGCCGCCGGCTGTGGATCGTGCACGATGCACATGTCCCAGTCCCCGCCCAGCTGCTGGGCGTTGATCTCGTTGAAGCGCCGCCACGTGTCCCATTGCTCGTTCGTCAGATCCTCGGGGGCGCCCTGCAGTGCGTTGTGCATCTGCTTGGTGGCGTGGAAGAACTCCTCACGGCCGTAGATGACCTGCCAGTGGCAGTCCAGGCCGACGTCGATCATCAGCGGGACCAGCGTGTAGAGGATCTCCGAGACGCCGCCGCCGAAGGCCGTGGCCGAGACGTGGAGGATCCGGCGGCCGGCCAGCCGCGCAGCCCGCTCGCGGATCTCCTCGACCAGCGGGCGACCGACAATGCTCGCGTAGTCGGAGAGGTGCTTGTGGGCGACGGAGACGGGCTGAAGCATGGCCAGGAGCGACTCCTACGAGCCGCACCATAACCGGAGGTTCAGCTGTCACCACCGCGCAGGCGCCTGACGCCCGCCTCGACGGCCGTCACCAGTGTCCGGTGCAGCGCCGGGTTGGCGGCCGAAATCGAGGACATCTGGAACTCGTGTCCGGACCCGAGCAGCGGACGGTCGTCGAGCGGCCGGCCCCAGCCGTCGCTGATCACTCCCCCCGCCTCGCGCAGGCAGAGCCATGGCGCGGCCAGATCGTAGGGCGAGTTGTTGAGGATCTGGCCGCCACCGATCCGCTCGAACTCCGCGCGCATGCCCGGGACCTCGTCGACCATCCGCGAGCCCACCTCCACTACTGCGTCCAGCTGTCCCGTGATGATCCGCGTCATCGAGAAGGCCTGGCTGCCGAGCTCGAACGTCCCGCCTCCCACGGAGGATCCGTCGATCAGCTCGGCGAGCACCTCGACCGTGGCCCGGGCCGGCCGGCCGCGGAATCCGTAGCTCCAGAACATCCGCCGCGGATCGCGGTTGGGACTGAGCCGCGGCCTCCCGGTCGACAGCTCGACTCCGCGGCCGCGCCCGGCCAGGAACCAGTGGCCGGATTTGATCTCCACCACGCAGCCCGCCGTCAGCTCGCCCATCGTCGGCGCGCCGTCGCCGAGCGGGGCCAGCGCGACGGCCACGCAGGCCGCCTCCAGGCCGGCCATGGCCGGCCGGGTGCCGTCGATCGGGTCGACCACCAGCACCTCCGTCGCGGCGCCGGACCCAACCAGGCCGCGATCCTCGGAGTAGTAGGCCAGCTCCGGGGCGCGCTCGGCCAGGAACTCCTCGAGTGCCGCCTCGGCGACCTCGTCGACGGCGAAGGTGATGTCACCTCCGGCCCCGTCGCCGGCGTGCGCCCGGCCCGCGAAGCCGCCCAGTTCGGGGAGCACCCGCTCGCGCAGCCGCAGTCCCAGGTCCAGCACGAGCTGCCGGCGCTGCTCCGCGGCCTGCGATTGGGTACCCATGCTCGGGGAAACTAGTGGTTGCCCAGTCGTGTAGAGATGAACCCCGTCCCCGGAGAGACAGCATGAGCCAGACCGACGAGTTGGTCGCCCGCAACGCCGAGTACGCCGCCCGGTTCGACGGGGGCGACCTGCCCGCCGCCCCCGCGCGCAAGCTGGCCGTGGTCGCCTGCATGGATGCCCGCCTGGACGTCCACCGCCTGCTCGGTCTCGGCAATGGCGACGCGCACGTGATCCGCAATGCCGGTGGCGTCGTAACCGATGACGCGATCCGCAGCCTGGCCATCTCCCAGCGCCTGCTCGGGACCGAGGAGATCGTCCTCATCCACCACACCGGCTGCGGGATGCTCACCTTCACCGACGACAGCTTCAGGGCCGAGATCGAGCAGGACACCGGCATCCGGCCCGCGTGGGCGGCCGAGGCCTTCGGCGACCTCGACGCCGACGTGCGCCAGTCGATCGCCCGGGTCAGGGCCTCGCCGTTCATCCCTCACAAGGAGTCGGTTCGCGGCTTCGTCTACGAGGTGGAGACCGGCCGGCTGCGCGAGATCTAGTGCCCGAATTTCCGACTCGGGGCACTAGCCCGCCGGTACCAGCGCCTCATTACGGTTCACGGCGCGGATGAGCGAGCACGACGTGATCGTGATTGGCGCCGGACCGGCCGGGGAGGTGTGCGCGGGCCGGCTGGCCGACGCCGGGCTCGACGTCGCCCTGATCGAGCGCGAGCTGATCGGCGGCGAGTGCGCCTACTGGGCGTGCATGCCGGCCAAGGCGCTGCTGCGCCCGGCCGAGCTCCTGGCCGAGGTCAGGCGCGTGCCCGGCGCCCGCGAGGCGGTGACCGGCCCCCTGGACCCCCAGGCCGTGCTCGACCGCCGCGACCAGGTGATCCACGACCTCGATGACTCGGCCCAGCTAGGGTGGCTCGAGGACAAGCGGATTCGCCTGCTCCGGGGACAGGCTCGGCTGGACGGCGTCCGCGCGGTGGTCGTGGGCGGGGAGCGGCTGAGCGCCCGCCGGGCGGTGGTGGTTGCGGTCGGCAGCGGCGCACTGATCCCGTCGATCCCCGGGCTGGACGAGATCGACCCGTGGACGAGTCGCGAGGGCACCACGGCCAGGGCGGTGCCGAACCGCCTGCTGGTGCTCGGCGGCGGCGTCGTCGGCTGCGAACTGGCACAGGCCTGGGCGAGCCTTGGCGCTGGGGTGATCCTGGTCGAGGCGGAGACGCGCCTGCTGCCCGGGGAGGAGCCGTTCGTTGCGGATCTGCTCACCGACAGCCTGCGCGAGCTCGGCGTCGAGATCCGTCGCGAGGCGCGGGTGGGCGCGGCTCGGCGCGAGTCCCGGGGGATAGTTCTCACCCTGGCCGACGGTGACGAGCTGATCGGTGACGAGCTGCTGGTGGCGGTCGGCCGCCGGCCTCACACCGGTGCGCTCGGGCTGGAAACGGTTGGGCTCGCGCCCGGCGAGGTGATCGATGTCGATGACCGCATGCGGGTCGCGGGCCGGGATTGGCTCTACGCGGTGGGAGACGTCAACGGCCGGGCGCTGCTCACGCATGCCGCCAAGTACCAGGCTCGGGTGGCCGCGGCCAACATCCTGGGCCACCCGATGCGTGCGCGCAGCGACGGTCCCGGCTCGCCCCGCGTGGTGTTCACCGAACCCCAGGTGGCGGCGGTCGGACTGACCCTGGCCGCAGCGCTCGCGGAGGGCATCCGCGCCGAGGCGGTGGACGCCGAGATCGAGCGCACTCCGGGCGCGAGCTTCATCGGCAAGGGGGCGCGATCGGGCGCGCGGATCGTGGTCGACCGCGACCGGGATCTGATCATCGGGGCGACCTTCGCCGGCCCCGAGGTGGCCGATTGGCTGCCGGCGGCCACGATCGCGATCGTCGCCGAGGTCCCCCGCGAGCGCCTGCAGCACGCGATCCCGCCCTTCCCGACCCGGAGCGAGGTATGGCTGGCGCTGCTGGACGGTTGGGCCGGCCTGGGCTGAGGGACCGCCCGGCCCGCGCACGGAGCCGGATAGAGCCTCACGCGCCGGGCAGCTCGAGCCGGAACTCGGTGTTGCCGGGGGCCGAGCTGACCGACAGGGTGCCGGACATGCGCTCGGCCAGCTCCCGGGCGATGGCCAGGCCGAGGCCCGAGCCCTGGGCGTCATCGGCGGTGTAGAAGGGCTCGAAGATGCGCCTGGCCACGCCCGGATCGATTCCCCGCCCGTCGTCGCGCACCCCCAGACGGATGCTGCCGTTCTCCCGCCCGGCGGTGACCGTGATCTTGGTGCCCGGGGGAGTGTGGGTCAGGGCGTTGTCGATCAGGATGCGCATGATCTGGGCCACGCGCACCGGATCACACTGCACCTCCAGGCGCCGGGCGGGAAGCCGCAGCTCGAGCCGGGAGTCGTGCTGGGCCAGGGCGGGCTCGAATTCACCCGAGACTGAACGCGTCAGCTCGCTCAGGTCGACGTCCTCCGGGCTCAGATCCAGCGACCCGGCCTCCAGGCGGGAGAGATCGAGCAGGTCGACCGACAGCTTGCCCAGCCGCCGCACCTGATCGCCGACCTGATCCAGGAACCGGCGGCGGGTCTCGGCATCGAGCTCCTCGTCCTCGAGCAGCTCCAGGAAGCCGCCCAGGGAGAACACCGGCGTGCGCAGCTCATGGGAAGCGGTGGCGATGAACTTCTTGCGGGCGAGGTCGAGCTGCTCGAGCTGCTGCTGCATCTCGTTGAAGGTGCCGGCCAGCTGCCCGAGCTCGTCGGAGGAGCCAACTCGGATCGGCTGGCCGAATTCCCCAGCCGCCACGCGCTTGGCGGCGCGCTCCAAGCGGCGGACCCGCTGCGCCAGCCAGCGTGCGACCAGGTAGCCGGCGATCAGGGCCACCGCCAGCGCGATCCCGCCCGCCACGAGGATCTGGTGGCGAACCGTCGTTCCCGCGCGCACGATGTCCGAGACCGGCGCCGAGAACACGATCACCGCCGCCACCCGCCCGGCGTAGCGGACCGGAACCGCCGCCTCGGCCGTCGTGCGGGACGGGGCCGACTCGGTGCCGGTGACCAGGCGGCCGCGGGCGATGGCTCGCCTCGCGAGCGGGAACCGGAGCTCGCCGGCGGCGGCGGGATTGGTCGAATCGGCGACCACCGCCAGCTGATGCGAGCCCTGGGCCTCGTTCACCGACAGGAGCGTGATCCGGTCCCCGGAGGCGCCGGCGACGCGAATGACCAGCTCCCGGACCTCCGGAAGCGAGGTCGAGCTCCCCACCGTGCGGCGCAGCGGGCCGGCGTGGGCGCTGACGGAGGTGGCCAGCTCCTGCAGCTTCGCGCCCAGCAGCCGGGACTGGATACCCGGCGCCACGTACAGATACAGGGCCCCGATCGACAGCAGCATGATGGCGCCGAAGATCAGGGTGAGCCGGTTGCTCAGCGAGAGGCGCACGCGCACACCGGCTCGTGGTCAGGGCTCGGTATCGCGGAACCGGTAGCCGACCCCGCGTACCGTGAACAGATACTCCGGGTCCTTGGGATCGCGCTCCACCTTCTCGCGCAGATGGCGTATGTGGACGTCGATCGTGCGCGGATCCCGGTAAGCCGAGTCCCCCCAGATGCGCGACAGCAGCATGTCGCGCGTGAACACACGCCCGGGAGCGCGGGCCAGCGCGGCGAGAATCTCGAACTCCACGAAGGTGAGCTGGGCGTCGGCGCCCCGCGCGCGAACGGTCCGCTTCGGGAAGTCGATCCGCAGGCCGCCGATCTCGAGCGGCGTCTCATCGGCCGCCGTCTCCGGCGGCCGGCTCATCTCCTGGCGGCGCAGCGCCGCCTTGATCCGGCTCGAGAACTCCCGCAGTGAAAACGGCTTGGTGATGTAGTCATCGGCTCCGAGCTCGAGCCCGACCACCTTGTCGATCTCCTCCGACCTGGCGGTCAGCATGATGATCGGCACGGAGCTCTGACTGCGCAGCCGCCGGCAGACCTCGAGACCGTCCACCTGCGGCAGCATCACATCGAGCACGACCAGATCGAAGGCCTGCTGATCGAACAGCTCCAGGGCCTGGCGGCCGTCCGTGGCCTGAACGACCTCGTAGCCCTCCTTGCGCAACGGATAGGAGAGCAGCGTTTGGATCGACTGCTCGTCGTCAACGAGCAGGATGCGTGCTGAACGGTCGGCCACTCTCTCTCCAGATGTGAAGCGTAATGGCCCGGCCCCTCCGGCAGGCCGGGGGCAGTCCCCGGGGGCCGCCCGACCCCGCTATAAAGTCGCTTGATGCTCGACGGTCGCATCTACCGGACCGGTCTGGTTGTTGTCGCGCTGGCGGTGCTCGTGCTGGGCTTCTCCTTCTCGGACCAGCCCGCGCCGCTGCCCGCCACGCTGGCTCCCGACGCCTTCAACGGTCAGAACGTGTTCAGCCGGATGTCGCGGCTCGCCACCCTGTATCCGAACCGGGCCCCGGGATCTGCGAACGATCGCGCTCTGGCCACCGCGATGGCCGGCGCCTTCGGCCACGACGGGTTCACCGTGACGACCGACGTGTTCTCGGGTCAGACCGCCTCGGGTCCGCGGACCCTGGAGAACGTGATCGCCACGCGCCCCGGCATCCAGAGCGGCAGCATCGTCATCCTGGCCGCCCGCGATGCCCGCGGCTCGCCGGCCACCGCGGCGCTGTCCGGCACCGCCACCGAGCTCGAGCTGGCCCGTGTCCTGGCCGGGGAGACGTTGCACCGGACGATCGTGCTCGTCTCCACCACCGGCACCGAGGGCACCGCGGGAACGCTCCGCCTGGCCGCGAGCCTGGGTGGCCCGGTTGACGCCGTGATCGCCCTCGGCGACCTGGCCAGCGCCCACGTGCGCCAACCGATCGTGGTCCCGTGGTCGGGGGTCCAGGCCGTCGCCCCGCCGTTGCTCCGCACCACCCTCGGCGCGCAGCTCAGCCAGCAGGCGGCGATGACCACCACCGGTGCGAGCCTGTTCGGCCAGTTCGCGCACCTCGCCTTTCCGCTCAGCACGTCTGCCCAGGCGCCCTTCGGCGCCCAGGGGATCCCGGCCGTCCTGCTCTCGCTCTCTGGTGAGCAGGGACCGTCGGCCAGCGCGCAGGTGGCCGGGCCGGACCAGCTGGACTCGGTCGGGCGCTCGGTGCTGTCGACCATCTCAGCGCTCGACAGCGGCCGTGATATCCCTGCTCCGAGCGCCTATCTGATCTTCAGCGGCAAGCAGGTGCCCGAGTGGGCGCTGTCGCTATGCATCCTGGCCCTGATCGTCCCGGTGCTGATGACCACGATCGACGGACTCGCGCGGGCGCGCCGTCACGGACAGCGCGTCGGGCGCTGGCTGGTGGTGGTGCTGGCGGCGGGCGCTCCGTTCTTCCTGGCCGCCCTGTTCCTGCTCGCCGCGAGCCTGGTCGGGGCGATCGCGGTGGCGCCCCCCGCCCCCCTGCCCGCGGCGGCCATCGCCCCGCACACCGGGGCGGTGTTGATCCTGGTTGTGGCCGTGGCCGTCGTGCTGGGGGCCTTTGCGCTCCTGCGCCCGACGGCGCTGCGCTTCGCCGCCGGCCGGGGCCCGCGCAAGCGGATCCTGACCGAGCACCATGAGGGGATCGTGGCCGCCGTTCTGGTGGTCATGTGCGCGGCCACCGTGGCCATCTGGCTGGCCAACCCGTTCGCGGCCCTGCTGGCGGTGCCGGCGCTGCACCTGTGGCTGGCCGCGATCAGCCCCGATCTGCGCGCGCCGATGCCGGCCCGCCTGGTCCTGCTGCTGCTGGGACTGGCGCCGGTGGCGGGTGTGGTCGCCTACTACGGCGCGAGCGTCGGCTACACGCCCCTCGAGCTGGCCTGGAGCGCGGTGCTGATGCTCGCCGGGCACGCTGTCAGCCTGCTGGCGGTGCTCGAATGGAGCGTCTTGGTGGGCTGTGGGGTGGTCGTCTCAAGCGTGCTCCTGCTGGCCGCCCGACAGCCGCGGCCCGAGCAGGTGCCGGTCACCGTCCGCGGTCCGGTGAGCTACGCCGGGCCGGGGTCGCTGGGCGGAACCGAGTCGGCGCTCCGGCGCTGACCCCGCTCGGCGGCCGCAGGCCGGTCGTACGATCTGACCGTGCGGCGCCTGCTCCGCGACATCTCCTCCGTGCTGATCCTGTCCGGCCTGTTGATGGTCCTGGACGCGGCCGTGACGCTGGTCTGGCAGGAGCCGGTCACCGCGGCGATCGCCCTGGTCATGCGCGGCTCGGTCGACCGCCACTACCTGAGCTATCGCACAGCGCCGCTGTCGGTTCTCGACCGTGAGGCGCTGGCCGGCCTGCGCTCGCGCGAGCAGCGGATCGCCTATCTGGCCCGCCGCGAGGAGCGGCAGGTCAAGACCGGTGATGCCCTGGGCTACATCTACGCCGCCCGGATCGGGGCCGGCTACACGATCGTTCAGGGGACCGATGCGCTCAGCCTGGAGAAGGGCCCGGGGCACTACCCGGGCACGGCGCTGCCCGGCATGGGCCAGACGGTGGCCGTCGCCGGGCACCGAACCACCTATCTGGCGCCGTTCAGGCGCATCAACGAGCTGACCTCCGGCGACCGGATCGTCCTCACGATGCCTTACGGGCGTTTCACCTACGTCGTCCAGGGCCACCGGATCGTGTTGCCGACCGCCGTGGGAGTGACCCGGAACGTCGGCTATGACCGGCTCGTCCTGTCAGCCTGCAATCCGCTGTACTCGGCCGCGCAGCGGATCATCGTGTTCGCGCGCCTGGGCCGGGTGCAGCCGCTCGGACCGGCGTGAGCCGCTGCGACGATTGTCCAAATTCGGGTAGGTCCCGTCCAGCGGTAACGCTGCGCGGCCGACACTGAGGCCAAGTTGAACCGGCGAACCGTGCCCATAGCGGAAGGACAGGAAGCCTTGCGCCTCATTCAGATTCAGGAGCAGATCGGACGTGGGGAGTATCGGGTGGACACCGAGAAGGTGGCCGATGCGATTCTGCGCCGGCTGCTCGGCGCACGCCTGGCCGTGGACGGCCCGCCGTACCCTCAGCCCGAGTGCTCGTAGCCGGTCAGGGCGCCCGCGCCGGCTCCGGGGCCCGAGAAGACCAGCCCTGGGGTTCCCGCCGCGACGCGGCCGACGCGGGTCACCGGTGTCTCCCCGGCCGAAGCTGCGGCCAGCGCGGTGGCGGGGAGCGTGACGCAGAGCTCGAAGTCCTCGCCGGCGGTGGCGGCCAGCTCCCACGGGTTGCGACCGAGCTCTAGCGCGACCTCGGTCACCCCGGCGGACAGCGGCAGCCGGTCAAGCTCGATTTCGATCCGCACCTCACCGGCCACGGCGAGGTGGCGGGCATCGGTGGCCAGGCCGTCGGAGATGTCGATCAGGGCGGTGGCACCGTGCTCGCTCAGCCATCGGCCGGCCGGAATCCGGGGTTCGGGGCGCGCGTAGCGCCGGTGGAGCTCGGCGCGGACCGGCTCGGGCAGCCCGCGCCCGGTGGCTCGCCCCTCGAGCAGGGCGAGGCCCGCTCCGGCACCGCCGAGCTCTCCCGTGACCGCCAGGAGATCCCCTTCTCGCGCGCCGCCGCGACCGACCAGGGCGCCGGGATCATCGGCCCATCCGATCACCGTCACCGAGACCATCAGCTCGGCGCCGGCGGTGACGTCGCCGCCGCAGATCCCGGATCCATAGCGTCCGGCCAGGTCCTGGGCGGCTCGGGCCACGGACGTGGCCGCCTCGAGCGCCATCCCGGGCGGGAAGGCGAGCGACAGGTAGACCTCACCGGGATCGGCGGCCATCGCCGCCAGATCGGACAGGGCAGCGGCCATTGCGCGGTGCCCGATCTCCTCCGGAGAGAGCTCGCCATGTCGGAAGTGGACTCCCTCGACCATGGTGTCCACGGAGGTCACGGCGTACGGGCGGGCACGGATCACCGCTGCGTCGTCGCCCAGCCAGCGCAGGGTCCGCGGTCCGCCGGGCCTCAGCACGCGCTCCAGGGCCTCGATCAGCTCCAGTTCCCGCAACCTGGCGGGGCCTCCCTCAGCGGTGGCGGTAGACGATCCGCGCGCGGTCCAGGTCGTAGGGCGAGAGCTCGACCCGCACGCGGTCGCCGGGCAGGATCCGGATGCGGAAGCGCCGCATCTTGCCGGCCACGTGTCCGAGCACGACGCGATCCATGTTGTCGAGCTTCACCCGGAACATCGCGTTCGGGAGAGCCTCGACGACCTCGCCTTCGAGTTCGACCTTTTCTTCTTTGGGCATACGCAGATGAGATGGGGTTGGGGGCGTGCGGACGCGCACACCCGGCTGACAAAGCTACCAGCCGCCGGCGCCGGCGAGGCGCCACCGGCGCGGGCGAACCCTCCGCTCAGGCCTCAGCGCGGGGGCCTTCAGTGCTTCTTGTTGCCGTTCCCGTGCGTGGTGGTGCCGCTCAGACCGGTGCCCCCGCTGCCGGTCGGGGACGGGGTGGTTCGCGTCCCCGCGGCCGGCCCGGGCTGGGGCGGCTGAGCGAACAGGCTGGGGTTGTTATAGGGGTTGGTGCTCGTCTTGCCCCCGCCGGTCTTGGGCACCGTCGACGGGCTGCCGGTGCTGGCGTGGGGACCGAAGAAGGGCGTGCCGCTGAACGGCGTGGTCGGCAGCGGGAAGTCGCCGCAGTAGCCCCCCGACGCCGCCTGCATGTAGTCGTGCCAGATCGGCGCGGCCAGGGTGCCGCCGAAGCCGTTGGCCATCGGGATGTTGCCCTGCGGGTAGCCGACCCAGACCGCCGTCGACATCCGCGGCGTGTACCCGACGAACCAGGCGTTCTCGAAGTTCTCGGCGGTGCCCGTCTTGCCCGCCGCCGGGCAGCCGTAGTTGGCGGCGGTCCCGGTGCCACTGGTGATCACGCCCTTGAGGACCGAGGTGGCGGCATACGCCTCGCCGTCGGTGAACACCTGCTTGTGGGGCGGATCGCCGAAGTTGCGCACGCTCCCGTCCGGGAACACGACCTTGCCGATGATCGTCGGCGGGATGTGGCTGCCGCCGTTGGCCAGCGTGGCGTAGGCGTCAGCCATCTCCAGCGGGGTCACTCCGGTGCTGAGGCCGCCGATCGCCTCCGCGGGCAGCGCGTCGAGGTGGGTGGTGATCCCCATCGCATAGGCCGTGTCGCGCACCTTGTCCGGCCCGACATCGGCATCCAGCTGGGCGAACACGGTGTTGTCGGAGAGGATCGTCGCCTTGGTGATGCTGATGTTGCCCTGATAGGAGTCCTCGGCCGTGTGCACCGCGTAGGTTGGGTAGCCGGGCAGCCAGCCGGCGGCCAGCAGATGGGAGTTGTAGTAGGTCTGGTTGGGATCGCCGTGGAAGTCGTGGATCAGGGTCATCAGCACAAAGACCTTGAATGAGGAGCCCGGCTGGCGGTGCGCCTGGGTGGCGTAGTCGAACTTGGTCACGTTGTAGTTGCCCGAGGAGGCGATGGCCAGGATGTGGCCGTTGGTCGGGTCGACCGACGCCAGTCCGGAGCCGGGCTGCCCGGTGCCGCCCTCGTGGGCGAAGATCGCCTGCTCGGCCAGGGCCTGCTTGTGCAGGTCGATCGTGGAGTAGATCTTCAGGCCCCCCTGGCTCAGGGCCGGACAGTTGTTGGGCGTCCGCGGGCACAGATCCCGGGCGAGCGACTGTTCGATGTAGTCGAACACGTAGGGATCACGGCGGTACACGAGCAGCCTGTCGGGGTGGACCTGAAGCCGCTCGCGGTTCGCGGTGTCGGCCTGGGCCTGCGTGATGTCATGCGCCTGGACCATCGCCTGCAGGACCTCCATGCGGCGGTGCCGGGCGGCGGTGAGGTCGAGGAACGGGTTGTACTGAGAGGGTGCCTGGGGCAGGCCGGCGAGCAGGGCCTCCTGAGCGAGGTCGAGCTTCTGCACCGGCTTGTTGAAGAACATCCGGGAGGCCGCCCCGACGCCGTACGCGGTCTGCCCGCCGACCGTCCCGTAGGGGACGTTGTTGAGGTAGCTGGTGAGGATCCAGTTCTTGTGGTGCAGCCCCTCGAGCTGCTCCGCCAGCTTGGCCTGGATGATCTTGTAGCGCAGGTTGTGCGTGGCCCGGATCCGGTTGGGCAGGTAGAGGTTGTCGACCAGCTGCATGGTCAGGGTCGAGGCGCCCTGGAGGCTCGTGCCGCCGTGCAGCGCGTCGCGGATCGCGGCGCGGAGGATGCCCTGGTAGTCGAGCGCGCCATGCTGGTAGAAGCGGCGGTCCTCGATCGCGATCGTGGCCTGCTTGAGCTGTTGCGGAATGACCTGGCCGGGCAGCGGGTTGCGCACCGTCGGGGACCAGATGTAGCCCAGCGAGCTGCCGTCGGCGGCGAACACCTGGGAGGGCGTGGCGGCGATCTGGGGGCGCAGTGAGCTCAGGTCCGGCGCCGACTGCGCCACGTTGACGACCCAGCCGGCCACGGCCAGGCCCCCGATCACGAGTGCGGATGCGGCCAGGACACCGGTCAGGGCGAAGAATCGCTTGAGGGCGGATCCGCGGTTGCGCCGGCGGCGGCGCTGTCGATCGCGTCGGCTCATGGGATAGGTTGCTGGGCTGCTGACTGCGCTCGCTCGGGCGCGGGCAGAACGGGGTCGAGCGGACCAGCCAGTCTAGCCAACAGGCTGTTTCGTTCCGCCGGCACCGGCTCCTCCCGAGCCCCACGAGCCTGCCGAAATGCCACGAAACCTGCAGCCGCCGGAAATCCGCGCCCGCGCGCTGCTGCTGGACGCGATGGGCACGCTCGTCCGCCTTGACCCGCCCGGCCCGCGCCTGCGCCGCGAGCTGAACCGCCGGTTCGGGCTGACGCTCTCGCCGGATGAGGCCGAGCGCGCGATGGCCGCCGAGATCGCCTACTACCGCCAGCACATGCACGCGGCCTCCGATGCCGGCGCCGTGGCCGAGCTGCGCCGCTCCGCGGCCGAGGCGCTGCGCTCGGGCCTGCCCGAGGATCGGCGCCTGCCCGGGGTGTCCGGCGCCGCGCTGGCCGAGGCGCTGCTCGCCAGCCTGCGCTTCACGGTGTACCCGGACGCCGTCCCGGCCCTGGCCGGTGCGCGGGAGCGCGGGCTGCGTGTGTTCGTGGTCAGCAACTGGGACAGCTCGCTGCCCGAGGTGCTCGGCCGCGTCGGCCTCCGCGAGCGGGTGGACGGGGTCGTGACCTCTGCGGGATCGGGCGCGGCCAAGCCCGACCCGGCGATCTTCCGGGCCGCGCTCGCGCTGGCCGGAGTCGAGGCCGCAGACGCCCTCCACGTGGGTGATTCGCTCGGTGAGGACGTGGCCGGAGCGCGCGCGGCCGGGGTGCGGGCCGTCTGGCTCGACCGTACCGGCGCCGGCCGCGAGCGGGAGCCGGGAACCCGGAAGGCGCGGGGCCCCGAGACCGACGACGGGCCCGAGACGGACGACGGGCCCGAGACCATCTCCAGCCTGTCCGAGCTGGCCCGCATCGTCTGAGCCGGGCCGTCCCTACCCTTGGCGTGATGGCCGGTCGACCCCCGCCCCCGGTGCCGGAACCCGCGCCCGCCGCGCAGGCGGCGCAGGAGCCCACCGCACCCTCCCCGGAACACCGCGAGGGTGACGTGCCGCCCTGGCCACTGTGGACGGTGCCGGCGGCGATCGTGCTGGGCCTGGGCCTGGGCACCGTGGCCACGATCATGGTCGAGGTGATCGGTGCCCTCGGCGGCTCGCGCCTCGGCCATCCCGCCCCGGCGGTCAGCATCGCCGGAGACATCGTGTTCGATCTCAGCTTCGTGGCCGCGGCGGTCTACTTCGCCCGGCTCAGCCCCGGGGGGAGCCTGGCCGACTTCGGCTTCCGGCGCGTGGCCCTGCGCCGGGGGGTGGGGGCGGTGATCCTCGCCGTGCTCGCCTATTACATCCTGACGGCCGTCTATGCCGCCCTGGTCCACCTTCATGGCAAGGACAAGCTGCCCAGCGAGCTCGGAGTCAGCCACAGCACGGCGGCGCTGGTCGGCGCGGCGGTGTTCGTGTGCGCGGTGGCGCCGATCTGTGAGGAGCTGTTCTTCCGGGGCTTCGTGTTCGGAGCGCTGCGCCACCTGCGTATCCGGGTGGCCGGGCGCCATCTCGGGGTGTGGGTGGCCGCGGCGCTGACCGGCATCCTGTTCGGCGCGGTGCACCTCAGCTCGGCCCCGGTCCAGTACCTCGTCCCGCTCGGCTTCCTGGGCTTCGTGCTCTGTGTGGTGCGGTGGCGAACCGGCTCGCTGTATCCGTGCATCGCCCTCCACAGCGCCAACAACGCGCTGGCCCTGGGGGTCAACGAGCTGGGCTGGAACGCGGGCGAGATCGCGGCGCTGATCCTCGGTGCCTGGGTGGTCGTGGGGCTGGTCACGGGGCCTCTGGGGGCGCGCTCCCCGCGCCTGACCTGAAGCCGGCGGCCGAGCGCTGATTTACTCTCGCTGGTGCGCCTCAGAATCGCCTCGCTCGCGTCGCTGCTGACCGCCGTTGGGCTGGTCGGTCTCGCCGCCCCGACTCCCGCGCCGGCGGCCGGCTCGTCCGGACAGGCGGGGGCTCCTCCCACGGCGACCACACCCACCGCGACGACGCCCGCAGCGCCCCCGCTCCGGACCACCCCCGTCCCGGTCCCGGGAGCCGTTCGGCTCTTCCTCCCGGACGCCTTCTTCGTGCACGGCAGCGCGGTCACCGTTCCCGGCCGCGCGCTGAGCTTCCAGGGCCGGGTCACCCCGTACGTGGCCGGACAATGGGTCACCGTCCGCGCCTATCTCGGCCGCCGGCTGGTCAAGTCAGGCCGGCTGCGCGTCAAGCCATCTCCCGGTGGGCACGCCGGGCTGTTCACTGAGCGAGTGCGCAGTCCCGGCCCGGGCATTCTGCGCGTCCAGGTCCGACATGCCCCCACGCCGCAGATGCGCGGTTTCTCCGGCCGGCGCGCGGTCGCCGTCCTCGGCGCGAGCGCCGGCTTCGGCTCGCGGGGCACGTTCGTGGCCCTGATCCAGCAGCGTCTGAACGCGGTGCACGTATGGGTTCCCGAGACCGGTGTCTACGACGCGCACACCGGCCTGGCCCTCGACGCCTATCACCGGCTTCTCGGCTGGGGCTTCTCCCAGAATCTCGACGGGCGGACGATCAGCGCCCTGCTCGACGGCCGAGGCACATTCGCGGTCCGCCATCCGCACGACGGCAAGCACGTCGAGGGCAACCTGGGTCGGCAGCTGCTGGCCGAGATCTACGGGTCCAGGGTCTACCGGATCTATCCGATCAGCTCGGGCAAGGCGTTGACGCCGACGATCCTCGGCCACTTCCACGTCTACCTCCGCACGCCGGGCTACCTGCCCGACGGCATGTACTACTCGAGCTTCTTCGTCGGCGGCTACGCGATCCACGGCTATGACCCGGCGCCCGACTACGCCGCCAGTCATGGCTGCATGCGGGTGCCGATCGTGGACGCGATCTCGATCTACAACTGGCTCGCCCTCGGCGACGTCGTCGACGTCTACCGGTAGTGGAGGCCGCCTCCCTTCCCGCCGATGCCCGTCAGCGCCTGCTGGCGGAGCTGCGCGCGCATGCGCTGGTCATCGGAACGGTGGTGCTGACCAGCGGCGCCACCGCCCAGTACCTGATCGACGCGAAGCGGGCGATCCTGCGCCGGCCGGGATTCACCGCGCTCGCCGAGCTGGTTGCGGCCCAGGCCGCGCGGTGGGAGGCCACGGCCGTCGGGGGCATGACGATGGGCGCCGACCCGATCGCCTGCGCGGCCCTGGCCGGCGGCGCCGATGTGAAGGCGTTCTTCGTGCGCAAGGAGGTCAAGAGCCACGGCCTCGCGCGCCGGATCGAGGGCCCGCTGCTCGAGCGGGGGGATCGCTGCATGCTGGTCGAGGATGTGGTCACCACCGGCGGCTCGACGATCAAGGCCCTCCAGGCGCTGCGCGACGAGGGGCACCAGGTGTGCGGCGTGCTGGCCGTCTGCGACCGGCTGGTGGGGGGCGCCGCAGCGATCGAGCAGGCGGCCGGAGCTCCGTTCGTGGCCCTGACCACGATCGACGAGGTCTATCCGGAGCGTCCCGACCGGGGCTGAGACCTCCGGTTCCCGCCGGGCTGACGCGCCCGGGCCGGTCTCAGTGCGCCTGGGGCAGTGACCGGCACTGAGGCGCGGTCTGGTGCATGGCCTGGATCAGCCAGCCATGCGAGGCGGGGGTGAACAGCACGATCGGGTTGCCGTGGGCGATCGCGGCGCCGTACTTGAAACCGACGCGGGACACGTTGCGGTCCAACGTGTAGGCGAGCATGGTCTGGTACTCCAGCCGGGTCAGCGGCTCGCCGCAGGTGTTCAGCCGTGCACGGCCGCCCAGCCGGTCGATGGCCGGGGTCAGACGGCGGATCTCGGCGGTGCGCAGGCGCTGCTCCTTGAGGTCGCGGTGCTCCGCCCGGGCGTGGCTGATGGCGGTCGGGACGAGGCCGGCCACGATCACCACCGCCAATCCGATCCCGGCCCACCCGGGCAGCCGCGGAACGGCGGGGCGGTCGGCCAGCAGGCGTCCCACGCCAAGGCCGGCCAGGACCACCAGCACGCCTGCGGCCTCCCACATGTAGCGGGCCAGACCGGGCCAGCCGTGCAGGGCAAAGGCGATCTCGATGATCACCCAGAGCACGACCGCGGCCGCCAGCACGAGGGTCGTCGCGTCCCGCGCCGGGAGCTCGCGGAGCCGCGGGCCGAGCTCACGCCGGCGCAGGCCAAGGGCCGCCATCACGACCGCCAGCAGTGCGGCCAGCTGCACGGGGAGCTGGTTGATGCTGAGAAAGCGCCCGACGGTGCCGAACACCTTGTTGCTGGTCAGCCGGCGGCCGGAGCCCATCGCGTTGGACGCCGACACGAACGGGCTGCGGGAGGTGATGGCCGGGATCCCGAACCACAACAGCGCGATCACCACCCAGCCGCCGATCAGCAGCGTCCGGTGCTCCGGGCGCCGGCGCCACTGCCAGAGCGTGTACAGGCCCAGGAACGGCCACACCTCGGGGCGGCCCAGCGCGGCCAGTCCGCCGAGCACGAACGCGGCCCGCGGCCGCCCGTGGACATGGGCATCGATCGCGGCCAGGCAGAGCGCGACGATCATCGGGTCCGACTGCGAGCTGAACACGTAATGGAAGTAGTTGGAGAAGCCGAGCAGCATCGCGCCGGCCAGCGCACCGGCCACGACGCCGGCCCAGCGCCGCTCGGCCGGGGCATCGGTCAGCCGGTGGACGATCCGTCCCGCGAACACCACGCCGCTCAGCGAGACGGCCGTGGCGGTGACCATCCACAGCCCGAGCTCGTAGTGCCCGGCCAGGGCGTAGAGGACCGTGAACAGGTAGGGCAGCGGCTTCCAGGACGGAGCGGCGTTGGTGTCCAGGGTCAGCGTCGTGGTCTGGTGGCCCCAGACCAGCCAGCCGTAGGGATCGAAGCCGGGGCGGGTCCCGGCCCACGCCGTGAGCACGGCCGACAGCACGACCACGCCGACCCCGACCAGCCACCACGGGTGGCGGCGCAGGAAGCGGCTCAGCGTGCGCGTCGGCGACGCGGGGTTCGCGGTGTTGGCCTCAGGCGAGGAGGCCACGTCCGTGGCGGCGGCCAGAGTGTGGCTTGACACAGGAGGTGATTCGTCGCGGTCCGATGGCTTTGAGGTGCTCACGCGACGACGCGCGGACCGTAGCACGGCGAGGGCCCGGCGCCACCCGGCCGGGGCCGCAGCCCAGATGCCCCCGGCAGGAATCGAACCTGCATCCCGCGCTTAGGAGGCGCGTGCTCTATCCGTTGAGCTACGAGGGCCGAGGGACGGCGCGAACCGCAGCCTAGCCGGGCCTCGCACAGCCGGACGGCACGATCGTTGAGGCTCCATTAATGTTGGGTGACATGGGGAGCCGCATGTGGTTCGATCTGCGCATGGGAGATGCTGAGGTGCGACGCGGGTCGCTGACCCGATGAGCGTCGGTGCCAGCTCCGAGCTCATCGCTGAGTCCGAAGCCACCGTCGACAGTGTTGACCTGGTTCCCGGCGACGTCACCGCCCGCTCGCCGCTGGCCCTGTTCTGGCGGCGCTTCCGTGCCGATCGTGTCGCGCTGGTCTCGGCCGGCTTCATCATCCTGCTGATCCTGGTCGCGGTCCTCGCGCCCGTGGTCACGAGCATCCTCGGCCTCCCGGGCCCGAACGTCAACGACTCCAATGCACTCGACGCCTTCGGTAGCCCCACCGGTCCGAGCGCCGCCCATCCGTTCGGTGTGGACCAGCTCGGTCGTGATGTGCTCTCCCGCATCATCTACGGCTCGCGGGTTTCGTTGGAGGTCGGGATCTTCGGCACCATGCTGGCCGGCGTCGTGGGAACCGTGATGGGGCTGCTGGCCGGCTTCTACCGAGGCTGGATGGATACGGTCATCTCCCGCCTGATCGACGTGTTCCTGGCCTTCCCGGTGCTCGTCCTCGGACTGGGGATCGGCGCCGCCTGCGGTGTGCGCGGCTGCGCCGGCGGGCTGATCCAGCCCGGGCTGGGCACGGTGATCTTCATCATCACGCTGAGCTCCTTCACCTACATCGCGCGGATCGTGCGTGGTCAGGTGCTGTCGCTACGCGAGAAGGAGTTCGTGGAGGCCGCCCGCTCGCTCGGTGCCTCCAACCGCCGGATCCTGTTCCGCGAGCTGCTGCCCAACATGCTCGCTCCGCTGATCGTCTACTCGAGCCTGCTGATTCCGACCAACGTGCTGTTCGAGGCCGCGCTGTCCTACCTGGGGGTGGGAATCCGGCCGCCCACGTCGAGCTGGGGTCAGATGATCTCCGATGCCGCTCCGAACTCCAGCACCGAGTGGTGGTACATGCTGTTTCCCGGCGTGGCCCTCCTGCTCACCGTCCTTGCGTTCAATCTGGTCGGCGACGGCCTGCTGGACGCGCTCAACCCGCGCGGAGAATCCCGGTGAGCAACAGGCGCTCCCCGGTCCGCGTGATCTGTCCATCACCACAGGAGGAAGTCTATGAGGGGTAGTCCACGCAGCGTGGCCGCATTTGCGGTCACAGGGCTGCTGGCCGTCGGAGTCGCCGCGTGCGGCTCCAGCAGCAGTTCGAGCTCGTCCGGGGGAGGATCGAGCTCGGGCGCTAGCGGCGCACCTAGCATCCCGCTGAAGGCGGGCGAGAACCCGGTCGGGCAGTCGCTGACCGGCGGCAAGAAGGGCGGCACGCTGACCGTCTACTCGAGCGGTGATTTCGAGCACCTCGATCCGGGGCAGTCCTACTACTCACTGGATTACACCGTCGTCCAGGCCACCGATCGGCCGCTGTTCTCATATCCACCCAACAGCACCGACACGGTCCGTCCGGACCTCGCGACGGAGATCCCGACCACCAGCAACGGCGGCATCACCGACGGCGGCAAGACCGTCACCGTCCATATTCGCCCCAACGTCCACTACAGCCCGCCGGTCAACCGGGCCGTGACCTCGGCCGACGTGGCGTTCGCGATCGAGCGGGGTGCGAACCCCAACGTCGGGAACGCGTACTTCCCCGCGTACTTCGGCGCCGGCTCCCCGGCTCCGCTGCTGGGGACCACCTCGTCCAGTTACAAGGGCGGCCCGATCCCCGGGATCACCACGCCGAACAAGACGACGATCGTCTTCCACATGGCCAAGCCGGGGGCGACACTGCTGATCGACGCCCTGAGCCTGCCCGTGTCGGCGCCTTTGCCCCAGTCGTTCGTGGCGCCGCTCGACAAGCACAGCCCGACGACGTACGGCACGCAGTACCTGCTGTCGACCGGTCCGTACATGGTGGAAGCCGACAAGACCGGCAAGATCGCCGGACTCGGCTACCAGCCCGGCAAGTCCGAGACCCTGGTGCGCAATCCGAACTGGAATGCGTCCACGGACTTCCGGCCGGCCTACCTGAACCGGATCAATGTCAACGTGGGCGGCGACGCCACGGTCATCGGCCAGCAGGTCCTGAAGGGCACGAGCGCGGTTCAGCTCGACACGCCTTCGCAGTCGATCGTGAAGCTCGCCTATCAGCAGTATCCGTCGCAGATCACCTTCACCCAGGGGTCTGGCGACCACTACATCGGGATCGACAACGCGGCCGGCCCGTTCAAGAACGTCAACGCCCGTCGGGCGGTGTGGGCGGCGCTGGACCGGGCCGCGGAGGCCAAGGCCCGCGGCGGATCGCTGGTATCGGTGCCGGCGACCCACTTCATCTACCCCGGGGTCGCCGGCTTCCAGCAGGCCGGTGGTTACCCGGGGCCGCAGACGGACTTCAACAAGAACGTCAACGGTGACATGAAGGTGGCCACGAAGTACATGAAGCTGGCCGGCTACAAGAGCGGCAAGTACTCCGGAAGCGCGACGGTGCAGATCGTCGGCGCCAACAGCGGCAACAGCCCGGCCATCGTCCAGATCGTCAACTCGGCGATCAGCGGGCTGGGCTTCAAGACGCACGTCAGCCTGGTCGACCAGGCCACGATGTACTCCAAGTACTGCGGCGTCCCCAAGCAGGAGATCGACGTCTGCCCGACGGTCGGCTGGATCCGTGACTTCGCCGATCCACTGTCGGTGCTCTACGCCACGTTCTACGGGCCGAGCATCGTCCCGACCAACAACTCCAACTGGAGCCAGACCAACGACCCGGCGATCAACGCGGCGATGCAGAAGGCCGCGCTGGTCGTGGACCCCGCCACCCGGGCTCAGGCCTGGGCCAACGTCGACAAGATGCTCGTCGACGACGCGGCGGCGATTCCCGAGACGTTCGAGAATCAGCCGAACATCGAGTCCAAGAACGTCGCTGGCGTAAACATGCTCTGGAACGAGGGCACCTGGGACTTCTCGTTCACGTCCCTGAAGTAACCGAGCAGCTCCCTGCGGGCCTCGCCGCCGATGGCGGCGGGGCCCGCGTTGGGCTGGTCACGGCAAGGAACTCATGACCACCTACATCATTCGCCGCGTCCTGTGGGGCGTCGTCCTCATCATCCTGGTGAGCGCACTCACCTTCCTGTTCTTCAACGTCTTCCCCTCCGCCGACCCGGCGATCCTGCGCGCGGGGCGAAACTCAAGCCCGCAGACGATCGCCTTCATCCGTCACGAGCTGGGGCTCGACAAGCCGGTGTACACGCAGTTCTACGTGTACATGAAGAACATCATCCTGCACTTCGACTTCGGCTACAGCTACTACTCGGGCGCGCCGGTGCTGAGCCTCATCAAGGACCGCCTGCCGGCGACGCTGTCGCTGACCGCCGGGGCCGCGATCCTGTGGCTGGTCGCGGGCATCACGATCGGGATCATCTCCGCGATCAAGCGCGGCACCCTGCTCGACCGCAGCGCGATGGGCATCGCGCTGGTGTTCGTGTCGATGCCGGTGTTCTGGTTCGGGATCGTCCTGCTGTTCCTGTTCTCCAAGGACATCGGCCGCTTCCACATCTTCCCGGGGGCGGCCAGCTATGTGGGCCTGACCGACAGTCCCGTGCACTGGTTCACCTCGCTGATCCTGCCCTGGGTTGTGCTCGCCGGGACCTCGGCGGCGATCTACTCCCGGCTGCTCCGCGGCAGCCTGATCGAGGCCATGGGCGAGGACTACATCCGGACCGCGCGGGCCAAGGGCCTCCGCGAGCGCCGGGTCATCTTCCGGCACGGCGTGCGCTCGGCCATCACCCCGGTGGTGACCATCTTCGGGCTCGACGTCGGGACCCTGCTCGGTGGGGCGGTGATCACCGAGACCGTGTTCGACATCCCCGGCATCGGGCGTCTCAACTACGACGCCATCATCACCTCGGACTTCCCGATCGTGCAGGGGACCGTTCTGCTGGCCGCCCTGTTCATCATCGTCGCCAACATCATCGTCGACATCTCCTACGCGTATCTCGATCCGCGCGTCCGGTACTCGTGATCGGGCGCCGCGTAGGCTGTCAGCTATGAGCGAACCACTGCTGAGCGTCGAGGACCTGCGGGTCTCGTTCCGCACCGACGACGGTGTGGTCCATGCCGTCGACGGCATCTCCTACCAGGTCCAGGAGGGCAAGACCCTCGGCATCGTGGGTGAGTCGGGCTCCGGCAAGACCGTCTCCTCGCTGACGACGCTCGGTCTGACCCGCACCCGGGGCTCGCAGATCGAGGGCCGGATCATGTTCGGCGGCGAGGACCTCGTCGCCATGCCCGACGATCAGCTGCGCAAGATCCGCGGCAACGGCATCGCGATGATCTTTCAGGACCCGCTGTCGGCCCTGCACCCGTTCTACACGGTGGGCTGGCAGTTGGTGGAGGCTATGAGGTCGCATCGCTCCATCTCGCGCTCGGCGGGTCGCAAGCGGGCGGTCGAGCTCCTGCACCTGGTCGGGATCCCCGATCCGGAACGGCGCGTGAATCAGCATCCGCACGAGTTCTCCGGCGGCATGCGCCAGCGGGCCATGATCGCCATGGCGCTGGCCAACGAGCCGAAGCTGCTGATTGCCGATGAGCCGACCACCGCCCTCGACGTCACGGTCCAGGCGCAGATCCTGGCTCTGCTCGAGGATCTCCAGAAGCGCCTGGGCATGGCCATCATCATCATCACGCACGACCTGGGCGTGGTGGCCGAGATCGCCGACGACATCGCGGTCATGTACGCCGGCCGGATCGTCGAACGGGGAACGGCGCACGAGATCTTCAAACAGCCTCAGCATCCTTACACCTGGGGCCTCTTGAAATCGATCCCGCGCCTGGACAGCCCGCGGGACGAGGAGCTGGTGCCGATCTCGGGACGGCCCCCGAGCCTCATCAACCGGCCCTCGGGGTGCCACTTCCACCCCCGCTGCCCCTACGTCCAGGAGTCCCACCGGCAGATCGATCCGCGGCTCGAGCCGGTTGCGCCCGGTCAGGCCCACTCGGTGGCCTGCCTCCTCGAGCCGCCGGTTCGCGAGCGGATCTGGAGCGGGCTGCGCGAGGGACGTGACCTCGAGGCCCTGCAGCGCATCGCCGCCACGAGCAACGGCCGCGGCGTGCCCCGCGAGAGCGGTACGGCGGCCCCCGCCGCGGCAGCCTCGACCCCCCCGGGCGCCGGCGCTTCCGAGGGGACCTCATGAGCGAGCACCTGGTCGAGGTCCGGGACCTCGTCAAGCACTTCCCGATCAAGCGCGGCGTCCTGCTCCAGCGCCAGATCGGCGCGGTCAAGGCCGTCGACGGCATCTCCTTCGACGTGCGTCAGGGCGAGACGCTCGGGCTGGTCGGCGAGACCGGCTGTGGGAAGAGCACCACCGCGCGGTTGCTGTGCCGCCTGATGGATCCCACCTCGGGCACGATCACCTTCGACGGACTCGACGTGGCGGCGCAGAAGGGCGAGCAGCTGAAGGCGCTGCACCGCAAGATCCAGATGGTCTTCCAGGACCCGTACTCCTCACTGAACCCGCGCAAGACCGTCGGTTCGATCATCGCCGACCCGTTCGTGATCCACAACCTTCACACCGCCAAGGGCGAGCGCAAGAAGCGCGTCCAGGAGCTGATGGACCGGGTCGGGCTGAATCCCGAGCACTACAACCGCTATCCCCACGAGTTCTCCGGCGGCCAGCGCCAGCGGATCGGGGTCGCCCGGGCGGTGGCGCTGGAGCCCAAGCTGCTGGTCGCCGACGAGCCCGTCTCAGCGCTTGATGTCTCGATCCAGGCGCAGGTGCTGAACCTCCTGCGCGAGCTGCAGCGTGATCTCGGCCTGACCCTGGTGTTCATCGCCCACGACCTGTCGGTGGTCCGGCACATGTGCGACCGGGTGGCGGTGATGTACCTGGGCAAGATCGTCGAGATGGCGCCCGCCGACGAGGTCTACCACGAGCCTCGTCATCCCTACACCGGGGCGCTGCTGTCGGCGGTTCCCGTCGCCGATCCCGACGGGGCCGGGCGTGAACGCCAACTGCTCAGCGGTGACGTTCCCAGTCCGGCCAACCCGCCGAGCGCCTGCCGCTTCCACACCCGCTGCCCGAAGGCTCAGGAGATCTGCTCACGGGAGGAGCCGGTGCTCGAGCGCAAGGGGGCCACGGGGATGGCCGCCTGCCACTTCCCGCTGACCGATGCGGAGATCCGTGAGCGGCTCCCGGCCGCTCTGGCCCGTGGCGGCGCTCAGCCCTCGGCGGGTTCCTCGGTGCCGGGGGAGGCTTCGCTCCCGGCCGAGTCCTCACCCTCCTCGTCCTCGACGTAGAGGGACTCGGCGGCGAGCTGGTCGCCGCGGCGGTCCCACAGCTTCACCTCGAGATAGTCGGCGCGGTAGTTGTCGGGGGCCAGCAGCGTGAAGCGCTCCTGGATCAGCTCGCACTGATCGACGGCCAGGTTGGCCAGCTCGCCGGTGACCAGGGCTCCGCCGGGCATCATGGGTGTGCCCCAGACGAGCGTCATGTCGGCGGTCCTGCCCTGCTCGCCGCGCCAGGTGCCGATCACGTCATCGTTGAGATCGAGCTTCCAGTCCGGATTGTCCTCAGCCAGCTCGGCGGTGAAGTCGACCCGGGCCTCGAAATCGCCAGGCGAGCCGGAGCCCTCGCTGAAGGAGACGAAGCCGAACAGCTCGAAGCCGGTTGAGGTCCGGGCCACGGCCGGCACATACGTGCGTCCGGCGTAGGTCCGGTCCGGAAACCAGGCGATCTCACCGGGCTCGCCCAGGTCCTCGCCATCGGTCTCGATCTCGCGGCTGGCGGCCAGGAAATACCCGCGCAGGGTCTCCGCCCAGCGCCCGTAGGGCAGCGCCTCCTGGGGAGGCTCGGCGGCAAAGCTGATGACGAAGCGGTCGGTGGGCGGCATCGTCCGCGGGAGAGTACGGGCTTTGCCGGCTGCGCGGTACGCGGCGGCTAGAACGCGCCCCGCCGGCTGAGCACGGCGGGGATCGTCTTGAGCAGGATCGACAGGTCGAGGATGATCGACCACCGCTCGAGGTAGAGGAAGTCAAGCCGGACGAGATCGTCGAAGTCGAGCTCGGAGCGTCCTGAGACCTGCCACAGGCCGGTGATGCCGGGCAGCACCAGGTAGCGCTTCTTGTGCCATTCCTCAAGGCGCTGGAAGTCCCGCAGGGGCAGCGGGCGGGGGCCGACCAGGGACATCTCCCCGCGGATCACGTTGGCCAGCTGGGGCAGCTCGTCAAGCGAAAAGCGGCGCAGCAGGCGCCCGACCGGCGTCAGGCGCGGGTCCTCGCGAATCTTGAACAGGGCCCCGCTGGACTCGTTCAGGTCCTCCAGGTCGGCCTGGCTCTGCTCGGCGTTGGCCAGCATCGTGCGGAACTTGTAACAGTGGAAGGGGCGCCCGCCGATGCCGGGTCGGACCGAGCGGTAGATGACCGGGCCCGGGGAGCTGAGCCGCACGGCGACCGCGATCGCGAGCAGAACCGGTGAGAGCACCAGCAGCAGCAGGCCTGAGACGATCAGATCGAAGCTGCGCTTGGCGGCGAAGGCCAGCCCCTCGAACACCGGTGGGCGCAGCCTGAACAGCGGGATCGTCTCTCCGGGCACGAACTCGGCCCGGTCCAGCAGGATCTCCATCGTCGAGGGGGCGACACTTACGGTGATACCGCGCTGATGGCACCGCTCCACCAGATCCAGCGCCTGATCCTGGGGGAAGTCGGGGTCGGCGATCACCACCTCCTCAACGCGCTGGCTGGCGAGGATCTCCGGCAGGTCCTTGAGCTGGCCGAGAGACCGCAGGCCGTTGCTCGAGCGCGGGGTCAGGGAGATGAAGCCCACCAACTCGATCGGCCGCTCGGCGTTCTCGGCCAGGGCATGGGCGACGGTGTCCAGATGGTGGCCCGAGCCGACCAGCAGCGAGCGGCGGCGGTAGCCGGCCCGTAGCAGCAGCTGCCCGGTCACGCGCGTGTATATGGACCGGAGCGCGGTGATGTACGCGATGCCGAAGAACAGCGAGCCGTAGAACACGTAATAGCTCGAGAAGCGCTCGCCGTTGGCCAGCGCGAACACGAGCGAGATGACCGTGGCCTGGAACAGGGCCGTGGCGATCTTCGGCAAACCGGACCGGTGGGCCCGCTCGGCGTACAGGTCAGCGCGCGCGAACAGCAGCACCGTGACCATGTAGGCGAACGCGATCGACGGCCGGACATCGTGCCAGGTGGCGGCCAGATCAAGGTGGTCGCGCAGCGTGAGCTTGATGAGGATCGCCGTGTACAGGGCGCCGACCACGCCGAGCAGATCCAGCCCGAGCAGCACGCACACACGGAGCGTGCGCCGAAGGGTCTCCCGCCGCAGCAGGAAGGTCAACACCGGCGGAGTGCGCCGGCGCATGTCGCGTCCGGGCACGCCCACGCTGCCGCCGCCGTAAATACGGCCACGACGCTGTTGGATGGCCTCGTCTTGATCGATCATCGAGCGTTCAGGGGCCGATACGCCGCTCCCCCACCCGCAGATAACGGTAGCTGCCGCTGGAAGTTACGGTTTTGTAGCCGCGCGCGGACGTCAGTGCGCCGTGCCGACCAGGGCCGCGCGACCGGAATTCTCGATCGTGCGGCGAAGACCTTCGGCGAGCATCACCTCGGGCTCCCAGCCCAGCACCTCGCGGGCGAGGCTGATATCCGGCTGGCGGACCTGAGGATCGTCGGTCGGGAGCGCCTCGTAGACGATCTCGGAGCTCGAGCCGGTCGCTCGGATGACCTCCTCAGCCAGCTCGAGCAGGGTGAACTCGTTCGGATTGCCGACGTTCACGGGATCGTGATAGCCCGACTCGGCCAGGGCGATCATGCCGCGGATCAGGTCATCGACGTAACAGAACGAGCGGGTCTGGGAGCCGTCGCCGAACACCGTGATCGGCCGGTCCTGGAGCGCCTGGCGCAGGAACGTGGGGATCGCCCGGCCGTCATGGGGCCGCATCCGCGGTCCGTAGGTGTTGAAGATGCGGATGATGGCCGTGTCCACGCCCTGTTGGCGGTGATAGGCCATCGTCAGCGCCTCGGCGTAGCGCTTGGCCTCGTCGTAGACCCCGCGGGGGCCGATCGGGTTGACATGGCCCCAATAGGTCTCCGGCTGCGGGTGCACCTTCGGGTCGCCGTAGACCTCGCTGGTGGAGGCGGTCAGGAACCGCGCCCGGTGCCGCTTGGCCACGCCGAGCGTGTGATGGGTCCCGTAGGAGCCGACCTTGAGCGTGTGCAGCGGCAGGCGCAGGTAGTCGATCGGGGAGGCGGGTGAGGCGAGGTGGAAGACGAAGTCGATCGGCTCTTCGATGTGGTACGGCTCGATGATGTCGACGTTCAGATGCTCGAAGCGGTCCGAGCGAATGTGCTCGATGTTGGTCAGGTTGCCTGTCTCGAGGTTGTCGATGCAGATCACGCGATCCCCGCGCGCCAGCAGCCGATCGCAGAGATGAGAACCGAGGAAGCCGGCGCCGCCGGTGACTAAGCAGGTGGCCATGACGCCCGAATCTACCTAGATGTGGACGGAGCCGTCCGCAGCCAGGGTGGAGCCCGGGTTGTGCGCGACCTCCAACGCGTAGCCTCGGGGTCGGCGAATGCGCCGGAGGGCGCCTCACAGGTGCTGGCGACGGACGACGTGCGCGTCGTCGCGGCGAATCGTCACGCGTTCGCTGTCGAGATGCTCGAGCAGGGCCTGGGCGAACTTGCGCGAGGTCCCCAGCGCGTCCCGAAGCTGGGCCAGCGTCACCGCGCCGCCGTGCTCCCGGGCGAGTTCGAGCACCCGGCTCCGGGCGGCGGCCAGCACGTCGGCGTGGTAGTGCAGCGTGCGCGAGATCCGCACCACGCGCCCGGCCGCGCGCAGCGCGGCTAGGTCCTCGGCGTCGAGTTCGCGGTCGGGCGGCGGCGCGAAGCCCGCCGCCCGCAGGCGAGTCTCCAGCGCCAGGGCCGACGCCGACAGCGGGGCGGGCTCGATAACCGGCGGCGGCCCGGGCGGGTCCGGCGCCGCGGGTTCGGGTTCGGGCTCGCCGCGGGCGAGCCGGCTGAGCCGGGCCAGCAACTCGCGCCCCGGCCCGTGCCGGCCCGGATGGGCGTCCAGCACCCGGCCCCCGCCGAGGGTGTCCGGCGGGGCGATCTGCCGCACCACGAGACGGTCGCCGGCCACGGCGATCAGCGGGCGCTCGAGCCGCAGCTGCCAGAACGGGCCGCCGAGCCAGGTCAGCCGGCCGGGGGTCTCTCGCGTGCCGTGGTGGACGTGCACCCGGGTGCCGGTCTCGGGCTCCGGGCGAGAGGCCGTGAAGCTCAGCTCGGCGTCGAGCCGGAAGGTCTCCTGGATCTGGCCGCCCTCCGGCGCCAGGAGGTCGCCGCGGGCGACCTGATCATGGCTGAGCCCGGCCAGGTTGACCGCCACCCGCTGGCCCGCCAGCGCCCGCTCGACGGCCCGGTCGTGCACCTGTACCTCCCGCGCCCGTGCGCGCCGCCCCCCGGGCAGCACCTGGAGCCGGTCTCCGCGAGCGATGTGTCCGGACCACAGCGTGCCGGTGACCACGGTTCCCGATCCCCGCATGCTGAACACGCGATCGACGTGCAGGCGTGTCTCGCCGGGGACACCGCTTCGCCCCGGGACCTGCGCCGCCACCCGGTCAAGCGCGGCGCGGAGGGCGCCCAGGCCCTCGCCGGTGCGCACCGACACCGGGATCACCTCGCTTCCGGGCAGCAGTTCGGCGGCCTCGGCGGCCGCCCGCGCGGGGTCGGCCAGGTCGCTCTTGGTCACCGCCAGGACGCCGTGCGGGATGCTCAGCGCGCGCAGCACGGCGGCATGCTCCCGCGTCTGGGGCATGACGCCGTCATCGGCGGCGATGACCATCAGATACAGGTCGATCCCGGTCGCGCCGGCCACCATCGTGCGCACGTAGCGTTCGTGCCCGGGCACGTCGACGACCGACAGCGAGCGCCCCGAGGGCAGCTCGAGGCTCGCGTAGCCGAGCTCGATCGACACGCCCCGGGCCTGCTCCTCCGGCAGGCGGTCGGTATCGACTCCGGTCAGCGCCTGGATCAGGGCCGATTTGCCGTGATCGATGTGGCCGGCGGTGCCCAGCGTCAACGGGCCGTCGCTCATCGGCCACCGAGCGCGGCATGCACCGCGGCGGCCACCAGCTCGACCTCGGCGTCGGTCAGCGTCCGCGGATCGAGCAGCAGCCGCCCGTCATGGATTCGGGCGATGACCGGCGGATGCGCGCCGCGCAGGGCCGCGGCCAGCGCGTCGGCGTCGCCGTCGTCGAGGGCCACGGCCGGGCCCTCGAGCTCGGTCAGAGCCAGCGCGCCGCCGCCGGGGCGAGCCGCCGTCCGCACCAGCTCGGCGTCCGGGCCGATCGCGGCGCACAGCCGCCGGGCGCGCCCCGCCAGCACGGATTCGTCCTCGGTGAGCATCTGCAGGACGGGGATCTCGCGGACGGCGCGCTCGGGGTCGCGGTAGAGGATCAACGTGGCCTCGAGCGCGGCCAGCGAGAGCTTGTCGATGCGCAGCGCCCGGGCCAGCGGCTGGCGCCGGGCGGCGCTGACCGCGTCGCGGGTCCCCAACAGCAGTCCGGCCTGGGGTCCGCCCAGCAGCTTGTCCCCCGAGCAGGTGACGAGCGCCGCGCCCGCCTGCACCGAGCGCCTCAGGTCGGGCTCCTCGGACAGCGCCGGGACCCGAGCGGCGTCGGCCAGCGCGCCCGAGCCGACATCGTCGATGACCGGCGCGCCAAGCCGGCACAGCTCCTCGATCGGGACGTCGTGGACGAAGCCCAGCGTCTGGAAGTTCGACCGGTGTACGCGCAGGATCGCCCCCACCGGCTGTGCTGATGCGGCCAGCGCCCGCTCGTAGTCATGGCGGTGGGTCCGGTTGGTGGTCCCGACCTCGACCATCGCCGAGCGCGAGGCGGCGATCACCTCGGGGATGCGAAAGCCGCCCCCGATCTCGACCTGCTGGCCGCGCGAGACGATGATTGCCCGGCCCGGACCACCCAGCGCGGCCGCGGCGAGCAGGACGGCTCCGGCGCCGTTGTTGACGACCATCGCCGCCTCGGCGCCGGTCAGCTCGCGCAACAGCCCCTCGACATGGTCGTGGCGCGAGCCCCGCTGTCCGTGTTCGAGGTCGACCTCCAGGTTGCTGTATCCGGCCGCCACCCGGTCGACCGCCTCCCGCGCGCTCACGGCCAGAGGAGCCCGGCCCAGGTTGGTGTGCATCAGCACTCCGGTGGCGTTGATGACCCGCTGCAGGGAGGGCGAGTCCATGCCGGCCAGCAGTGTGCGGGCCCGGTCGGTCAGGTCCTCCGGCGGCTCGGCACCGGCGAGCAGGGCCGACCGGCGCTCGGCGATCGCGCGGCGGGCGGCGGCCACGGCGAGGGCATGCGGCGCATCGAGCCGGCCGGCCAGCTCATGGACGGCGGGCAGCGCTCTCAGCTCGGGCTCACGCCGTCCACCCACTCCCCCTCCTCCTTCTTCCAGATGGGGACCCGGAGCTTGATCTCGTCGATGATCTCGCGCGCGCCCGCGAAGGCCTCCGCTCGGTGCGGGGCGGACACGGCGATCGCCACCGAGGGCTCGGACAGGGGCACCGCCCCGGTCCGGTGCTCGACCGCGGCGGCGCACAGCCCATGGCGCCCGACGGCGGCCGACACGATCTCGGCCAGCTGGCTGAGGGCCATCTCCGGATAGGCCTCGTAGTCGAGCTCGGGCACCTCGCGCGTCACGCCCAGAAAGGTGATGACCGCCCCGGCGCGCGGGTCGCGCACGCGCTCCAGGAGGGGGTCGAGGCGCAGCGGCTCAGCGGTGATGCCGACATGGACCGGATCGACCGCGCCCCCCGACACGGGCGGGATCAGGGCGAGCTCGTCACCGGTGCGCAGGACGTGCTCCTCTCCCGCGTACTCGCGGTTGACGGCCATCACGACGGGCAGTCCGCCGGTCAGCGCGCCGACCTGCTCGAGCACGTCGCGCACCTGGGCCCCGTCGGGGAGGTCGAGCTCGAGCTCGGAGGTGCCGGCCCGCTCGCGCAGGGCGGCAAAGAGTCGAACGCGTACGTGCATCGGCTAGAAGGCTAATGGTCCGGGGGTGGCGAGGGTCGCCGTGTTTGCAGCGCATTAACTGACCCTGTGGTCGAGGGGAGATTGCGCTTATGCTGCGACGATCTGTGACTGGATCGAGCAGGCAAGGGAGTCATGCGCAATAAACGGAGTTGGGCCTCACTAGTCGTATCCCTGCTGTCGGCAGCGGCCATCGTAGGCTGTGGCAGCAGCAGCTCTTCATCGAGCACCTCGAGTACCTCGAGTGCGAGCTCGAGCAGCGCGGCCACCAGTTCGGCCGCCTCAGGTGCGGTGCCGTCCGTCGCCGCCCTGGTGCCCGCGGCGATCAAGTCCAAGGGAACGCTCAACGTCGCAGCCGACGCCAGCTACGCGCCGGACGAGTTCATCGCGCCGGACGGCAAGACGGTGATCGGGATGGACGCCGACCTCGCCAAGGCGCTCGCCGCCGCGATGGGACTCAAGGCGAATGTCGTCAATGCCACCTTCGCGACGATCATTCCGGGCATGGCCGCGGGTCGCTACGACCTCGGCATGTCCTCCTTCACGGACACCAAGAAGCGCGAGAAGACGGTCGACTTCGTCGACTACGCGAACGTCGGCGAGTCGTTCTACACGAAGGCGAGCGGTGGCACTTCGATCGGCTCGATCGCCGACATCTGCGGGCTGAGCGTGTCGGTCGAGACCGGGACGACCGAGCAGTCCGACGCCGCCGCGCAGAGCGCGAAGTGCACCAAGGCGGGCAAGAAGCCGGTCAGCGTCCACGCCTTCCCGAACCAGAACCTCGCCAACCTGGCGGTCTCGAGCGGCCGTGCCCAGCTCGGCTTCGCCGACACGCCGGTCGCCGCCTACCAGGTGAAGAAGACGGGCGGGACGTTCAAGCTCGTCGGCGCCGCCTACGCGACGGCGCCGTACGGGATCGCGGTCGCCAGGAGCACCGGGCTGACGAAGGCCGTCGAGGCGGCGCTGGTCGCGCTGATCAAGAACGGTACCTACGGCTCGATCTTCAACAAGTGGGGCGTGCAGCAGATCGCGATTCCCGCGTCGGCGGTGAAGATCAACGGCGCGACGAGCTGACCACGGCGGCGACCCGGAGCTGACCGTGTCGGTCCCGGATGCGGGCACTACGGAAGCGGGGCGGCCCGAGGAGATCAAGGCCGTCCCCGTCCGCCGGCCGGGTCGCTGGGTCGCGGCGGTGGTCGTGCTCGCGATCGCCGCCTCGCTCGTCCGCTCGGCCATCACCAACCCGCGGTTCAAGTGGCACGAGGTCGGTCAGTTCCTGTTCGACACCCGCACGCTGCACGGTGTCGTCGCGACGATCTACCTGACCGTTCTGTCGATGCTGATCGGGATCGTGCTGGGAGTCGTCCTGGCCGTGATGCGGCGGTCGCTCAACCCGATCGTCTCGGGTGCGAGCTGGCTCTACATCTACATCTTCCGCGGCACACCGGTGTACGTCCAGATCGTCTTCTGGTACGCGCTCTCGGCGCTCTACCCGACGATCGACCTCGGGATCCCGTTCGGGCCCTCGTTCATCCACCTCGGCTCCAACTCGGTGATCACGCTGCTCGGCGCCTCCCTGCTGGCGCTCGGCCTCAACGAGGCCGCGTACATGGCCGAGATCGTCCGGGCCGGGATCATCTCCGTCTCGGAGGGACAGACGGAGGCGGCCTCCTCGCTCGGGATGAGCCGCCTGCAGATCATGCGCCTGATCGTGCTGCCGCAGGCGATGCGGGTGATCGTGCCCCCGACGGGCAACGAGACGATCTCGATGCTCAAGACCACCTCGCTGGTCTCGGTGATCGGCTTCGCCGAGCTGTTCTACGAGGGGTCGAACGCGTACGCGGCGGACTATCAGACGGTGCAGTGGCTGATCGCGATCAGCATCTGGTACCTGGCGATGACCACCGTGCTGTACGTCGGCCAGTACTTCATCGAGCGTCGCTTCGGGCGCGGCTTCTCCCGTGCCGAGCGCGCCACGCTCTGGGGGAGGACCCTGTCGCTCTCGACCGGAAACCGCCCGCGATGAGCGACGCGATGGTCAGGGCCGAGGGCGTCCACAAGCGCTTCGGCCGCAACGAGGTGCTGAAGGGGATCGACCTGACCGTCGGCCGCGGAGAGGTGATGTGCCTCCTCGGCCCCTCCGGCAGCGGCAAGTCGACCTTCCTGCGCTGCATCAACCACCTGGAGAAGATCAACAGCGGCCGGCTGTCGGTCGACGGCGAGCTGGTCGGTTACAGCGAGAGGGGCGGCAAGCTCTACGAGCTGCACGAGCGCGAGGTGGCAGGCAAGCGCGCCGAGATCGGGATGGTCTTCCAGGACTTCAACCTGTTCCCGCACATGACCGCGATGCAGAACGTGACACTCGCCCCGACCCAGGTGATGAACGTCTCCAAGCATGACGCGGCGAGCAGGGCGAAGGAGCTGCTCACCCGCGTCGGGCTCGCCGACAAGCTCGATGCCTACCCCGTCGCACTCTCCGGCGGCCAGCAGCAGCGGGTGGCGATCGCCCGAGCGCTGGCCATGGAGCCCAAGCTGATGCTGTTCGATGAGCCCACCTCCGCCCTGGACCCCGAGCTGGTCGGAGATGTGCTGGACGCCATGCGCCAGCTAGCCCACGAGGGGATGACGATGATCGTCGTCACGCACGAGATCGGCTTCGCGCGGGAGGTGGCCGACACAGTGGTGTTCATGGACGCCGGCGTGGTGGTCGAGTCCGGCAAGCCCGCCGATGTGCTCTCAAACCCCCAGCATGAGCGCACCAAGACGTTCCTCTGGAAGGTCCTCTAGGCCGCCGCGCCCCGGCCGCTGACGCGATGGGCCGGGACCCGGAGACGGCCCCGTCGGTAACCTTCCTCGCCTGATGGCCACCGCCGACGACCACCGCACGATCGCCCCGATCGTCGGGCCTGACGATCCCCGCCACTTCACCGACTCGGGCATCGAGATCCAGCCGGTCTATGAGGAGCAGGACCTCCCGGCCGACCTGGCCGCGCGGCTCGGC
>DASVYO010000003.1:0-10454 GCA_036392135.1 Solirubrobacteraceae bacterium
CAACGCCTCGATCGACGGCGGGGCCTGTCTGAGCGACTCCATGCCCAACCCGGCCTGCCAGGTCGGGACCGGCACCGTCACGGCGACGCCGTTCCTGCTGGGTCTTCCCGGCCCCTCGGTCGGCGTCAGGGTCACCTTTGACCTCGTCGCCCCTCCGGCGCCGGGCGATCTGGCCGGGCTGGCCATCGTGGCGACCAATCCGGTGACCGGAGTACCCGCGCAGCTGGGCGGTCCCGGAGACATCACGGTCAGCGCCCAGGGCGCGGTCAGCATCGCCTTTCACAACATCCCCGATACCTACCCGATCCTTGGGCCGGCCGCCGTGCCGATCGCGGTGGATGAGATCCAGAGCACGTTCGACGCCCTGCGGATGCCCACCCGCTGTCCGTCGCCGGCCGCCCGGTTCGCCGTCTCGGCGGACTCCTACGCCGACCCGACGCCGAAGCCGGCTTCGGCTCCGCTGAACGTCTCCGGCTGCTCGAGCCTCCCCTTCTCCCCCCAGCTCAGCGCCAGCGCGGTCAAGGACAGCGGCGACAGCGGCGTGGCCATCACGACCGACGTCACGCAGAGCGCCGGCGAGGCCACGAGTGGCACGACGGGCCTCAGCTTCCCGTCTGCCGTGCTCGCCCCCAACGCCGCCGCGGTGATCAGCGGCGGCCTGCTCTGCGGGGACCCGAGCTTCGCGTCATGCAAGACGATCGGCAGCTCGAGCGCCACCTCCCCCCTGTATCCGCGGACGCTGGTCGGCCGGGTCTATCTGACCGGGAGCCTGGCCGCGCCCGCGATCACGGTCACCTTTCCGCCCCCGTTCGCCCTGACCCTGAACGGCAGCGTCAACCTGGCCACGAACACGACGACGTTCACCGGCGTGCCCGACCTGCCCCTGGCCGATCTCCAGGTCTCGCTGGCCGGTGGTCCGCAGGCCGCCTTCGCGACCACGTGCGCGACGCCGTCGGGGGATGCGGTCGGCAGCTTCATCTCCCAGGACGGTGACCTGCTGGCCAGCAGCAACGCCCCGTTCACGGTGGCCGGCTGCCCACCGTCGACGTCGACCGGGACCGGCGGAAGCGTCGCCGGCGCGACGGCGGCGCCCCTGGGGCTGCCGAGCCTGGCCGCGGCCACGATCTCCGGCCTGCGGCGCGGTCGTCCGGCGATCAGCCTGAAGCTCATCGCCGGGCGCGGCGCTCCCCGGCTCAGCACGGTGTCCATCCCGCTTCCCCGGGGTCTGGTCTATGTTCGCCATCGCATCCACCGGCGGCTCGTGCTGGTGGGGGTGACGGCGCGTTACGCCCAGATCAGGTCACTGGCCCTGAGCCGCGGTCGGCTCATGATCACGCTGCGCCGCCCGGCGGCGACGGCCCTGATCCTGCTGAGCCCGCGGGCTCTGCACGAGACGGCCGGCCTGCGCCGCCACGCGCGCCGCAGGCGCGTGCGGCTCCTCAGGCTGACCCTGGCCGTGACGACCGCCACCGGCCAGCGGGTGACCCTCACGCGAGCCGTGAGGCCACGCAGCTGAGCGACGGCCTCAGCCGGTCACGGTCGCCGATGCCGGCTCGCCGTCCTCGGGCGGCCTGATCTGCTTGATCACCCGGGCGGGCGCGCCGGCGGCGATCGAGTGCGGCGGGATGTCCCGCGTGACGACCGAGTTGGCGCCGATCACCGAACGGCGTCCGACGGTCACGCCGCTGGTGATGACCACCCCGGCGCCGCACCAGACGTTGTCGCCGAGCCGGGTCGGGCCCTTGCTGGTGAAGCCCTGCCAGGGCACCGGCAGCTCCGGATCATCGAACCGATGGGCGCCATCGCTGATGAAGCAGCCGTTGGCGAGCATGCAGTGATCACCGATCTCGACCAGGTGCATGGACGCCACCATCACGCCGAGGTTGAGGAAGCAGCCCGCGCCGATCCGGATCCGGGCCTGATCGGGAGCCGTGATCCAGACGCCCGGCTCGAACAGCGTCTGAGCGCCGATCTCGAGCCGCCCCTCACGCAGGGCGGAGAGCACGTTGCCGTGCACGGGCCAGCGGGCGAACGCGCCGCGCCGCATGAACTCCCAGTGGATCCGGGCCCGGTTCCAGGGCAGCGCGTTCTGCTCGTACCACAGCCATTTCTGCGCCCAGAGACGCATGTCCGCCGCGCTCACGGGTCCGGGCGAGCTCACGAGCCGCTCAGCGGGCGCGGGCCGCGGCCCGGCGGCGCGGGCGCTTGGCCGGTGCCTCGTCTCCGTCGGCCGCCGCGCCATTGGCGTCTCCCGAGCCGATCCCGGCTTGGGGGCGACTGCGGGGCGCGGGGCCGTTCTTGACGCCGGCTCCGTTCCGGCCTCCGCGCGCCGCGCCGGCCGTGCCGGCGGGGCCCGCTGTGCGGGTCGGGCGAGCCTTGCGGCTGGCCTTCACGGGCAGGATCTCAGCCAGGAAGCGCCCGGTGTAGGAGCCCTCGGTGATCGCCACCTGCTCCGGCGTGCCCTGCGCGATCACCTGGCCGCCCTCGTCGCCCCCGTCGGGGCCGAGATCGATCAGGCGATCGGAGACCTTGATGACGTCCAGGTTGTGCTCGATCACCACCACCGAATTGCCGGCCTCGACCAGCCGCTGAAGGACCTCGAGCAGCCGCTGGATGTCGGCAAAGTGAAGCCCGGTGGTCGGTTCGTCCAGGATGTACATGGTCCGCCCCGTGGCGACCTTGCTGAGCTCGGCGGCCAGCTTCACGCGCTGGGCCTCGCCACCCGACAGCGTGGTGGCCGGCTGCCCGAGGCGCATGTAGCCCAGTCCCACATCGACCAGCGCCTGCACGCGCCGATGGATCTTGGGGATGTGGGCGAAGAACTCCAGGGCCTCCTCGATCGGCATCTCGAGCACATCGGCGATCGTCTTGCCCTTGAAGCGAACCTCGAGCGTCTCCCGGTTGTAGCGCTTGCCGTTGCACTGCTCGCAGGGCACGTACACATCGGGCAGGAAGTGCATCTCGATCTTGATCTGGCCATCCCCCCGGCACACCTCGCAGCGGCCACCCTTGACATTGAACGAGAACCGGCCGGGCTTGTAGCCGCGGGCGCGCGCCTCCTGGGTCTTCGAGAACAGCTCCCGGATCTGATCGAACAGCCCGATGTAGGTGGCCGGGTTGGAACGCGGGGTACGGCCGATCGGCGACTGGTCAACGGAGATGATCTTGTCGAGCTGGTCGAGCCCGGTGATCCGCCTATGGGCGCCGGCGCGCTGCCGGGTGCGGTGCAGGTGGTTGGCGACCGCCTTCAGCAGCACCTCGTTGACCAGCGTCGACTTACCCGAGCCCGAGACCCCGGTCACGCAGCAGAGCACCCCGAGCGGCACCTTGACGTCGATCCCGCGCAGGTTGTGCTGGGCCGCGCCCTCGATCGCCACGTAGCCGGCGGGTGTGCGCCGCCGCTTCGGGATGTCGATCACGCGCGTGCCGGCCAGAAATTGCCCGGTCAGCGAATCAGCGACCTTGGCCACCTCGGCCGCGGTGCCCTGGGCGACGACATGGCCGCCGTACTCACCGGCACCGGGCCCCATGTCGATGAGATGATCGGCGGCCAGCATCGTCCCCTCGTCGTGCTCGACGACGAGCACCGTGTTACCGAGGTCGCGCAGCCGCTCCAGGGTGGCGATCAGCTTCTCGTTGTCGCGCTGGTGCAGTCCGATCGACGGCTCATCCAGGATGTAGAGCACTCCGACCAGCGAGGAGCCGATCTGCGTGGCCAGCCGGATGCGCTGAGCCTCACCGCCCGACAGCGTGGCCGCCGCCCGCTCCATCGAGAGATAGCCCACGCCGACGTTTTCCAGGAACTGGAGGCGCTCCTCGATCTCGCGCAGGATCAGGCGGGCGATCCGGCGGTCATGATCGGACAGCTCGAGGCCGCGCACCCATTCGAGCGCCCGGCGCGCGGACAGGGCCGTGAACTCGTGGATCGGCGTCTCGGCGACGAGCACCGCCCGCGACTCGGGACGCAGACGCGCGCCCTGGCACTCCGGACACGGCCGCAGCGTCATGTACTCCTCAATCTTCTCGCGCGAGAAGTCCGAGTCGGTCTCCCGGTAGCGGCGCTCGAGATTGGGCACGATGCCCTCGAAGCGCGTCGCGTAGGACCGCCGCCGGCCGAAGCGGTTGCGATAGGAGACCTGGACGCGCTCACCGCCGGTCCCGTACAGGAAGAAGTCCCGCGATTCCGGGGGCAGGTCCTGCCACGGGGTGTCGAGGTCGACCTCGTAGCGCTCGGCGATCGCCTGGGTGAGCTGGTCGTAGTAGTTGGAGGCGCTCACCGCCCACGGGGCGATGGCCCCCTCCCCGATCGACAGCGTCGGATCGGGGACCACGAGGTCGGGGTCGATCTCCATCTGCGACCCGAGTCCGGTGCAGCGCGGACAGGCGCCATGAGGCGAATTGAACGAGAAGATGCGGGGTTCGAGCTCGACCAGACTGGGTCCGTGGACCGGACAGGCGAAGCGCTCGGAGAAGGTGAGGATGCGATCCTCCCGCCGCCCCCTGCGGCCGCCGTCCGGTGGGTCGACGAGCTCGATCTCGACCAGCCCGTCGGCCAGAGCGACCGCAGTCTCGATCGAGTCCGCCAGCCGCTTGCGGAGCTCGCCCTTCATGACCAGGCGGTCTACGACCACGGCGATGTCGTGCTTGAACTTCTTGTCCAGCACGATCTGCTCATCGAGCCGGCGCAGCTCGCCGTCCACCTTGACCCGGCCGAAGCCCTCCGCGCGCAGCTCCTCGAACTGCTTGCCGTACTCGCCCTTGCGGCCGCGCACGATCGGCGCCAGGACCATGAACCGGGTCCCCTCGGAAAGCTCCATCACCTGGTCGATGATCTGCTCGGCCGACTGGCCGCTGATCGGACGACCACAGACGTGGCAGTGGGGATGGCCGACCCGGGACCAGAGCAGGCGCAGATAATCGTAGATCTCGGTCACCGTGCCCACGGTGGAGCGCGGATTGCGCGAGGTCGTCTTCTGGTCGATCGAGATCGCCGGCGACAGGCCCTCGATCGAGTCCACGTCCGGCTTGTCCATTTGACCCAGGAACTGGCGGGCGTAGGCGGACAGCGATTCGACGTAGCGCCGCTGTCCCTCCGCATAGATGGTGTCGAAGGCCAGCGAGGACTTGCCCGACCCGGAGAGGCCGGTGATCACGGTCAGCGAATCCCGCGGGATCGCGACCGTCACGTCCTTAAGATTGTGCTCCCGGGCGCCCGAGACGACGATTCGATCCACGCGAATCGAGTCTAGAACATCGAACAGACGTTCCCATGCCATGGCGACCGGGTTCTCCTACAGTTCATGGCCATGAGCGGGGAGCAATTCAGCCCGGGGCGAGGACAGGGCCAGCTCCGGGCCTCCGATGAGGACCGCGAGCGGCTCAGCACCGAGCTGCACGAGCACGCCGTGGCCGGACGCCTGACGACCGAGGAGCTTGAGGAGCGCCTCGAGGCCACCTACTCGGCCCGAACCCTGGCCGAGCTCGACGCGCTCCGCCGCGACCTACCCACCAGCGGCCGGATCAGCACTCTGAGCCACGCCGCCCGCCGGCGCCATCTGGCCCGGCGGGTGCTCCAGGAGACCGGCGGCTCGCTGGGACTGTTCGTGCTGTGCACTTTGATCTGGCTGAACTCGGGCGCCAGCGGCCAGTTCTGGCCGGTTTGGGTCCTGCTCGTGTTCGTGCTCAGCCTGGTCCGCAACGGCTGGGCGCTGTTCGGGCCCGCCCCCGACCTGGACGAGGTCGAGCGCCATCTCGATGCCCGCCGTCAGAAGCGCCTGGACAAGCACCAGCGTCGTGATGCTGCCCGCGACCGGCGGCCGGGCCGCTGAACGCCCCGCCACGCGACTGCCGAGACCCCGGTCAGCCCTCGACGCTCGCGTAGACCTCGTCGAGCAGGCGGTTGCGATCGCGGAGCTGGAAGTTCTCCGACAGGTACCGCGCGGTCTCCTCGCGCGGGGTTCCGTTGAGGGCCATGTTCAGCGCGATCAGGCGGGCCCCCTCGGAGTCGTCGTCCGACTCGCCCTGACCGGCGCTCTCAGGCGGCGCGCCGGTGCCCGCCACGGACTCCCCGGACGAGTCCGACCAGCCTGAGGAGGCCTCGCCAGAGGACACGGGCGCCGGTGCGCCCGGTGGCGCCGACGGCGAGTCCGGAAAAGACTCCGACCCGGACTCGACCGGCGCCGGCTCCTCCAGCTGGCCGTCGGCGATGTCCCAACCGGAGGACGACGGAGCCGTATCCCAGCTCGGCACGGCTCCGCTGGACTCGGGGCCGCTCTCGTGGGGCGCGTCACCCGAGCCGGGCTCGCTGTCCGGCGCCCATGAGGACTCCTCGGGGACCTCGACGGGTGGCGCGTCGGGGTGAAACTCAGCTCGGGGTGCGGGCGTGGCCACCTGACCGGCCTGCTCGAGCTCGGCACCGAGCTCCCGCAGACCGGCGTCAAGCCGACCGGCACCGCCGCGCACGGCCTCGAGCAGCCCGGCGAGCTCGGATTCCATGCCCTCGAGGCGCGCCAGCATGGCCGAGGTGGCCTCGGCCACCCGGCCGACGTGCTCCCGAACCTCGTCGGCGGCCCGCTCGCGCATCGAATGAGCCTCCTGGTGGGCCTCCTCACGGATCTCGTGAGCCTCCGCCTCGGCCAGGCGCTGGAGCTCAGCCGCGCTCGCCTCGGCCGCCTCGACGATCGACCGCACCTGGTCCCCCGCCGACGAGGCCAAGTGCTCGCCCCGGCGGCGCGCCGCGCTCTTGAACTCGGCGATCTCGTCGGCCAGCGCGCGCAGATGGGCATCGACCGCCTCGGGGTCGTAGCCGTGACTCCCGGTCGGGAAGTCCTTCTTCTCGATGCTCTGTCTATCCAGCGCCACGCGGATTCCCCTCCGTTCAAGGATTCTAGAGCGGGGCCACCCTACCGGACAGGGGGCTGCGCGGCCCCGCACCCACTCAGGCGATGCAGTATCCCCGGAGCTCCGGACGCTCAGCCGGCGGCGATGGCCTGATCGAGCTCACGTTTGAGATCCCGGATCTCATCGCGCAACCGGGCCGCGTACTCGAAGCGAAGATCCTCGGCCGCGGCCAGCATCTCCTCCTCAAGCTCGACGATCGTCTTCTCGATCTCAGCCGGAGCCATCGTCCCCTCCCGTCGCTGCCGGCGCCGACGCGACTTGGGAACCTTGGAATCCGACTGGAGGAATTCAGCGATGTCGGAGATGCCCTTCACGATCGTCTCCGGGGTGATGTCGTGCTCGACGTTGTAGGCGCGCTGGATCGCCCGGCGGCGATCGGTCTCGGAGATCGCCGCCCGCATCGCAGCGGTCTCCTTATCGGCGTACATCAGCACCGTGCCCTCGACATTGCGCGCGGCCCGGCCGATCGTCTGGATGAGCGAGGTCTCGCCACGGAGGAAGCCCTCCTTGTCGGCATCGAGGATGGCCACCAGGGAGACCTCCGGGAGATCGAGCCCCTCGCGCAGCAGGTTGACCCCGACCAGCACGTCGTACTCGCCGAGGCGGAGCTCACGGATGATCTGGATCCGCTCCAGCGTGTCGATCTCCGAATGCAGATAGCGGACCCGGAAGCCCATCTCGAGCAGGTAGTCGGTCAGATCCTCCGACATCTTCTTGGTCAATGTCGTGACCAGCGTGCGCTCGTTGCGCTCGCTCCGGACCCGGATCTCGTTCATCAGATCATCGATCTGATTGCGGGTCTCGCGGACTTCGATCGCCGGATCGATGATGCCGGTCGGACGCACGATCTGCTCGACGATCTGCGAGGAGTGGGACCGCTCATATTCCCCGGGGGTGGCGGAGACGAACACCATCTGGGGCGTGATGGACAGGAACTCCTGGAAGGTCTGGGGCCGGTTATCGAGCGCGCTCGGCAGGCGGAATCCGTAGTCGACCAGGGTCTGCTTGCGGGAGCGGTCGCCCTCGTACATGCCGCCGATCTGGGGCACGGTCTGATGCGACTCGTCAATGAAGCAGACGAAGTCCTCGGGGAAGTAGTCGAGCAGGCAGTAGGGCCGGTCCCCCGGCCGGCGGCCGTCGAGGATCCGAGAGTAGTTCTCGATCCCGGAGCAGAACCCGAGTTCGCGCAGCATCTCCATGTCGTACTGCGTGCGCTGGCGGAGGCGGTGTGATTCGAGCAGCTTGCCGGCCGCCTCGAGCTCCGCGCAGCGCGCGTTCAGCTCGTCCCTGATCTCGGCCACTGCGTCGTCGATCATTCCCTCGCGCACGTTGTAGTGGGAGGCCGGCCAGATCGCCACATGTTCGAGATCGTCCTCTATCACCTCACCGGTGACGGCGTCGAAATGCTGCAGATGCTCGACCTCGTCGCCGAACAGGACGATCCGGTACGCCGTCTCGGCGTAGGCCGGCCAGATCTCCAGCGTCTCACCCCGGACCCGGAAGGTGCCGCGGGCCAGCGCGGTGTCGTTGCGGTTGTACTGGATCGAGACCAGCTTGCGCAGCAGGCGATCCCGGTCGACCATCTCCCCCTTGTTCAGCGTCTGCAGGTTCTCGTCATAGGTCTGGGGCGAGCCGAGACCGTAGATGCAGGACACGCTGGCCACGATCAGCACGTCACGGCGAGCGAACAACGCCGCCGTGGCCGAGTGGCGCAGGCGATCGATCTCCTGGTTGATGGCCGAGTCCTTCTCGATGTAGAGGTCCTTGCTCGGGACGTACGCCTCGGGCTGGTAGTAGTCGTAGTAGGAGACGAAATACTCGACGGCGTTGCGAGGGAAGTAGGTCCGGAACTCGTTGCAGAGCTGCGCCGCCAAGGTCTTGTTGTGGGCGATGACCAGCGACGGTCGCTGAACCGCCTCGATCGTGGCCGCCATGGTCATCGTCTTGCCCGTGCCGGTCGCCCCCAGCAGGGTCTGAGAGCGGTCGCCGCGGGTGATCCCCTCGGCCAGCGAGGCGATCGCCGCCGGCTGGTCGGCGGTGGGGCGGTAGGTGGCGTCGAGCTCGAACTTCGGCATGCCTAACCTGAGATTAGTGCGGGCCGGCGACGCTCCGAGCCACGGCCTGCCCTCGCGCCGGCCGCCTCAGCGGAGCCCGAGCTCGGTCGGGTACGTGTGGCGGTATTCCCCGCGTGCCTGCAGGACGCGCTGCACGTAGGCCTGCGTCTCCGGGAACGGGATGTCGGCGATCCGGAACCGCGCGCCCGTGGCGCGCACGCGAGCCACCCAGCGGTCGACGTTGGCCTCCCCCCCGTTGTAGGCGGCCAGGGCCAGGACGGTGCTGCCGTGGTACTCATTGAGCAGGTAGCGAAGGTAGTAGCTCCCGTAGGCGATGTTGACGTCGGGCGTGCCCAGATCACGGGTGGTGAACGCGGTCGCTCCCGAGCGGCGGGCCAGGAACAGAGCGGTCCGGGGCATGAGCTGCATCAGCCCCTCGGCGCCCGCGGACGAGGGACGAGGATCGAACTTGGTCTCGGCGTAGATGACGGCGGCGATCAGCGCGGGATCGAGGTGCTTCTCGGCCGCCTGCTGCCGGATCACATCCTGATACTGGAGCGGGAGACCGAACTCACTGATCGCCTTGCGGGCCACAGGCACCACCAACACGACCGCGATCACGGTCAGCACCACGGCGCCCAGGAACAGGACGCCGCGCCGGCGCCGCACGGCCTCCTGCCGCCGGCGAGCGCTGACGGGGCGCCGCCGGGGTGGACGACGCCGCACCGCAGTGGCGGTCGAGTGACTCACCGGGCAAGCATGTCAAGGATTGCCGACAACTTCGCCTCCAGTTCGTCCTCGGTCCCGTCGTTGCAGACGGTGTAGGTCGCACGCTGCGACTTTTCCTCCTGGGTGAGCTGGCGAGCGGCGCGCTCATCAAGTGCCTCGTGGCCCCGCACTGACGCGCGCTGGTGGCGGATGCCCTCCTCAGCGATCACCACCACGGTGGCGTCAAAGGCCGACTCCAGCCCGGACTCGAACAGCAGCGGAACCTCGACCACGGCGGCCCGGGGGGGGTCGGGCCGGGCCTCGAGGTCCTGACGCCAGCTGGCTATCCGGGCGCCGACACGCGGCCACAGCAGCTGCTCGAGCCATTCGCGCCGCTCGGGGCTGGCGAACACCTCCCGCGCGACCGCACTCCGGTCCACGACGCCGTCGCGCAGGACCCCGGTCCCCAGCTCGGCCACGATCGCATCGCGAACCTCATCGGTCTCATACAGCTCGTGCACGACCCGGTCCGTGGACAGGCCGGGGGCACCGAGCCGCTCGAGCGCCGCCAGCGCGGTCGACTTTCCGGCCCCGATGCCGCCCGTCAACCCGATGAAGGGGATCACGGGACGGCCGGCTGGGCGTCAGGCGGCGGGTGAGTCCGGGGCCTCGGGCTCGTCCGCCGCGGCCGCCCCGGTTTCATCCGCTGCGCCGGCCTCGGCCGGCGCCTCGGGCTCGCCCGCCACGGCAGCCTCGACCGGCGCCTCGGGCGCGGCGGTGGCCTCCGGCTCG
>DASVYO010000004.1:0-3083 GCA_036392135.1 Solirubrobacteraceae bacterium
CCCGCACGGCCGCCCGGGCCCTGGCTCCGCTGACCGCCGCCGGCACGGCCGCCGCCGCCTCTGTCGCCGGGCCTGTCCCGACCCGATCACGCCCGCAGCGCGTCTCCTCCCCGCAGCCTCCGATCGGCGGAGTCATCCACAGTGCCGGTCCTATCCAGAGCCTGATCGGCAGCCTGATCCCGGTTCCGCTGCCGGTTCCGGACTGGAGCAAGCCCATCATCCTGGCTCTGGTGCTGATCTGCGCGCTGCTCGGCGCTCGAGCGTGGGTGATCTCCCGCCGTGCGCGCCGGCTCGAGTCTCAGCGTCGCCGCCTGGCCGATGACCTCGAATCTCTACAGCCCGCCCTGGTCCCCGAGATCCCGCCCAGCTTCGGACCCCTGGCGGTGTCCGTCGCCTACCGCCCGGCGGACGGGCCAGCCGCCGGCGGTGACTTCTACGACGTGTTCCCGGTCGGCGGCAGCCGGGTGGCGATGATGGTCGGCGATGTCTCCGGCCACGGCCGACACGCGCTGACCCGGGCCGCCCATATGCGCTACATGCTGCGCGCCTACCTCGAGACCGGTCTCGACCCGCGCTCGGCCCTCAAGCTCGCGGGACGCGTCCTCGGCGCGGACGACGACGCGCTGTTCACCACCGTCGCCGTCGCGGTCTACGACCGGGCGTCCTCGACCATGACCTATGCGACCGCCGGGCACCCGCCACCCATCATGCTCGGCCCCGGCGCCCACGAGCCGCTGTCGGTCGCCTCGCCCGCCATGGGCTGGGGTGAGCCCACCGGGCGGCGGCAGACGACGGTCCCCTTCGGCGAATATGCCCGGGCCTGCTTCTTCAGCGATGGCGTAACCGAGGTCCGCGTTCCCGACGGCCTGCTGGGTCGTCCCCGGCTCATGCGCGAGCTCGACCAAAGCGAGTCGGCCAGCGAGCTGCTCGAGCACGTCCAGCGCCGTGCCACCTCGATCCGGGACGACATGGCCGCCTGTGTCGTCGAGGCACGCGCCGGGACGCCGGTCTCCGACGTGCGGGTGGAGGAGTTCGAGGTCGAGCAGCGCCATCTGGACGCCGGTCACGGCCAGCGCTTCCTCAACGAATGTGGTGTCTCGGTCGAGAACGCCAACTCGACGCTGGCCCATGCCCGCCTGATCGTCGCGGACTCGGGCTCAGCCCTGTTGCGGGTCGAGATGGCCGATGGCATCGCCGCCGCCAGCGCGGGCGGGTCGGCGCCGGTCAGTCTTGGCGCGGCGAGCGTGGCGGCTTCCCCGGCCCGGCCCTGGGTCGCCGAGAGCCCGTCCATCGCCTGAAGCGCTCGCGCGGGCAGCCGACGAGGCCGTGCCACGAGCGGTCCGCGGGACGGGATCAGACTGTGGTCGAGGTTCGCGACGCGGTCAGTCCGAGCCGCCGGCGGCGGTACGGGCGGCCAGCTGATCCATCAGCTCGGCCGTGCTGCTCGAGTGCCCCTCGAGCGTACGCTCGAAGTCCTCACCGTAGTGCTCCATCACCGCCCGTAAGACGTCAAGCGTGCCGACCGTCTCGGCCCCCCGTTCGGCAGCGATGCGTGTGGCCTCGCTGGTGACCAGATGAAGGGTCTCCGAGGGTTTGGTGGTGCTCGCCTTGGGCTCCGGCGGCCGGCTGTCCTGGTTGCGGGCCTCGCCCACACCCAGCCCCTGCAGCGCGGCACCGGACTCGCCGTATAGGCGCAACGGACGCAGCCACCGCTCGATCTCATCGTCAACCGAGTTGGCGTACGGGAGCGCCGTCCCGGCCAGGCCGAGCACGGTCACCGCGTCACGAGACAGATTGAGGGAGGTCATAGCGTCGTTTCGGCAGGCCGCCTGGCTCCTGGATACGCCCCCGAGCCTCATCTGAAGAGCGCCAGGGACCGGAGATCATGACCGCCTACCCGGGGACAAACCTATCACCCAACGGTCACGGTCGCTGACGGTTCTGTCCCAGAACGGGGCGTTTGATGCGACCGCCCACCGTGGGCCCGCTCCAGCGCCTCCGCGCCACCTTCCTCCCCGCCAAACGCGCCGGCGCGTCGGCGGGAATTTCCGGCCACCCCGGTCTAACACTCTCGGCCGGCCTGGCAAACTGATCCTCGCGCCCGCCTAGCTCAATTGGTAGAGCACTTCACTTGTAATGAAGGGGTTTCCGGTTCAAGTCCGGAGGCGGGCTCTGAAAAAGGTCCGTGAATTGCCGAGGCGATCGCACGAAGGTTCGGCGGCGCGGAACGGAAGCGATTGTGGGGCTGGGGCACCAGCTGGTTCGATCGGCGCTCCTTACGCGGGCGGACCGCCACCGTCACGCCGGATCAGGCGGTACACCGTCGGCCCGGCGCGCCCGACGAAACCGGGCATTCGGTCGTCCTTGACCGAGAGCGTCTGCGCGAGGTCCCACCCGTCACCGAGGAGCGCGACGACATCCTTTTGATCCATTCCGCGCGGGAGAAGTATGTGCCGACCTGCTCTAAACGCGAACATCAACAAGGAGGCGCCCGGCGCGGCTAACCGCGTCAGGCCATTTGCCGCGCTCTGCCGTGAGGCATCGGGAAGACCCTGAATACAGCCGAAGTCGTAGAGCAGCGTGTAGCCCGGCTCCAGCCCGAGCTGATCCAGTCGACCAACATCCCCCTGGATCCACTCGATTTGCACCCCCTCACCGGCTGCGCGCTGCCTGGCCTTCGCCAGCGCGTCTTCGGCGAAATCGACCCCCGTCACCCGCCATCCGTGCTTGGTCAGATAGACCGCGTCCCGGCCGGTACCGCAACCGACGTCGAGCGCGCGACCAGGTTCCAGCGCGCCCGGCCCCGCGAGCGTCGGCTGCCAGGTCTCGGCAACGTCGCGCCACTCCCAGGGAGCGATCCCGAACCTGTACATCAACTTGTAAGCCGGCATTACCCAACCTCCTCTCGGCCCCGGAGCAGACCCCTCGGGGCGGGGATCCCGTCGGAGACTTAGCTCGTACCTCCCGAGCAATCGCGAACACTAACCCGTCGGCGCTCCCAGGACTGCGCCGCCGCGAACCATCGCCAATCGTGAGGGACGAGAAATCCCCCCTTGCTCAAGTCGCGAACGGCCTTCGCCGGT
>DASVYO010000005.1:0-14003 GCA_036392135.1 Solirubrobacteraceae bacterium
ACTCGCGAACCGTCTCCAGCAATCGGTACCTCGTTCTGCCCCTCATCGTCTCGCTCGCCGCGATCAGTGACTTGTCCACAAGGCGCATGAGCAGCTCGAGCGACACCTCCGCGACCTCCGCGCCCGCCGCGGCGTCGAACCCTCCCCCGAACACCGCCAGGCCGCGAAAGGCCCGTTGCTCCGTCGCGTCCAACAACCGGTAACTCCACGCAACCGCGTCCCGCACCGTCCGATGGTGGGCAGGGGAGACCCTGGTGGCGCCACCGAGCCCGCCGAGCTGCGCATCCAAGCTCGACAGGATCTCGACCGGGGACATCACCCCAATCCGCGCGGCGGCAAGCTCGATCGTCAATGGGAGGCGATCGAGCCGCTTGCACAACCGGGCGATCGTCGCGTCCACTTCCACGCCGGGCGCGAACTCGGGCCGCCGCTGCCTCGCCCGCTCGACGAACAGACGGCGCGCGTCCTCCGCCTCGAGCGGCTCCAACCGCCAAACCGTCTCCCCAAGCACGCTCAGCGGCTCGCGGCTGGTGGTGAGGATCCGGACGCTCGCGCACGAGCTCAGCAACACGACCGCAAGCTCAGCGCACTGCGCCACAACGTGCTCGCAGTTGTCCAGGACCAACAGCACGTCACGATCCGTCAGGTAGGAGCGCAGCGCGTCCGCCGCGCCAGTCCCACGCGGCAGGCCAACCCCGAGCACTCTCGCTGTCTCGACCGCAACATCAGGCAACTCGACACCCAAAGCGAGGTCCACGAGCCACACGCCATCGGGTCGCCGAGCAAGCTGACGGTGAGCCAGCGCCAGCCCAAGCCGCGTCTTCCCAACCCCGCCGGGTCCCGTCAGGGACACCAGCCGAGTCCGGCGCAGCGTCTCGCCAATCGCGTCCAACTCCCGCCCGCGCCCGACCAACGACGTCAGCGCAAGGGGAAGGTTGTGCTCCACCGAGCCTGCTCGCTCCGAGGGGCGCGACGAGCCCGCCGCCATCATGTTCGCGATCATCACAGAAAGCGGCCCCGGCATCGCGGCCCCGCTCCTGCATCAGCGAGAACGCGCGTCGCTCGCGTCTGCCCTGAGTTGCCGGCGTAGCAGGGAAGCGGGCGCGTGAACAGGATGCGGGTGTTCTCGGTGCCCGAAACCAATATCTCCGTGGCGACGCAGGAGTCGCCTCATACCTTCCCGGTAGCGATGTAGGCCAGCACGTAGTAGCCGAAAGCCGCGAGTCCGAGCCCGACGGGGATCGAGCCGAGAAAGATCCACGTGACCCAGCGCTCGCGGGTCTGAGCCGCATCAGCCGCCGCCTCTTGGGAGGTGATGCCGTTGTAGCGTGCGACGAACGTCGGCACCAGCTTGTGGTAGGCGCGGAGCGGCCTACCGAGCGCACGCCGGCGTTCGGCGAAGAACAGCTGGAGGTCGTCGTAGACACCGCGGCCGACCCTACGGGCGAACACGAACGACGCAAACAGGCCCACCACCTTTTGCGAGACCTTGCTGGTCCACAGGCTCTGAACCACGGCGTCGGAGGAGACCTGGTGCACGTGGACGTGCGCCAGGTCGTGCTGGATCAGGTGGGCGACGGCGGCACCGATCCCGAACCCAGGAATCGCATAGATGAGAACGAGCAGCGGCAGCGCCAGCAGCTGCCATCCGGAGGTCCGCCGGTTGTCGCGGAGATTCGGAATGTGAAGCGCGATCTCGAACTTGTCGATCCGGTTCGGGGGCTTGGGCCGGCGCTTGTAGTGGTTCCAAATGATCGCCTGAGCCAGGACGCCGCCTAGGAGGCCTTCGCCGACGTTGCGGATCAGGTGGCGCCACTGCGCCCAATGCGCTTTCGATAGCAGCGCGAGATGAACGTGAAGACCCCAGAAATGGAGCTGCCCGGTCAGCGCGTGGTCCCAGTCGTACTTGACGCCGGGGATTATCTGGAACGCGAGGTAATAGAGAGCCACGACAATCAACGTCCCCACGTGCAGGAGAACCAGGCCGTCGAGCACCAGCAGGACCTTGGTCTCAAGCCACCTAATGGGATGCCGCCACAGCTTGGCGTCAAGCGGGGGTGGCGGCGGCTCGCGAGCGTTGCGCTGCCAGAAGTGCGACTCAGGCTCAGTGGCGGCTGCACTCATCGGTCGGCTGAGTTCAGGCTACGAGATAACCCGGATCACTGAGGGTGAACGGGCTTGGCTTGAACTAGGCCGGAAACCATCCATCTCGTGGACGATCGCTTCCATGATCGAGAGGCTGCCAGACTGGGCGATCGGAATGGCGACCGAGGAGCGGTCGGTCCGCCATCCCAGACATAGAGGATGTCGGGAGCGCCTTCCTCGTTTTCACCGGCCGTGCGATCCCTCGCCTCGAAGCCGTGTCTCTCGTAGAAGCGTTGGGCGTGGAGGTTCGACTCGAATGTCCACAAGCGCAGACCCAGCGGTCGCTGGCGCTTTGCCACCGAGATCAGTTGGCTGCCGATCCCTTGGCCGGTAAGCGCTGGCTCAACGTAGAGCTGGTCCACCCAGTCGTCACGGAGAACCAACATGCCGACCACCGACTCGTCATCGGTCTCGGCGACCCAAACCTCAGCGTGAGGGACGACTCGTGAGGAGACCCAGAGCCGCGTTTCCTCATCCGTGTGGACCATCATCGGGATCGCCGGGATCGCGGCCATACGGGCGCGCAGATAGAGCTCGGCGATCGCGTCGGCATCACCTTGGATTCCTCGCCGGAACCTGAGCCGCATGAGGCGATGATGGCGCAGGTCGTCAAGCGAACAGGCGACCCCGGGGGTGGCCAGCGCGTAGCGACCTGGCGATCACACCCATCTACGAGTGCCGCGTAGGTCCCTACTGGACTCGCCGGGGGGACGAACGTCGCATGCTTCCCCGCCTCGAACCGCCACGGTGCGGGCGCCAGGACGAGCCGATGATCCATCCGGGAGGTCCCGGGACCGAGCCGGAACGTCGGAATGACCTTCACATCACGATCAACTGGAGAAAGTCATCGATGGGTGTTGTGCTCGGCGGCCTCACAGCTGGATCCGCTCGCCAATCGTCACCGTGCGGTTGTCAGGAAGCCTGAAGTACTCGACGGGACTTGCTGCGTTGTGGGACATGGCGAGGAACAAGTGCTTGCGCCATCTGCTCATGACTGGGGCGTCACCCGGCACGATGGTGATCTGCGAGAGGAAATAGGTCGCGTTGTCGAAGTCGCAGCTGCCCTCCAGCAAGCCCAGGCGATCCGCTAGGCGCAGGGTGGCCGGAATATCGGTGTCGTCCTGGAAACCGAAGCGGGCGGTGAGGCACGTGATTCGGTCGTCGGGATCGCCGACGTTGTCCGATACGAGCCGGTCGGAGTCGGCGATGTGAGGCACGCGCTCGTTCTTGATCGACAGGATCACGACGTTCTGGTGCACGACATGGTTGTGCTCGACGTTGGCGCGCATGGCCAGCGGCGTCATCCGAGGGTTGGCGTGAAGGAACACCGCGGTGCCGGGCACCCGCACGACCGGAAAGTCGCGGGCATCGAGGTGCCTGATGAAGTCGCCCAGGGGCCCCTCCTCGCGGCTGCGGTTGATGGTCACGATCTCTCGTCCTTTACGCCATGTCACGAGGACCACGAAGACGACGGAGGCGATCACCAGCGGCAGCCAGCCGCCGTGAAAGATCTTGGTCACATTGGCCGCGAAGAACGTCACCTCGATGCTCAGGAACACGATCGCGCCGAGTGCGATCAGCCGCCTGGGCCGGTGCCACAGCAGCCGCGCGACCGCGAGGAACAGGATCGTGTTGAGAATGAACGTGCCTGTGACCGCGACCCCGTAGGCCGAGGCGAGCGCGACCGAGGACCCGAAGCCGACCACCAGCGCGACCACGGCCACGAACAGGCCCCGGTTGACTGCTGGAGCGTAGATCTGCCCGATCTCATGCTCTGAGGTCTGGCGGAACTTGACCCGCGGCAGGAACCCAAGCTGCACGGCTTGGCGGGTCACGCTGAACGCGCCCGAGATGACCGACTGCGACGCGATCACCGTGGCTACGGTGGCGAGCAGCACCATCGGCACCTGCGCCCAGGATGGAAGGAGCAGGAAGAACGGGTTCGCCACTGCCTTGGGCGAGCGCAGGACCAGCGAGCCCTGAGCCAGGTAGTTGAGCGTCAGAGCCGGAAACACGAGCAGGAACCAAGCGCGGCGAATCGGCGAGCGTCCGAAGTGGCCCATGTCTGCGTAGAGCGCCTCAGCGCCTGTCACGGCCAGGACCACCGAGCCGAGCGCGATGAACGCCACGGATCCATGATCGAGGAAGAACTGCGCCCCGTAGGTCGGGGACAGGCCCTTGATCACCTCTGGATGCGCGGCAATCTCGGTAGCGCCGACGAGCGCCAGGACGCCGAACCAAACGGCCATCACCGGGCCGAACAGATTGCCGACCAGCTGTGTGCCGAAGCGCTGAATCGCAAACAGCAGCGTGATCACAGCGACGGTGATCGGCAGCACCAGCGAGCCGAGACTGGGCGCAGCCACCTTCAGCCCCTCGACCGCGGAGAGCACCGAGATTGCTGGGGTGATCATCCCGTCGCCATAGAACAGCGAGGCGCCGATGATCCCCAACGTGACCAGCGTCAGCTTGCCTCTGGTCCCCTTGGGGCTCAGCCCTTCCACCAGCGCGGTCAGCGCCATGATGCCACCCTCGCCGCCGTTGTCGGCGCGCATGATGAAGGTGACGTACTTGACCGAGACGATCATCGTGATCGACCAGAACACGAGCGAGATCACCCCATAGACCTCCCCAGCAGTCGCATGCACCGCATGGTGGTCAGCCGTGAAGACGGTCTGCATGGCATACAGCGGACTCGTCCCGATATCGCCGAACACCACGCCGAGCGCGCCCACCGTGAGCGCCGCCATCCCCGCCTTGGCCGCGGATCCCGAAATCGGACGACCGGCTGGCGGTGGAGGGTCCTGGAGTCGCGATGAGGCTGGCGTGAAGCGCATACTCGGATCAGATCAGAGCGACCGCAAGCGTGTCGCGAGCCGCATGCTCGCAGCCCTCAAGCGCACACCTAGTTCGCTCAGGCCGTCAAGGCGGGTGCCGCTTGGGCGCCGGCGGCGCTCCGTCTTGAAACGGCTGTGTCCTGATCGGCCACCCGTCGACGTTGCACAGGCTGCGGATGACTACGGGCGCGGTCCGGTGGTTCCGGCTGACGACCGGCTCAGACCGTTGAGGTAGGTTGATCAAGCGGGCCGGTCGAGTGCGACATTGCCCGCGCGGTGTCCGCGAAGGATGGCTGAGTGACGCGCGATCGACATCTTCCACGCCTGTACCGGCCTTGACCAGAGCGTCGCAGCGGGAAGATGACCACGCTCCCAGGGGCCTGCCAACCGGCATCGCGCGCGCGGAGGGGCAGGCGACTGTGAGCGAGACCGCGCAGCCGCTCGTGCCGCGCCTGCGCGGCGTCTCACACGCGTTCGCGTTTGTGCTGTCGGTCCTCGCAGCGGTGGTCCTGATCGTGCTGGCACCCGCCGGCCGCGCAACGGTCGCAGCGGCAATCTACGGCGCGGGGTTGATCGCGCTGTTCGGTGGTAGCGCTCTGTATCACCGCTGGCCCGGTCCGGCGCGCGTGAAACCGGTTCTGCAGCGGATCGACCACAGCACGATCTTCGTGTTCATCGCGGCGAGCTACACGCCGATCGCGCTGATCGTCCTGCGCGGGCCGCTCGTCTCGGTGCTCCTCAGCGTCGCGTGGACAGGTGCCGCGATGGGCGTCGCGTTCTCGCTCGGATGGATTCAGGCGCCGCGGGCGGTGATCGCCGCAAGCTACCTGGCCCTCGGTTGGGTCGCGGTGATCGCGATCCCCCAGCTGCTCGCCCAGCTCCAAGCCGCACCGCTCGTCTTGCTCGGCACCGGCGGCCTGCTCTACTCGATCGGCGCGGTCATCTACGCCAGGCAGCGCCCGGACCCGTGGCCACGGACCTTCGGGTTCCACGAGATCTTCCACGCCCTCGTGATCGCCGCCGCCGCCGCACACTACGTCGCGGTGGTCGGCTGGATGCTGCCGTCGGCGGGATCATGACCCGGTTGATCGCACACCTGCGCGCACCAGTAATGCCCGCTCCGCAAGAGACCAACCAGACGCGGGCGGTTTGAGGACTCAAGTTGGCACCTCACCCGGGAATGCGTCGTCACCAGCGACAGGCTGAGGCACGCTGGATCTATCGCTGCGGCTTCGCGCGGGCAGCACGCCGATGGCACGGCTGGGAGGGCAGGGTCAGCCTGAACGGCAGACGGGCGCTTAGCCGACAACCAGCTGCGGTCGTGATCACGATCGTGCCGGAGCCGGCACCGGTGAGGGCGCTGCCGTTGCGGACCAAGCGCTCGAGCGTGCGCGGTGGCCGGGTGAACCGCAGCTGCAGGTCCCATGCCTGGGCGAACTGATCGACCGTCGCATACCTCCAGCGTCGCGAGCCTGCGGTGACCGGCGCAAACAAACCCCAGCGCAGCGCGGCGGATAGGTCGCGCCGCCAGTAGGGCCAGTCGTGAATGCCCTGGTGGACCGTCAGCGTCGTGGGTGCACCCGCGGCGCTGGTCGCGTCCGCGAAGTCGACCGCGTGGAGCCGAAGCTCCTGCTCGGCGACGGCGCCGAACACGTTCCCGGCTTCGGATGGTGCCGGGACACCGTCACCGACGCGCACCAGCACGCGCGTGTGAGCGAGGTTCGGCGCGAGTGCGACCGGGTCGTGGCCCGTCGCGTAATAGTCGTGCGGCGGCCCGAAGACCGTCCTGTAGTCCTGGCCTTGGGTGTTGAAGGCGGCCGGCCACTCCGGCCGCTCGATCGATAGCGATCCAGAGAAGCTCGCCACCGCGCCGAAGTAGCCGGGTAGCTGCTCAGCGAGGTAGGCGGCGCCCTCGCCGCCCATCGAGTTCCCGGCGATCGCATGATCGCGCCGCGCGGGAAGGATGCGCAGACGGCGCTCCACGAGCGGTATCAACTCACGCAGGTAATAGGACTCCCAGCCGGGGCGGCGCGCGCCGCCGCGCCACCAATCCGTATACCAGCCCTGAGCCGCCTCCGGCATCACGATGATCCCGCGGAAGCCGCGCGCGATTCGCAGCAGGTCCCCCTGCCGCGGATTGATCCAGGAGTCATAGGCGTCGCCGTGCCCGTGCAACAGCCACAGCACCGGGAAGCGCCGGCGACCGTCGTAACCATCCGGCAGATACACGTTGACGCGCAGCGCATTGGCCCTTGGCGCTACGCCCGGCGGGCGGTTGAAAGGCGTCGGACCGACGGGATCGACGAACCGGCTGCGGGTTGTCCACGTGACGATCCGAGCGGCATGGGCAACGCCGGAGAGGCCGAGCGTCAGCCACACGATCGCCACCGCAACCAGACAAGCCGCACGCACACGGCGAGCATACGCGCACCGTACGCCAGCCATTTCTCCAGTTGATGGCAGGAAGTCATTCCCATGTCCCGGGTTTGGTCACGGGAGGTCCGAAGCGCGTCACTGAATTGTCCGGACCCCTGATCTGAGGGCGGTGGGGCGCCAAAGCGCACGGGCGTGATCCGGGTGGGCAGATCGGCAGCCCGGGATCGGCCGATGCGAGCGCCGAGTTCATATGCCACTCGCTGGCGGCGGAGGTCATCTCAGCGGCCGTGGTAGCCGGCATCGAGGTGCGAATCGGACTTGGAGGACGTCTTGGTGCCAGGCGGCCGCACCGCCGAAGTCGTCGAACTCGAGCAGTCGGACATGGTGACTGCGCAATAAGCCGCGATGCGGGCTGCGGGGCGACCCGGATGTTCGGACGGTCGGCTTCCAGTGCGATTCGGAAAGCCGGAGCACGAAGTTGGTCGATGTCTGAGGAGGTAGGGTCGATGCTGGTTGTTGGAGCGGTGGCCGGATGGCTCGCGTCGCCCGCACGCGCAGGATGGAAGCTCGGCAATTTCTTTCTTGGAGGCGTCAGCTCGGCTAGCAACTCAGCGCTGTACCGCACGAACGCGAGTCTCTATCGAACGGCGGCCAACACCGCCGTAATCCCCCTGTCTGTCGGGACTCGTGGTCGCGAGGATTGGTTGAGAATGGCGGCGGCAACGCCCGTTGGGCGGTCGAGGTAATCGTGGAGAAGAGCAGGCGGAAGGTCTCGAGGGCGCGACTCTTGGCCCGTCGGGCCGGCGCGATCGTGGTCCTGCTCGTGGTGGTGGGGATAGGCCTTGCCGTCACTGAGCATGGGCGCGGGCCTGCGTCCCACCACGCGGCGGGTTCGGGAGGTGCCTCCAGCCGCCCTCCGGCGGTAGCGAGCGGCTCGGTGGTCAATCTCGCTGCGGGATCTGACCCGTCGGTCCTCCCGGGCCCCGTCTTGATCGCCGATAGTGAGAACAGCCGGCTGATTGAGGTGAGCCCGACCGGTCATGTGCTGTGGGTGTTCCCCCGCCGTGGTGATCTGGCGCCCGGGCAGACGTTCCGGACACCCGACGACGCTTTCTTCGCGGCCGATGGTCGGCGGGTGATCGCGACCCAGGAGGAGGATTTCACGATCAGCGTGATCGACCTCGCCCGCGACCGGATCGTCTACCGCTATGGCCATTCTGGAGTCCCGGGGTCCGGTTCCGACCATCTCGATAACCCGGATGACGCGCTGCTGATGCCCAATGGGCAGATCCGGCTGGCCGACATCAAGAACTGCCGCCTCGTGGTCATCCAGCCGCCCGCCCACCGGATTCTCCTCCAGTTCGGCCAGACCGGCGTGTGCGTGCACCAGCCCAGCGTCAGCTTCGGGAGCCCCAACGGCTGGTTTCCGATGCGTGACGGTAATGCCGTGGTGACCGAGATCAACGGCGACTGGATCGATGTGCTGAGCCCAGCCGGACGCGTACTCAGCTCGACCAACGCACCCGGGTTCACCTACCCGTCAGACACCAACGAGGTCAGGCCCGGGGTGCTGCTGTCGGCCGACTACGCGAACCCTGGAGCGATTGAGATGTTCACGCCTCGCGGCCAGCTGCTGTGGCGATACGCGCCGTCTGGCCCGCAGGCGCTCAACAGTCCGTCGCTTGCCGAGTCGCTGCCCAATGGGGACGTCCTTGCCAACGACGACCACAACAACCGGGTGATCGTCATCGACCCCCGCACCGACCGAATTGTCTGGCAATACGGCCACACGCACATCGCTGGACGCCAACCCGGCTATCTCTCAGACCCCGACGGCGTCGACCTCGCACCGCCCTACAGCCTCCTTCAGCGGATCAAGTAGCGACTGTGCAGGTTGCAGCCCAATCCGGGAGCGTCGTCTCTCAACCAGGACAGCTCCTTGCTCGCGCCAAGCGCAAGAGCGCCGCGCGGTCGGTGACCGCGGGCGCCCGCGCTCGTGTCTATTCAGTGCTTTAGTGCTGCGTCTGCTGGAAGCAGGCCACGTCGTACTGAGCGACCACCTGCGAGTTGCCCGAACTTATCCCGCCCTGGGTGTTCGGGTTTGCGTAGATGCCATTGGCCGTCCCGTTGAACGCCGAGCCAGGGGAGTTTCCCGTGTTTCCGGGGAAAGCGGGTGGAGTCGTGTTCTGACACGACTGACTTGGCTGCCCCGTCGACGGTGACCCATTCTGGTTATGTGGGTCCGCGGCGAGCGCACCGGTTGCCGAAACGCCACCGAGCGCGAGGACGGTACCGGCGGTGAGTAGGAACCTACGCATCAAGGCCCTCCTGAAGTCGTTTGACAGGCCACCTAGGTGGACGCCCGAAAGCGCGTGAACCTTCCCGGCGGTCTCTCTTGCTTTCGGTCGCGCCCGGAGACCCTGCTCACGTGGCTGCCTTGATCGAAACCAGCCGACTGATTGCGAGCGGCGCGGGGCAGCGTTTCGGGGGACAAGGGGCACAGCAAATGAAGAGGGTGCTTCGGGTATTGGCGCTGGCGAGCTTGGCCGCGACGTCGACTGCGGTCGCCCTGGCGAGCGAACCGACCAGGGTCTACAGCCCCTTTAGCAATGACAGCTTCTCAGGCGTGTGTTCGTTCACGGTCGATCGGGAGATCCTCACAAACAACAGCTATCTCACGACCTTCAGCGATGGGACCCAGCTGTACACGGGCACGTTCAAGGAGAGGCTCATCAACGAGAACCGAGACCGACTCCTCCTTCAACGTCATCAGCGCCCAGCAGGTAAGCGGCTCGAGTCTCGACGTTTGCGCACTGCTCGGCTGACCGGTCCGACCTCGGCAGCCCCCTGCGACGCCTGCCTGCCGACGGCTGAGAGGCCGCTGGGGGCTTGATCGCGGCAGCGAATCGACGGCTGGTCCCCAACGAGTGCCGCATCGTGGCGGAGCAGGAGTCGCCTCTGGCATGCGAACCTGCTCCCATGCGAGGAGCGTTAGGGGAGCTTCACGTACCCGTGTCGGGCCTTCCACAGGAAGTATTTCTCGAAGGCGATCTTGGCGGCGTGGGACTGGGGGCCGGGGATCATGACGCCGTGCTTCCTGGGCGGCAGCATCTTGTCGGCGAGGATCAGGACCCCGTTGTTGCCGGCGTCCATGATGCACACGGCGGGGATGTCTCCGAAGTTCTCTTCTCTGGTGGGCTGCTCGCCTCTGATCTGTGCCGCGATGTTCGAGGCGGCTACCTGGGCCATGGTCTCGGCGGGGAATCCGGTTTTCGGCACCCCAACGGCGTTTGCGCTGGTCCAGGGCGCGTTCACGGCGGTGGCGATCCCGACCGCATAGACGTTGGGATGATCGATGGTCTGGTAGGTGTCCTTGACATCGATGAAACCTTTGGGGTTCCCGAGGCCCGAGGCCTTGACGACCTCCGCGCCGACGAACGGGGGGACGACCATCGCGTACTTGAACGGCAGCGTCCGCCCGCCGGCGAGGCGGACCTCGCCGGGCAGGATCTCCTCCATCGCAACATCGAAGAATCCCTCGATGCCTTGACGCTTGAAGAACATGCCCAGGAGCTTCTCTCCGCCGGGGAGCCCGCCGATCCCGAAGTGTCCCGGGAATGGTTCCGCGCTGACGTAGGAGATCGGCACCTTCAGCTTCTGCTTCTTCAGGTGGTACGCCGCGTTGAACACGAACTCATAGGCGGCGCCAAAGCACGCCGCGCCCTGCGTCGCGGCGACCACCACCGGACCGGGATCGTTCACGAACCTGGCCCAGCCCTCGGCCGCATCGACCGCGCCCTGCAGATACGTGATCGAGTACGCGTTGCCGTCCGGGCCGAGTCCCGGGATCACCCCGAAGTCATTCACATAGCCCGTGGCGATCACGAGGTAGTCGTAGCCGTACTCGCCTCGGGACGTCTCGACCTTCTGTAGACCAGGGTCGATCTTCGTGGCCTCGCCGTGAACGAACTCGACGCCGTGGGACTCGAACGTTTGGGCGAGGGGAAAGACTACGTCGCTGGTCTTGCGCTTGCCGAACGGAATCCAGATCAACGACGGGTTGAACTGAAACTGATCGGACTTCGACACCACCGTCACGTCCACGTTGGTGGCGAGCTCGTGCTTGACGCTGAGGGCCGCGGTGAGACCAGCGAAATTCCCACCGAGGACCAGCACTTTCTTGCCCGACATTCCCGACCTCCTCAAGTGCTCCGAGTAGCCCGCGCAGCACGAAGTCTAAGAGCTGAACGCAGCTCGAGACCGTCGGATCCATAGGTCTCGAATACCTATGCCGTCGCTCGAATCAACTTCTGTTCCATCAGGCGAATCCAGGAGTGCCACCCGACGTCGGCACGGCTGCCGCCTTTGAGCAAGGGGAGTGTCGTGAGCCGTCTTCCCCAGACCACTGCTGTGCCGCTCGGTCGTACGAGAAGGAGCCCCATCGAGTGGGGCTCCTTCTCGCGTGGCTATTGGCCCCCCTGGGCGACCGGCCTAAGCGCCGCCGGCGCTCAGGCCGAGCCGGCGGGTCGCTGTGTAACCCATCCTCGCGCTCCCTTCCAGGCCAACTGGGGCCCTGAGAACACGTCATGCTCGAGGCCTGATCGGCGACCGGATCGTCGCCAAAGCTCTAGCGTCGGACGACACCGACGAATGTCGACAGGTGTCGTCAGAGCGTTCTCGATCGCCGGCGCGTGCTCCACACCTGTTGCGGCCACGGCGCCACCGGTGGCCCCTTCGGTCGATGAGGGGAAGTCTGGACCCGACTGCCGCAGAGGCGACGGATCGGACGTGCTCGCTGTTTGCTCCCGGGAGCGTCCGGTTGCCCGGCGGCGGCTAGCACCGCCCCGCCGCGGAGTTGCGCTCGGTGCCAGCAGATCCGCCGACTGGGGGCCCAATTCGGAGTTACGTTGGTGGAGTGCAACGGTCGCGACGTGCGCCTCAGCGACGCTGGTGATGGGATCAGCTACGAAGGGTGCGCGGTAGCCCGAAGCGGCCGAGAACGCTGCTGTCGATGAAGTGGGTGATCGCAGAGATGCGGTCGTCCGCGAGAGTCAGCACGAGCACTCCGGCGGCGTGCGCGATCGGTGTTTGCGAGTCGGTGCGATAGCAGCCGAATGCTGGCTGGCCGTTGGCTCGGGTTGGGATCAGCTTGTGGCGGCGCGCGCCCCGCCAATTGAGGTATTCGTAGATCGCCGAGCGGCCCTGGTATTGGTGCGGGGGCGGCGGCATCGTGAACCACGCGTCTTGGGTGAGTAGCGCGACGATGCCGTCGATGTCGTCGGCCATCCAGGCATCGGCGAAACGGCGTACGAGCTCGTGTTCTGTCGGTGAGTTGGGCTCTGGCGCTCGGCCCCGATCTGACGCGGGAAATAGGCGTTCGGTCGTTACCCGCGCGCGCCTGAGGGCGCTTTTGACTGAGTCCTCGCTGGTCTGGAGCGTGTCGGCTACCTCGGCGGCGTGGAAGCCGAGGACGTCGCGGAGAAGCAGGACGGCGCGTTGGCGTGGTGGGAGGTGCTGCAGGGCTGCGACGAACGCGAGCTCGACGGTCTCCCGGGTCTGGTATCGAGCGTCTGGACCGGGCGCCGTATCGATGATCCCCTCGAGCAGCGCGTCGGGGTAGGGCTCAAGCCACGTCACCTCGCCGAGCCTCGTCGGCTCCGGAGGGACGAATGGCGGCTCGGGTGCCGGCGGCGACCGGCGGCCGAGCGCGCGCAGGGCATCGAGACATCGATTGGTAGCGATCCGGTAGAGCCACGCGCGCAGCGATGCCGTGCCCTCATAACCCGACAGACCGCGCCAGGCGCTCAGCAACGTCTCCTGGAGCGCGTCCTCAGCGTCCTGCATCGAGCCGAGGATCCGGTAGCAGTGGAACTGGAGCTCGCGCCGGTAGGGGTCGGTGAGCTCGCGGAATGCCTCCTGCTCGCCTTGTGCAGCACGCGTTAGCAGCGATTGGCCCATCTTCTGATCCTCGCACCTCGACTCCGATTTCACCGGCATTACCAGCTAGGACGTCGGGTGCGCCGAGAAAGGGTCGCCCCGACGACCGCGCACACGCACTGACCCTTCTTCGCCCCCGCCGGCGTCTCAATACGCGGATGGCAAACCCCTGACACCGAAAGGACCGGAAATGACCGCCTACGCAATCGGGTCGGCGCTGGAGCACCTGGGCGCTCGGCTCGAGCTGCTTGATGCCGAGCAGAACCTGACTCGCTAGCGGAGGATCAATGCTGAACCCCGCTCTCACTCAGGCGCTCGCCAACGCTCACCTCGAAGACCTACATCGCGCGGCCGCCCGCTGGCGCACGATCCGCCTCGCCCATCGTCTCGCGCACGAGCCACGCATGGCGGCCACTCCAACCGCCATACAGCGATCCGCCTCCGAGTCAGCGGCGTGGACTCCGCGAGCCCCGGCCGCGGGCATGACGCCAACCGAGGTTGTTCAAGCAGCCCCATGGCCATGCCAATCCGTCGTCGACGTCCCCTCGGAGCGGCGAGCCGGGATCGATCTGGCATCGAGATCCTCATGAGTCTTGTCGATGCTCAGGCTGAACACGAGGATCGGCGGGTCCGACCGCACTCCTACGACCGCGGTCGCCGGCCCGCGACGCTGCCGCCTTCGGACCGAAGCACGCACGATCAACTTCC
>DASVYO010000006.1:0-1837 GCA_036392135.1 Solirubrobacteraceae bacterium
GATGCGCACGTCCCCGAGCTGCCCGCCGCTGCACAACGGCACGTCGTACTGCGAGATCTGGTAGCCCTTGGGCGAGTCGGGGTAGAAGTAGTTCTTGCGGTGAAACAGGGACCGGGGCGCGATCTGCGAGCCCAGGGCCAGCCCGATCATGGTCCCGAACTCGACCGCCCGGGCGTTCAGCACCGGCAGCGCGCCGGGCAGTCCGAGGCACACCGGACAGGTGTGGATGTTGGGCGGGTCATCGAACGACAGCTCGCAGCCGCAGAACATCTTCGTCCGGGTCTTGAGCTGGACATGGATCTCCAGCCCGATGACCGGTTCGAAGCCGCTCACGACCGCGCTCCGCTGCCGTCGAAGCCGATCGCCCGCTCGAGCGCGTGGGCGGCGTCGAGCAGCCGCGTCTCGCTGAACGCGGGCCCGGCGAGCTGGAAGCCGACCGGGAGGCCGTCGCTGAGGCCGGAGGGCAGCGACAGGGCCGGGGTCCCGGCCAGCGACATGGGCACCGTGCAGAAGTCGTTCAGGTACATGGCCAGCGGGTCACCGGTCTTCGACTCGAGCGGGAACGCGACCCACGGGCTGGTCGGCGTGACCACGAAGTCGAAGCTCTGAAACACCGCCTTGAAGTCCTCGGCGATCTTGGTGCGGACCCGCTGCGCCGCCGCGTAGTAGGCGTCGTAGTAGCCGCTGGACAGGGCATAGGTGCCGAGCATGATCCTCCGCTTGACCTCGGCCCCGAACCCGGCGCCCCGGGTCTGCGTATACATCGTCTCCAGATCGGCCTGGCCGTCGACGCGCAGCCCGTAGCGCACGCCATCGAAGCGCGACAGGTTGGCCGACGCCTCCGCGGGGGCGATCAGGTAGTAGGCCGACAGCGCGTGCGGCGCGTGGGGCAGCCGGCAGGGCGCGACCTCGGCCCCGAGCTCCTGCGCCAGAGCCAGCGTCTGGTCGAAGTTGGCCCGCACGCCCGGTTCGATCCCGGTCCCGGCCTCACTCCCCCCCAAGAGCTCCTCGGGCACGCCCAGGCGGATCCCCTTCAGGTCCTCCCGGGTGGGCAGGGCGACGGGGCCCGGGAAGGGCAGCGAGGTGCTGTCCCGGTGGTCCTGGCCGATCATGTGGGAGAAGAGCAGCGCGGCGTCGGTCACGTTCCGGGTCAGCGGACCGGCCTGATCGAGCGAGGACGCGAAGGCGATCATCCCGTAGCGCGAGCACGCGCCGTAGGTCGGCTTCAGGCCGACGATCCCGCACAGCGCGGCCGGCTGGCGGATCGAGCCCCCGGTATCTGTGCCGAGCGCCCACGGGACCAGCCCCGCGGCCACGGCGGCCGCGCTCCCGCCCGAGGAGCCGCCCGGCACGCGCGCCCGGTCCCACGGGTTGAGCACCGGCCCGAAGGCCGAGTTCTCATTCGAGGAGCCCATCGCGAACTCGTCCTGGTTGGTCTTGCCGAGCAGCGGCGCCCCCGCCTTGGCCAGCTTCGCGACCACGGTCGCCGTGTACGGCGGCCGGTAGCCCTCCAGGATCTTCGACCCCGACTGGCTCGGGATCCCCGTCGTGCAGAACAGGTCCTTGACGGCCAGCGGGACCCCGCCCAGCGGCGTCGACGGGTCGCTCTCGGCCGGCGGCGCGTCGGCCACCCAGGTGAAGGCGTTCAGCTCATCCGCAGCAGCGCGCCGGCGATAGGCCTCGAACAGCTCGGGCCCCGAGACCTCGCCCGCCCGCAGCCGGGCGGACGCCTCGGCGGCGCTCAGATCGGTGAGCTCGCTCACGCGGGGACCGGCGCGGAACGGGGCGGAGTCAGTCCGGGGCTCATGGCTCGACCGGGCCCGGGCTGGGCACGCCA
>DASVYO010000007.1:0-3533 GCA_036392135.1 Solirubrobacteraceae bacterium
ATGGCCACCGCCGACGACCACCGCACGATCGCCCCGATCGTCGGGCCTGACGATCCCCGCCACTTCACCGACTCGGGCATCGAGATCCAGCCGGTCTATGAGGAGCAGGACCTCCCGGCCGACCTGGCCGCGCGGCTCGGCGAGCCAGGGGCCTACCCGTACACGCGCGGCGTGCACCGCGACATGTACCGCAAGCAGCTGTGGACGATGCGCCAGTACGCGGGCTACGCCAGCGCCACGGAATCCAACGAGCGCTACCGCTACCTGCTCTCCAAGGGCTCCACCGGGCTGTCCATGGCCTTCGATCTGCCCACCCAGCTGGGCCTGGACTCGGATGATCCGCGCTGTCTGGGCGAGGTGGGGCGGACCGGCGTGGCGATCGACACGATCGACGACATGCGCACCGCCTTTGACCAGATTCCGCTCGATCAGGTCTCGACCTCGATGACCATCAACGCGCCGGCCAGCGTGCTGCTGCTGCTCTACGAGCTGGTCGGCGAGGAGCAGGGCGTGCCCTCCGAGCAGCTCCGGGGGACGACCCAGAACGACATCCTGAAGGAGTACATCGCCCGCGGGAACTACATCTACCCGCCCGAGGGCGCGATCCGCCTGACCACCGACCTGTTCGCCTACTGCAACGAGCGCGTGCCCAAGTGGAACACGGTCTCGATCAGCGGCTACCACTTCCGGGAGAAGGGCTGCTCGGCCGTCCAGGAGGTCGCCTTCACGCTGGCCAACGGCATCGCCTACGTGCAGGCGGCGCTCGATGCCGGCCTGGAGATCGACCGCTTCGCCCCCCGCCTGGCCTTCTTCTTCAACGGCCACAACAACGTCTTCCAGGAGGTGGCCAAGTTCCGGGCCGCCCGGCGGATGTGGGCGCAGATCATGCGCGAGCGCTTCGGCGCTCAGGACGAGCGCTCCTGGCGGCTGCGCTTCCACACCCAGACCGGCGGCGTGACGCTGACCGCCCAGCAGCCGGAGAACAACATCGTCCGCGTCGCGCTGCAGGGCTTTGCCGCCGTCTGCGGGGGCACCCAGTCGCTGCACACCAACGGCTTCGACGAGGCGCTGGCCCTGCCCACCGAGCGCGCGGCCAAGATCGCGCTGCGTACCCAGCAGATCATCGGCTACGAGTCCGGGGCCGCCGACACCGTGGACCCGTTCGCGGGCTCCTACTTCGTGGAGGCGCTGACCGACGAGATCGAGACCCGGGCCGCCGAGCTGATCGCCAAGATCGACGAGCTGGGGGGATCGGTGCAGGCGATCGAGTTCATGACCGGCGAGATCGAGGAGTCCGCCTTCGGCTACCACGAGCGCTATCGCACCGGGCAGGACATCGTGGTCGGGGTCAACAAGTTCGTTGAGGAGTCGCTCGAGGTCACCGACATCCTCCGGGTCGACCCGGCCTCCGAGCACGCCCAGCTCGAGCGCCTGAAGGCCTTCAAGGCCGACCGGGACGGGGAGCTGGTGGAGAGGCGCCTCGAGGAGGTCCGCGCATGCGCGCGCGGGACCGACAACCTGCTGCCCGTGCTGCGCGAGGCCCTCAAGGATCGCTGCTCGATGGGCGAGGTGTGCGGGGCGATGCGCGACGTGTTCGGCGACTACCACCCGTCCTTCTAGGACACCCGTGCTGGTCACCGCCGCCGCATTCTCGGACTTCGTGCTGGCCGTCCACATCCTGGCCGCGGTCATCGGCTTCGGGATCGTGTTCGCCTATCCGATCCTGTTCGCCGCCGCGGGCCGGCTGGACCCCAACGTGACGCCCTGGCTGCTGCGCACGCGCCAGCGGGTGGGCCGCTTCCTGGTCAACCCGGCCCTGCTCGTGCTGGTGCTGGCCGGCGTCTACATGGCCTCCGACCTGCACCAATGGAAATACTTCTACGTCCAGTGGGGGGTGGCCGCGGCACTGGTCATCGGCGGGATCGAGGGCTCGCTGATCATCCCCCGCTCAGGGCGGCTGGCCGCGGTCGCCGAGCGCGACCTGGCCGCCACCGGTGTGCCCGCCGGCGGTCAGCGTGTCTCCGCGCAGTGGAGCGCGGAGTACCTCTCCGGGCAGCGCCGGCTGACGATCGGCGGCGCGCTGATCGAGCTGATCGTGGTCATCACGGTGTTCCTGATGGCCACGCACGCGGGCCGCTGAGCGGGCCTCCCCGGCTCAGTCAGGCGGCCGCAACCGCCGCGCGAGCGGGGTCTGGCCACCGCCCAGCCGGGGTCGATTTGCAGCCTCTCTGGCAGGTTTCGCCAGCGGGGAGGAGTCACGCGCGGCCGCGCGAAACCATCACCATGCCAGAGCTCGAAGCCAGCCGTACCTTGGTCAAGTCGACCCCTGAGCTGTGGGCGGAATGCAGCGACAGCGCCTCGCTGAGCCGCCACCTGAGCGCCTTCGGCGAGATTCGCATCACCAAGCTCGAGCCGGAAACCGCCGTTGCCTGGGAGGGCGATGATGTGCGCGGCACGGTGACCCTCGAGCCGTCGGGATGGGGAACCCGCGTGGTCCTCACAGCGAGCGCCGAAGCGGCCCAGGCCGCCGCCGCCCCGGGGCCGGAGCCGAAGTCGGACCCGGAGCCGGAGCTGACGCCGGAGCCGGAGCCGGAGCCGGAGGCTCAGGCCGAACTCGAGCCTGCGACCGCCGCGGCGGTCGAGCCGGCGGTCGAGCCCGAGACGCGCGAGCCGCCCGCGCCCGTGCGCCGGGGCCTGTTCGCCCGGCTGTTCGGGTTTGGGCGGCGCTCGCCGTCCGAGGCCACGCCGCTGGGCGAGGAGGATCCGCTGATCGAGCTGGCCGGCGCCGGTGCCAAGGCCGAGCCGGCAGTGTCCCCGCCCCCAGCGTCTCCGCCCACGGCGTCCCCGGACACCGACGCCGCGCCGGATCCGGACCCCGCGGTGGCGGATGCGGAGACGGGCGAGGACCCGCCGGGCCCCCCCGAGCTCGAGGTGCTGGTCGGGGCGCTCGACAGCCTTGGCGCGGCCCACAAGCGGCCGTTCTCCCGTTCCTGAGCGGCCGGGTCCAAGCCAGGAGGCGAACTCGAGCGTGGTGCTCCCAGCCCCGCTCCGAGATCCGGTGTAACCGGGGAGATCCGGCCAAGGCGCCGGTGAGCGCCGACCTATAAACTCGCCCGCCCGATGCGCGAGAAGGCACCCGAGACATATGAGGAGAAGCTGGCCCAGCTCCAGGAGCTGCGCGATGAGGCGATCCATTCCGGATCCCAGGCGGCGGTCGAGAAGCAGCACGCCAAGGGCAAGCTGACCGCGCGCGAGCGGGTCGAGAAGCTGCTCGACCCGGGCTCCTTCCAGGAGCTCGACACGTTTGTGCGCCACCGGACGCTGGACTTCGACATGCAGAAGAACCGGCCGTGGGGTGACGCCGTGGTCACCGGCCACGGCACGATCGACGGACGCCGCGTATGCGTGTTCAGCCAGGACTTCACCGTGTTCGGCGGTTCTCTTGGAGAAGTGATGGCCGAGAAGATGTGCAAGGTCATGGACCTGGCGGCCAAGATCGGCTGCCCGGTGATCGGCATCAACGACTCCGGCGG
>DASVYO010000008.1:0-45657 GCA_036392135.1 Solirubrobacteraceae bacterium
GGGGCGGGCTCGCGGGTGGGGCGGCGGGTGGCGCGGACGGCGTGAGTTCCGGGTCCGGCGCTGGGGGCGTCCGCCCGGTCGTGGCGGCACGCCGGCGCTCCCGCTCAAGCCGGGCGGCCTCGCGCTCCTCCGCGGTGCGGCCGCGACGCTCAGCCACGGGCGCTCCCAGCGGTCCTGGCCAGCCAGCTGTCCAGCAGGTGGGCCGCCGCCCGCGAGTCCTCGTCGGCGCGGCCACCGGTGCGCTCGGCCAGGCGCGTTGTGAAGCGCTCGTCGTAGAGCTCGACCGGTACCGGCAGCGCGGCCTCCAGGCGCGCGGCGAAGTCGCGCGTCTCGGTGGTCTGAGCCGAGTCGGCGCCGGACAGCGAGAGCGGCAGCCCGACGATCACCCGCTCAGCGCCGAGTTCGGCCACCAGCGCCCGCAGCCGGCCGAACCCGCGCCGGGTGGTGGGGCCCCCCACGGCGGGCAGCGGGGTGGCCAGCACTCCGGTCGGGTCGCTCACGGCGCATCCACATCGCGCTCGACCGTAGTCGAGCGCCAGCACCCGCGTCATGCCGAGCCGGCTCCGAGGGTGGACTCGATGGCTTCGCGTGCCGCGTCGAGCGCCGCCGGCAGCTGCTCGGGATTACGACCGCCGGCACGAGCCAGCGTGTCGCGCCCGCCGCCGCCGCCACCGACGACCCGCGCAGCGATCTTGACGATCTCCCCCGCGTTCAGACCGCGCGGGACCAGCGACGGGGCGACGCTGGCCACCAGGTCAACCCGCCCGTCGCCGGCCGCACCGAGGACGATCGCCGCGTCATCGAGGCGTCCCTTGACACGATCCAGGATCTGCAGCAGCGCGTCCCCGTCGGCGGCGCGGACCGTCGCGGTCAGCACGTGGGCACCCGCGGCTCGGCGCGCGGAGCCGACCAGCGCGTCGAGATCGACGGTCCCGTTGCCGCCGCGCTTGACCTCGCGCTCCAGCTCGCGGACCCGGAGGCGCAGGCCCTCGGCGGTCTCCGCGACACGCTCGGGAGGAACGCGCAGGAGCTCCGCGGCGCGCTCGAGCTCGCGGTCGCGCCGGCGGGTGAAGCCGACGGCCTCGGGCCCCGTGATGGCCTCGATGCGGCGCACGTTGGCGGCGCTGGAGGTCTCCTGGAGAATCCGGAACAGTCCCAGCTCGGCGGTGTTGTGAACGTGGGTTCCGCCGCACAGCTCGCGGGAGAAGGAGCCGTCGCCGACTTCGACCATTCGCACCACGTCGCCGTACTTCTCGTTGAACAGAGCCATCGCCCCGAGGCTGCGGGCCTCATCGAGCGTCGTGGTGATGGCTCTGACCGGGTGGCTGGCCAGGATCCACGCGTTGACCTCGTCCGTGATCACCTCCAGGTCCTCGGTGCTGAGCGCGCTGCCATGCGTGAAGTCGAAGCGGAGCTTGTCCGGGCCGACATAGGAGCCGGCCTGGTGCACGTGGCTGCCCAGCCGCCGCCGCAGGGCGGCATGGAGGAGGTGGGTGGCGGTGTGGTTTGCCTCGGTCGCGTGCCGGGCGGCGCGGTCGACGTGCGCGTGCACGCGCTCGCCGGGCTCGAAGCTGCCGTGCTCGGGTGAGACGGCCAGGACCTGGTCGCTGCCCACGCGCAGGACGTCGGCGACGGTGGCCCGGCAACGTCCGGATTCGCATTCGATCGTGCCGATGTCGGCCACCTGGCCGCCGCCGGTGGCGTAGAACGGGGACTCGACGAGCTTCACCAGCAGCTTGCCGTCCTCAACCGCGGCCGCGCCGATCGTCGTCTCGGCATCGGTGCGCTCGTACCCCACGAACTCGGTCTCAAATCCGGCCTCGGTGGCCAGCTCGCCGGCCCGCTCGCGCAGCGCCTGACCGACGCGGGCCCGGCCCGACCCGCGGGCCCGGGTGCGCTGCTCGGTCATCAGAGCCTCAAAGCCCTCCTCGTCGACCCCGAGTCCGTGCTCGGCCACGATCTCGAGCGTCATGTCGATCGGGAAGCCGTAGGTGTCGTGCAGGAGGAAGGCATCGGTGGCGGCGATCCCCTCGGCGCCGGCATCCCGGGCCCGGGCGATGAGCTCATCGACGCGCCTCAGACCCTGCTCCAGGGTGCGGCCGAAGCTCTCCTCCTCAGAGGTCAGCCACCTGCGGATCAGGTCGGATTCACGCGCGAGCTCCGGGTACTCGGCCCCCATCAGCTCGGTGACCACGCCGGCGTAGCGGAGCAGGAAGCCCGAGTCCAGGCCGAGCCCGCGACCGTGCTGGATCGCCCGGCGGATGATGCGCCGCAGGACGTAGCCTCGGTCCTCATTGGAGGGCACGACCCCGTCGGCGATTAGAAAGGTCATCGCGCGGGTGTGATCGGCCAGCACGCGCAGTGCCTTGTCGGTGGGGAAGTCCTGGCCATAGCGGCGGCCCGACAGCTCCTCACCGAGCGCGATCAGCGGCGCGAACTGGTCGGTCTCGAACACGGTCGCCTTGTCCTGGAGGACGGCCGCCATCCGGTTGATGCCCAGCCCGGTGTCGATGTTCTTGGCCGGCAGCGGCGTGAGCACACCCTCCGGGTTCTGGTCCATCTGCATGAAGACGAGGTTCCAGTACTCGAGGAAGCGCTCGTTGTCACCGCCGGGCCGGTCATCAGGGTGGCCGTACTCGACCCCCCGGTCCAGGTAGAGCTCCGAGCAGGGACCACACGGTCCGGTCGGTCCGGCCTGCCAGAAGTTCTCCGAGCGCGGCAGCTCGACGATCCGTTCACGCGGGACCCCGATCTCGAGCCAGGCGTCGATCGCCTCCTGGTCCGGCCCGAGCCCCAGCTCCTCATCGCCGGCGAACACGGTGATCCAGATGTCCTGTCCCGGGAGGCCGAAGCCCTCACGCGACAGCTCCCACGCGAACGCAGCTGCCTCGCGCTTGAAGTAATCCCCGAACGAGAAGTTGCCCAGCATCTCGAAGAAGGTGAGGTGCCGTGTCGTCGTGCCGATGATCTCGATGTCCGCCGTGCGGAAGGTCTTCTGGCAGGTGGTCACCCGCGGATGCGGCGGCCGCTCGATGCCCTGGAAGAAGGGCTTGAGCGGGTGCATCCCGGCCACCGTGAACAGCGCCGAGGGATCATGCTCGGCGGGGACCAGGCTTGCCGATGGCAGGCGGCGGTGATCGCGGGCCTGGAAGAACTCGATGAAGGTGCGGCGAATCTCGTCGGAGGTCATCCGAGCAGGGAGTGTAGGCAGGGGCGCGCTCCCGGACGGCGCCCCTGCCTGGCCCTGTGGGCGAAGCCCTACTGCACGCCGGCCGGATCGCGCTCCGCGCCCTCGGTCGCCATCGGCTGGCTGTCGGGGATCATCGGACCGTCGCCGGCGGGATCGATCACATCGTGCTCGAAGAACTCGTAGCGACCGTCGAGCACCGACTGCGCGGTCTTGTACTGCTGATCGTCGTCGTTGGCCCACAGCGCGTGGAACAGCGCGTCGGCCCGCCGCCGCGCCTGATTGCAGAACAGGTCGGCCAGCTCGTAGATGGCGTCCCGGTTCTGCGGGTCCTGGCCGGCCAGGGTCGAGGCGTACGTGCAGGCGCTGGCGATCGCGTAGAGCTCGGCGCCGATGTCGACGATCCGGCCCAGCAGGCTGCCCTTCTGCTCGAGCTTGGCCTGGTAGCGGCCCATGGCGTAGAACGTCGACCGGGCCAGCTTGCGGCTCGATCGCTCCGCGTAGCGCAGGTGCTTGGCCAACGACCCGAATTCGTCGAAGGAACGCGGATCCTGACCCTTGCCGACCGTCAGCGACGGGAACCACTTGGCGTAGAAGGCGCCGGCCTTGAGGCCGAGCTTGGCCTTCTCGGCCGGCCCGCCATCACCGAGCAGGATGTCCCCGGCGATCTGCAAGTGCTGGTCGACGGCCTCGCGGGCGATCATCAGGTGCATGATCTCCGTGGAGCCCTCGAAGATCCGGTTGATCCGCATGTCGCGCAGCATCTGCTCGGCCGGGACCGGCTTCTCGCCCCGGGCGGCCAGGGACTTGGCGGTCTCGTAGCCGCGTCCCCCCCGGATCTGGATCATCGTGTCGACGACCTCCCAGGCGCGCTCTGACCCGTAGAGCTTGGCGATCGCCGCCTCGATGCGGAAGTCCCGCTGCTTGTCATCGGCCATGCGGCTGGAGACATCGACCAGCGCCTCGAGCCCGAAGGCTGTGCCGGCGATGAAGGCGATCTTCTGCGCCACCGGATCGTGCTTGCCGATCGGCTCACCCCACTGGTGGCGCTCGTTGGCCCATTGACGTGCGATGCGCAGCGAGTACTTGGCCGCGCCGACGGTGATCGCGGGTAGCGACAGGCGGCCCGTGTTGAGCGTGCCGAGCGCGATCCGGAGACCGCGTCCCTCGCCCATGATCACGTTCTCCGTGGGCACGAACACGTCCTTGAACTCGGTCACCGAGTTCTCGATCCCGCGCAGGCCCATGAACTCGTTGCGGTGCTTGATGGTGATGCCCTCGCTGTCCATCGGACAGATGAAGGCGGTGATCCCGCCCTTGTGGCCCTCGCGCTTCGGGACCACGGCCATGACCACGACGACATCGGCGATGACGCCGTTGGTCGCCCAGAGCTTGGTGCCGTTGATGCGGTAGCCGCTGCCGTCCTCGGTCGGCACCGCCGAGGCGGACATGCGGGCCGGGTCGGAGCCGACGTCGGGCTCGGTGAGCAGGAAGGCCGAGATGTGGTCGGTGGCCACCTTCGGCAGCCACTCGCGCTTCTGCTCCTCAGAGCCGAAGGTCTTCAGCGGCTCGGGCAGGCCGATCGACTGGTGCGCGGACAGCAGCGTGCCCAGCGACGAGTGCCAGGTGCCGGCCAGCGACAGCGCGCGGTTGTAATAGACCTGGGTCAGGCCGAGACCGCCGTACTCCTTGGGGATCTTCATGCCCAGCGCGCCGAGCTGCTTGAGCCCGGAGATGACGCTGTCGTTGATCTTGCCGGTCTCCTCGATCTCCTGCGGATCGACGCGCTCGGTCAGGAACGCGCGCAGCCGGCCCAGGAACTCCTCACCCTCGCGCACCTGCTCGGGGTCGGCCTTGGGCTGAGGATGGATCAGGTCGAGCTGGAAGTTGCCCAGGTACATGCCGCGACCGAAGCTGGGCAGCTTCCACTCGGTCTCGCGGCTCTGCTCGGCGACCTGCTTTGACTCTTGGTATGAGGGGTTGTTCGACGCCATGAAGCCTTTCTTACCCGGGAGCCCTGGGGGGCACGCACGTTCGGGACATGAGCGTACCGGGCAACACGTGTTCGCTTCCCTCCCGTCGGCCTGGGTTGGCCCACCGGCGCCGGCCAATCCTGCGCGCACCCCGCGTCGAGCCGCCAGGTGTGCGCCACAGTGGGCGGAAACCGGCCAATCCTGCGCGCACCTCCCGCCGAGCCGCCAGGTGCGCGCCACAGTGGGCGGAAAACCGGCCTGCCGCCGCGCAGCCCAACCCTTCGCACCCGAACGCAGGCCGAACCGTGGCTCGCGGGGCGAGCGGTCGCCCGGCCTAACGCGGCGAGGGCTCGGGACGCGTGATCGTCCCCCACCCCACGACGAGCTCGCCGTCCATCAGACAGGCGAGCTGACCGGGCGCCGCGCCGTCGACCGGCTCCTCGAGGTCGAGCGTCAGGCGGCGGTGGGGGCCCGCCGCCAGCTCGCCGGGAACCCGGGCGGGCAGCGGCTGTGACCGGTAGCGAAGCTTCACGCGGTCGACGCGCGCGCCCGCACGATGCAGCCGTGCACCGCGCACCGCGACCTGCTCGGTGCGCAGCGCGGCCAGCGGCCCGACGGTCACCCGGCCGCTGGCGGCGTCCTTGTCGAGCACGTACAGGGGCTCGCCGCCGGCCACGCCGAGGCCGCGTCGCTGGCCGACGGTGAAGCGGTGCTGGCCGAGATGGCGGCCGACCTCGACTCCATCGGGGTCCACCAGAGGGCCGGGACGCTCGCCGAGGCCGCCGTGGCGCTCCAGGAAGCGGGCTCGGTTCGTCCCGGCCAGGAAGCAGAGATCCTGGCTGTCGGGCTTCGCGGCCACGGGCAGGCCCGCCTCCGCGGCGATCTCGCGCACCCGCGGCTTGCACAACTCGCCGAGCGGGAAGCGCATCCGGGCCAGTGAGGCCGGCGCCAGCGCGGCCAGCATGTAGGTCTGGTCCTTGGCCGGGTCGGCCGCGGCCCGGAGCAGCGGGCCGCCCTCGTGGCCGGCCTCGGCCACACGGGCGTAGTGGCCGGTGGCCAGGGTCCCGGCGCCGAGCCGGTCGGCCAGGGCCAGCATCGCGTCCAGCCGCACGTGGCCGTTGCAGCCCACGCACGGATTCGGTGTCTCTCCGCCCGCGTAGCCGGCCATGAACGGCTCGACCACGCCGGCCCGGAACGGCTCGCGCAGGTCGACGGTGAAATGCGGCAGCCCCATGCGATGCGCCAGGCCCCGGGCCTGAGCCACGGCCGAGGCTGAGCAGCAGCTGCCCTCGGCGTCGTTCTCGGCGTCGGCCCACAGCTCGAGCGTGACCGCCACCGCCTCTCCCTCACGAGCGACGAGATGTGCGGCCACGGCGCTGTCCACCCCCCCGCTCATGGCGACGAGCGTGCGCCCCGGGGCGGGCGCGAGCCGGGCGCGGCTGGTGACGGCCGCGCCCAACGCACGGGCCAGCGCATCGGCGGCCAGGTCGGCCGCATGGCGCTTGGCCGGGCTGAGGCCGCCGAGCTCGGAGGCGATCTCAGCCGGCCCGATCCGGGCCGCGTCGAGCACTCCGGTGCCGCGGACGAGTGTCACCGCGGCGCTGGCGGCGGCCGTGGAAGCACCGCACCCGGAGGCGATGAACCCGGCGTCGTCCACGCGGTCGCCGGACACGGTCAGCGACAGGGTGATCTCATCGCCGCAGACCCAGCCGCCCGCGGTGGCGCTGGCGGCCCCGGCGGGCGCATGGCCCCGTCCTTGGGGCGAGGTCAGGTGGTGCTCGAAGGCCAGCGCGTCCATCGCCGGCTCACCTCAGGCGCAGCCCGAGGTCGCGCAGCTGGGCGGGTTCGACCGGGGCGGGCGCGCCGGTCAGGGGATCGGCGCCGCTGGTGGCCTTGGGAAAGGCGATCACCTCACGGATGTTCTCGCGCCCCGCCAGCAGGGCGACCAGCCGGTCCAGGCCGAAGGCGATCCCGCCGTGCGGCGGAGCCCCGAAGCGCAGCGCGCCCAGGAGAAAGCCGAACCGGACCTCGGCCTCCTCGGCCTCGATGCCGATCATCTCCAGCACCCGCTGCTGGATGTCGGTGCGATGGGTACGGATCGAGCCGCCGCCGATCTCGTTGCCGTCGAGCACGAGGTCGTAGGCGCGGGACAAGAGCGCCTCGGGATCGTCGAGGTCGGCGAGCGTGGCGGGGGCCCCGGCCGGGGTGGCCGGGGCGGTGAACGGGTGATGCTCGGCCGCCCAGCGCTGATCCTCCCGGTTCCAGGTGAACATCGGGAACTCCACGATCCAGCGGATGTCGTGGCGGCCGGCGGGAACCAGCTCGAAGCGCCGGGCCAGCTCGAGGCGAAGCGCTCCCAGGACCTGGGCGGCGGTCCGGCTCTCGTCGGCCACGATCAGCAGCAGGTCCCCGGGCGAGGCACCGAGGCGCGCGGTGACGGCCGCCATCTCGGCCGGAGTGAGGAACTTCGCGATCGGCGAGCGCCACCCGTGATCGTCCTCCTGGACGAACGCCCAGACCAGCCCCTTGGCCCCGTGCTGGCGGGCCAGCTCGGTGAGGACATCGAGCTCGGAGCGGGGCAGCTCACGGGCGCCGGCGTTGATGCCCTTGACCGCACCGCCGCCGGCCAGCGTGTCGGCGAAGACCTTGAAGCCGGTGCCCTCGAGATCGGTGCCGAGGTCCTTCAGCTCGAGCCCGAAGCGCGTGTCGGGGCGGTCGGAGCCGAACCGCGAGATCGCCTCGGCGTGGGTCATGCGTGGCCACGGCGGGGCCGGGACGTCAAAGCCGCAGCGTTCGAACACGGCGCCGATCACGGCCTCGGTCGTCGCGTAGACGTCCTCCTCCTCAACGAAGGCCATCTCCACGTCGAGCTGGGTGAACTCGTTCATCCGGTCAGCGCGCGAGTCCTCGTCCCGAAAGCAGCGCACGATCTGGTAGTAGCGCTCGAAGCCGCCGATCATCAGCAGCTGCTTGAACAGCTGCGGGGACTGGGGCAGCGCGTAGAACGACCCCGGCGCGACCCGGGCGGGAACCAGGAAGTCCCGCGCCCCCTCGGGGGTCGACCGCGTCAGGAACGGGGTCTCGATCTCCAGGAAGTCCCGCGCGTCGAGCACCTCGCGAATCGTGCTCGAGACTCGGTGGCGCAGCGCGATCGCGGTTTGCAGGGGTCCGCGCCGGAGATCCAGCGAGCGGTAGCGCAGGCGGAGGTTCTCATCGACCGCGGTGTCCTCATCGACCTGGAACGGCGGCGTCTCGGCATCGGCCAGGATCTCCAGCTCAGCGACGGCCAGCTCGATCTCGCCCGTGGACAGGTTGGGGTTCACGTTCTCGGGCGCCCGGCGGGTGACCTGGCCGGCGGCCGAGATCACGTCCTCGGAGCGCAGTCCGTGAGCCGCGGCGTGGGCGGCCGGCGCCGCGTCGGGATGAAAGACCAGCTGCACGATGCCCGAGCGCTCCCGCAGGTCGATGAAGATCAGCCCGCCATGGTCGCGGCGGCGGTGCACCCAGCCCGACACCCGGGCCTCGGTGCCGGCCCGTCCGCCGTCGAGCTCGCCCGCCCAGGCATCCCGGAAGAGGTTGGGACGCGGGCTCTGCCGCATGCTCATACGAGCCGGCTCCCGCGCAGGATCGTGGCCACCACGCTCTGGGGCTCGAGCTCAGACTGGCGGCCGGCTTCCATGTCCTTGAGACTTATCAGGCGCTCGTCGGAGATGATCGCAACGTAGCGAGCCCCCAGCCGGTCCGCGTGCCGGAGCTGGCCCTTCAACGAGCGTCCGGCCAGCTCGAGCTGGGCGCCCAGACCCGCCCGGCGGGCCTTCTGCACGAGGGCGAACCCCGTTCGCCCGGCCCCGGGCGCGGCCAGCGCGACGAACAGATCGACCGGCTCGGGGGCAATCGGCGGCTCGGGCGAGGCGAGCAGGATGCGCTCGATCCCGGCCGCCCAGCCCGAGGCCGGCGTCGCCGGGCCGCCGAGCTGCTCCATCAGCCCGTCGTAGCGGCCGCCGCCGCCAACCCCGGACTGGGCGCCGAGCGCGTCGGAGGTGAACTCGAACACGGTCCGGGTGTAGTAGTCGAGCCCGCGGACCAGGGTCGGGTCGAGCACGTAGCTCACGTCCTGGTCGTCGAGCAGCTCGCGCACGCGCGCGAAGTGCTCGGCATCGGCGGGGGCCAGGCGGTCGAGCAGTGTGGGCGCCCCCGCCATCGTCTCCCGCGTGCCTGGGTCCGAGGCATCGAAGGCGCGCATCGGATTGAGGTCGATCCGGGCGATGACCTCGGTCGAGAGGTCGTCCTCATGGGCGCGCAGGTACGCGGTCAGCTCCTGGCGGTACTCGGCACGGGTCTGCGGCGTGCCGAGGCTCGAGAGACGCAGGCGCAGCCCGCGCGCGCCCATCGTCCGCAGCAGCTCGGCCAGCAGCAGGATCAGCTCGGCGTCGGTCTCGGGCGTCGCGGCCCCGATCGCCTCGGCTCCCACCTGCCAGAACTGGCGGTAGCGCCCGCGCTGGGGCGCCTCGGCGCGGAAGAAGCTCGACAGGTACCAGAGTTTCACCGGCTGGGGCAGCTTGTGCATCCCGTGCTCGAGGTAGGCGCGGCACACCGGCGCGGTCCCCTCGGGGCGCAGCGTCATCGAGCGTCCGCCGCCGTCGTCGAAGCTGTACATCTCCTTCTGGACGATGTCGGTGGCCTCGCCCACGCCGCGGGAGAACAGCTCCGTGGCCTCGAAGGTCGGCGTCTCGATCCGTCGATACCCGGCGGTGCCGAGAATCCGCTCGGCACGGGACTCCAGCACGGCCCGGCGAGCCGCGTCGGCAGGAAGCACGTCGAAGGTGCCTCGCGGGGCCTGGATCACGCTCATCGGCGGTGACCCGGGCTAGCTGTGGTGCGCGAGCTCGCGCAGGAAGGGGTTGCTGTCCCGCTCGTGGCCCAGCGTGGTGATCCCCATGTGCCCCGGGTAGACGGTGGTCTCGGCCGGATAGGCACCGAGCAGCGCGTCAATCGAGCGCAGCAGCGTGGGCCAGTCACCGCCGGGCAGGTCGACCCGGCCGACCGAGCCCTGGAACAGCACGTCGCCGGAGAACACGGCCGGCGCCTCGGTCACGGCGTAGGCCACGTGACCGGGGCTGTGCCCGGGAACGAAGCTGACCTCGAACGCGAGCCCGGCCAGCTCGAGCGTCTCCCCGCCCTTGACGGCATGGTCGGCCTCGTAGCTCTCGAACGGGCCGAAGCCGGGGAAGCGCACGTAGTCGTTGATGTTGGCCAGCACCTGGACCTCGAGCTCGGGGCACCACACGGGCGCGCCGGTGGCCCGGGCCACGGCGGCGACGGCGCCGACGTGGTCGAAGTGCGTGTGGGTGAGGAGGATCCCCGCCACCGTCTCAATGCCGGCCGCGCGAGCCGTCTCGAGGATTCGCTCGGCCTCCTCCCCGGGGTCGATGATGATCGCGCGATCCGAGTCCGGGGCACGGACGATGTAGCAGTTCTCCTGCACCGGCCCGACTGTCAGCATCCGCACGTCGATCATTTCGCCGCCTCCTTCTTGCGCATCCGACGCTGCCACAGGAAGCGCTCCAGGTAGTAGCCCGAGGGGACGTACAGGGCGAACGCGAAGACCGCGAACAGGACCGCGGCCATGATGTTGCCCTTGGAGGTGAGGAGCAGGAACAGGAACATGAAGCCGGCGGCCAGCAGTGCCCGGTTGATCGAGCCCTTCCAGGTCGGCGGGGCGGCCAGGCGCGCCTCGCGAGCCTGCTCGCGGGTGAGCTTCTGCTGGCGCTTCTTCTCTTCGGGCGTCGGCGGCCGGCCGGTGCGGCCACGAGCGGAGATCGTCCCCGCGGCGGTGCCGCGATGCTTGGTCCGGCGCTTGCGTTTGGTCTGGGCCATGTCTGCCCTCGGAGATTAGTCTCTCGGGCCAACACGGGCCACTGCTGGGTGCTCAGCCGCCGCCCTGGCCGTGGCGGGCCAGTGCGGCCTCGATCGTGTCGCGGCCGTGCAGCGGCACCCCGGCGGGGAAATCCCGGAGCGCCGCCTCGGGGGCCAGTCCGACCAGCTCGGCCGCGGCGACCGGAGCACGGCGCGCGACGGCGGCGATCACGGCGCCCGGCGTCGTCTGCAGCGGATCCTCGATGTTGGTCGAGACCTGGGCCAGGCCGCGGCTTTCGAGCCACACGCCGATCGCCCGCACTCCGAGCAGGCCGCCGACTCCGCCCTCGCGGATCGCGGCCGCCGCCGCCCGGGCGTCGTCCAGCGTGGCCGTCGGCGCCAGCTCGACGTTGAAGGCGATCAACGGCGGCCGGCTGGCCACCAGCACGGCGCCCGCCGTGGGGTGCAGAGCGGCCGGCCCGAAGTCGGCGTGAAGCTCGCCGGCGGCCAGCCGCCGGGCCAGTTCGGTTGGCCCGCCGCGTCGCAGGTCGGCCCGGGTGCGGCCCCCGGCCAGCGCGCCGTAGAGCAGCACCGGCACCGCGAGCTCGCTCCCCAGCCGGTCGGCCAGCAGGAGCGCCTCGGCGGCCGCCGCGCCGCGGTCGGCGGGGGTGATGTAGACGATCGGGGCCACGTCGAGCGCTCCCACCCGAGGGTGGACCCCCTGATGGCGCTCGATCGTGATGCGCCGCACGGCCTCGGCGGCCCCGGATAGCACGGCTCCGGCGAGCGCCCCCGGCCGCCCGGCCAGCGTGTAGGCGGTGCGGTGATGGTCGGCATCGGAGTGGTGATCCAGCAGTCCGCGCCCGAAGGCGGCGGCGACCGCGGCGATGGTCTCCGGGTCGCGGCCCTCGGAGACGTTCGGGTACGCGAGCAGGGTCCTCACGCGACGTGCGGCGGGCGGCCCTTCAGAGCACGAAGCGGCCGTCGTGGAGCACGGTCGTTTCGCCGATCGTCAGCGAGGCGTCGAGGACGACCACGTCGAGGTGAATGGGCACCGACACGGTCCCGCCGATCCCGGCGCTGGCGCCGAAGGCGACGTGCACGGTGCCGAGGATCTTCTCGTCCTCGAGGATGTTGCCGGTCAGCCTGGCCCGGTCATTGGTGCCGACGCCGAGCTCGGCCAGATTCGTGCCCGCCTCATCGTGCGCCCGCAGCAGCTCGATGTACTCGGGGCCGAGGCCGTCGCGCGCGTCGATCAAGTGGCCACCCTGCACCGTGAGCACCGCGGGCTCGTCGGTGAGACCGAGCGGAGCCAGGCTGGAGGCCACGATCGTTCCCGAGCCGCTCCGGGGGGCGATGAAGCCCTCGCCGGCGGGCAGGTTGCCGAACGCGCCGGGCTCGGTCAGCGCGCCGTCGTCGGCGATCCCAGTGCGGTCTCTGAGGTCAACCGTGAAGTCCGACCCGAGCGGGCAGGTCAGGTGGGCCTCATCGCTGCCCGTCAGCAGCTCGGCGACCTGACGCGAGCGCGAGGCCATGAGGTCGAAGTCGACCGCCATCACCCGGGCCAGCATCTCGGCGGTGACGCCGGGCAGCGTCGCCCCTCGGGCGCCGCTCTCCGAGGCCCGCTTGCGCGCGGGCGCGTGGCTCAGCGACCGGCTGGTGGGAGCGATGAACACGTCGCAGGCGCTCATCGCCGCGGCGATCGGCCGGGCCGGATCGGTGCCGTGCGTGGCCCGCGTGTCCATGATCGCCAGCACGGCGTCGGCGCCGGCCCGAGCGGCACCCTCGCGCAGCGCCTCCCCGATCTCGCGGGTGGGCGGATCGACGACCACGAGCACGTCCTCACCGCGCTTCACGGCCAGGCACCGCTCGATGATCGTCCGGACGGCTGCATCCAGCTCGGGCACGCGGTGATCATATGGCGCCCCGAACGAGGATGGCCGCCCGCGCCCGGGACCTGGGCGGTCTCGCCGGTTGCCCGGAGCCTCCATGGATTTGCGGTCATATTGGCCGCAAATCCATGGAGGCCCGCACACCAACCTGGCGACCGCCCGTCGGCGGGTCCGATGACTAGACTGGCCTCTCCCCTGGCCGGAGTAGCTCAGTCGGTTAGAGCAGCGGAATCATAATCCGCGTGTCGGGGGTTCGAGTCCCTCCTCCGGCATCGCGCAGCAGAGCCTGATTCCCCAGGCCTCGCGGCCGGCTCTCGCCGCTGAGCGTCGCGTCCGTAGAAAGCGCGGCGCTCCCCCGGAGCATCCCCGATGGAGAGTCGGTGCCCGGGCGTGATGCTGTCTCGCATGAGCACCGGCTTGACCGAGCACCCGAGCAGCGAGCGAGAGATGGCCCTTGATCGCCTGAAGAAGCGACGCGACCTCCGCAATCACGCGTTTGCCTACGTGGTGATCAACGGCGCCTTCTGGGCGTTGTGGGCCCTCACCGAGTGATCAGCCGACCCGGGGGCCCGGACGTGAGCGGCCTGCGGCTCGTGCTGGAATCCCTGGCCAGCTTCCCGGGGCTGGCGTTGCACGGCAGGCTGCGGCTGAGCAGCGAACGGCGGGGGCGGAGCTACCGCTTGTGCGACGGGCGCTACTACCGGGTCTTCAGGGAGACGCATAGGCCGCTGCCAGACGAGCGGCCAGCGGTGATCGAGGTCGGCTTCAGACTGAAGCTGATCGGCTCGGCGTCCGCGCCCCACTGGCTGTTCCAGCGCCTGTGCATCCTCACGACCCCGTTCTGGAGCGGGTTTGACCGTTTCGGGACGAAGCTATGGATGGTCGAGCCGCTCACCCGCAGCTACGCGGGCATCTACGAGTGGGGCGGCGCGGCGAAGGCCCAGAGCTACCTCGACGTGCTGCTCCCGGTGCTGCGCCTGGTGTCCGTTTCCGGTTCGGTGTTCTGCACGCTGCATCCCGGAACCGCGCTCGAGGACTTCCTGCGCGAGCGCCGGCAGGCGTGACTGCCCGACGGGCCGCTGTTCGAGGTCGCCGTGATTCATCACACCCAGTGCGGCACCGGCGCGCTCGCCGACGATGGGTTCCGCAACCGCTATGCCGAGCGCATCGGCGCCGAGCCGTCGAGCCTGCGCGAGCACGCCGTCCTCGACCCCGTGGCGACGGTCACCCGCGACGTCGAGCTCCTGCGCTCCGCACCGCAGGTCTCCCCGCGCGTCGCCGTGTCCGGGCACGTCTAAGACGTGGTCACCGGCCTGGTGGAGACGGTCATGCCGGCCGGCCGCTGAGGGGATCGGCGGCACCGACCGGCACATCTATCGTGCCACGAGGTCGTGACACGATATAAGTTGGGGCATGCCTCGCCTCCAGCGCGAAGACCGCCGGCCGTCCCGCCGGTCGTAGATGTCCCCGGAGCGGCCCCGCGGGCCGGACGCGACGCGCGCCGAGCGCTTGGGCGATTTTGCGGTTGACGCCCGCATGGTCCGGATCGCCGCCTGGGCGGTCCCGGTGGGCCTGGCCAGTGCGGGGCTTGCCTTTGCCCTGCTGAGGCTGATCGGGTTGATCACCAATCTCGTCTTCTACCAGCGGTGGGACACGGGACTGGTGGCCCCCGGGGCCGGCGCTCATCATCCGTTCTGGCTGGTGCTGCTGGCCCCGGCGGCGGGCGGCCTGGCCATCGGGCTGCTGGCCCGTTTCGGCTCGGACAAGATCCGCGGGCACGGGATGCCTGAGGCGATCGAGGCGATCCTGGTCGGGGAGAGCCGGATCCAGCCCCGGGTGGCACTGCTCAAGCCGATCTCGGCCGCGATCAGTATCGGGACGGGCGGTCCATTCGGGGCCGAAGGTCCGATCATCATGACCGGAGGGGCCGCGGGATCGATCCTGGCCCAGCTCCTGCACCTGTCCGCCGACGAGCGAAAGACGCTCCTCGTGGCCGGCGCCGCGGGCGGAATGGCCGCGACCTTCAACGCGCCGCTGGCCTCGGTGGTGCTCGCGGTGGAACTGCTGCTGTTCGAGTGGCGGCCCCGCAGCTTCGTGCCGGTGGTCGCGGCGGTGGCCACCAGCACGGTGGCCCGCGGCCTGTTGCTCGGGACCCGAGCGGTGTTCGCCCTGCCGGCCGTGCACGTCCAGGTCAACGCCGGCACCGACGCCCTGTGTGTGATCGCCGGCCTCACCGGGGGCCTCCTCGCCGTCGCGGCCACGGGCCTCGTGTACGCCTCCGAGGACGGCTTCCACCGCTTGCCGATCCACTGGATGTGGTGGCCGGCGCTCGGCGGCCTGATCGTCGGCGCAGGAGGTCTTATCGAGCCACGCGCCCTCGGGGTCGGCTATGACGTGATCGACGAGCTGCTCACCGGCCGGGCGGGGATCTCGCTGGTCGTCGGGATCCTGGTCGTCAAGAGCGCGATCTGGGGACTCTCGCTCGGATCGGGCACCTCCGGGGGCGTGCTGGCGCCGGTGTTCATGATCGGCGCCGCGCTGGGTGCCCTGGAGGGCCACGTGCTGCCCCCGGTGCTGCCGGGGTTCTGGGCGCTGGTCGGGCTGGCCGCCGTGCTCGGGGGCGTGATGCGGTCTCCCCTGACCGGGGTCGTCTTCCCGCTCGAGCTCACCCACGCCTGGCCGCTGCTCCTCCCCCTCCTGATCGCGGCGACGGCGGCCTACGCGCTGTCGACCCTGGCCCTCAAGCGCTCGGTTCTGACCGAGAAGATCGCCCGCCGGGGATTGCATCTCACCCGCGAGTACTCGATCGATCCGCTGGAGGTGATGCTTGCCCGGGACGTGATGAGCGCGCCGGAACCGCCGATCAACGGCGGCCCGCCACCCACGCTGGACGCAGACGGCGCGGGAGACGTCGTCCATGCCGACGACACGCTCCGCCATGTCGCCAACCGCTTCGCGGTCGGGGGGCTGTCTGCGGCGCAGGTCGTGGAGCGCGGCGCCCCGGACCGTAGGATCGGCACGATCACCCTCTCCGACCTGCTCCAGGCGCGGCTCCGCGACCATCACGAGGAGCACCACCGCGAACGGCTGATCGGCCCGCGGCCAGGCAGCACCGGTAGTCATGCAGGCGGCGTTTCGTGCCGCGATATCGTGGGGCGCGGGCATGATCCTGGACGTCGAGCAGCTCGAGCGCTGGGTCACCTTCGGCGCTACGTGGCACGTCGCGCGGTGCGATGACCACGCCGTCGTGGTCGATTTCTGCACCTGCACAGGGGAGCTCGTCGAGCGGGCCCGGTCGGCTGATCCAGCCGTAATCGACTACGTCCGGCATCACGGCGCGCGCCCGGCGGCGAGTGACGGGGGCGCACCCGACCAAACGCTTCGCGACGTCTAGATGGTGCCCCCCTCCCCCGTGCCCGGGCATCGATCAGGATCTGCTGAGCCCGATCCGCCGGACGTCGAAGCGTGCGGCTACCGGCAGCTGGCCGCACTCCGCGCCGGCCTGCGCGGATACCTGGCCTGGGCCGAGCAGCGGGCCGGTGAGCAGGGGCTGACGCCGGCTCAGGTGCAGCTGGCGCTCGTCGTCCGCGCCCACCCGGACCCGAGCGGACCGACCGTTACCGACCTCGCGGAGACCCTGCTGCTGCGCCACCACAGCGTGGTTGGCCTGGTCGACCGGGCCGAGCACGCCGGACTGGTCACCCGGGTGCGCGATGAGGTGCATCTCAGCCGCGTCCACGTTCGCCTGACTCCGGAGGGCGCCGAGCGGGTCGCGATCCTGAGCGCACAGCATCTCCGATGGCTGGCCGAGCACGGCGAGGAGATCGGCAGCCTGTGGTCCTCGTTCGCCGACCCGCCGCTCAGCTGACCCAGGACTGCACGGGCACGCGCTCACGTGGACGTGAGGGACCGGCAAAGGTGGCCAACAGCACCACCAGCAACCCGGCCAGCGAGAGCAGACCGCAGGCCAGCCGCAACGAGGTGAGCTGGGCGACACCGCCGATCAGAGGCGGGCCGCCCAGGCAGCCGAGGTAGCCCAGGGAGCTGACCGCGGCCAGTCCGGGGCCGGTGGAGACCCCGGGCTGATCGGCCCCGGAGCGAAACAATGTGGGCACGACACCGGCCAGTCCGAAGCCGAGGGCGGCAAAGCCGGCGATGGCCGCGGCCGGCGTGCCCCGCCAGGTGGGGCAGCGGCGCGACGCCCAGGGCGGCCGCCAGTCCGCCCAGCCCCGCCCCGGCGAAGCCACCAAACGAGAAGTCGGCATGCAACGAGGACAGAATCGGGCGTCCGAGGCGCCGCTCGACCGTCACGCCCTGCGCGTTCATGGCCAGCAAAAGCGTGGAGTTGCCGACTCCGACGAGCAGCAGGCAGGCGGCCAGGATCGGGACGCTGCGGGCGAGGCCGGGGAGCAGGATGGCCGCACACAGGGCGACGGTCGACCAGCGGCAGAAACGCCGGCTGGAACGCCCCGGCAGGAGGCGACCGGCGGCCGGCATGGCCACGATCGCTCCCACGGCCGGAGCCAGCAGGGCGAGCCCGAGGCTCCCCGGGCTCGCTCCAACCCGGTCCGACAGGGCCGGGATCCGGGAGGCCCAGGATGCGAACAGGGCGCCGTTGACGAAGAACACGATGCGGATCGCGGTCAGCGGGCTGATCGTCCTCACTGTAGGCGCCGTGGCAGCGCCTCCCCGGCGGCCTTCGCAGCCGCTCAACGGCGTGTGGCCAGAAGCGACCGGCCCGTCCGGAACACTGCGAAAGCAGATGAGCGGCGATCCGGACAGCGGGGTGGTGATCGGTGAGGACGGCATCGCCCGCTGCTGGTGGGCGGACTCGGCCCCGGAGTACCGCGCCTATCACGACACCGAATGGGGTTTTCCGGTCTCTGACGACGTGCGCCTGTTCGAGAAGCTGTGCCTGGAGGGGTTCCAGGCCGGGCTGTCATGGCTGACCATCCTGCGCAAGCGGCCGGCGTTTCGCGAGGCGTTCGCGGGCTTTGACTATGCGCAGGTGGCGCGCTTTGATGAGGACGACGTCGAGCGCCTGCTCGGTAACGCCGGGATCGTTCGCCACCGGGGCAAGATCGAGGCGGCGATCAACAACGCCGCCCGTGCCCTTGAGTTGGTCGCGCAGGAGAGCTCGCTGGCCGCTTACGTGTGGCGCTTCGAACCCGGCCCACGCCCCGGCCGGCTCGACCGCGCCGGGCTGGCCGAGCGCACGACCAGCGCCGAGGCGCAGGCGCTGGCCAAGGACCTCAAGCGGCGCGGGTGGCGGTTCGTGGGTCCGACCACCGTCTATGCGTTCATGCAGGCGATGGGGCTGGTCAACGACCACCTCGACGGCTGTGCCGCCCGGCCCCGGGCCCAGGCGGCGCGCGGTAGGTGAGGACGGCGGTCGCCGCGCCCACCACGGCCGCCGCCGCGAATGCGCGCAGCGCGCCCGGCCGGCCGCCCGCGACCCGCTCGCCCACGGCGTTGCCGACGGTGCTGGCGGCGCTCATGCGGCGGTCGCCGCGACGGCCAGCAGGCGCTGGATCCGGTCGAGCAGCTGGGGACTCGTGTACCAGGACTCATCGGCCTTGTCGACCAGCATCTCGATGTAGGCGTGAAACTGCTCCGGCGTCCAGATCGCAGCCTCGATCCGGTCAAGCAGCTGCGGGCTCGGATACCGGTCGTCTCGCACGCGCTCCATCAGCATCTCGTAGTAGCGCTCCTGTGTGGCGGGCACAGCGACTCCTCTCTAGAGCAGGTCCCCAAGGGGGCCCAGGTTCAGGTTCAGGTCCTCGTCCTGCAATCCGAAGGTCTCCTTCAGCTCGTCCATCCGCGCGGCCAGGGCCATGAACGTCCGGCCGAGTCGCTCGACTTCCTCGGAGCTCAGGTTTCCGGCCTGCATCCGGTGCACGGCTTGGCGCTCCATCAGCTGACGGAGCAACTCGATCACGGTCAGCACGAGTTGGGCGAGGCCCTTCTCGAGACCCTCCGGATCGGCCTTCACGCGGCGGCTGAGCGCGGACTCGATCCGCTGGAGCTCACCCTCAGGCGGCCAGCCGACCGGACCGGTGAGGAGCTTGTCAGCCATCGTGGGGGCCTCCGACGAAACTGTAGGCCGGCCACGGGCCGGTGCAGACCAGCTCGGTGCCGGCGAGCTCGGCCGCGAGACTGTCAACCGCTCGGGCGAACTCCGCCTCGGTCCCGCGGTCCACCAGGAAGGCCGCGCTCAGCGGGACCGACGCATGGGTGAGGATGCGGTGGGTGGAGGCGCGAGCCCGATCGTCGAGCTGGGCATGAACGCGTTCCGCCAGCTCGTGCGCCCGGCGCTGGGGCGCCAGCCGAGCCCGCATGTAGTCGGTGCCGCTAGTGGCGCCGGTGGCGGCGTGCCGCGTCTCGGCCGGTTCGGGCGCCTCAGACCAGATCCCTCGGACGCTCAGCTCCACCGCACCGCGCACGCGCTCCAGCTTGGGCACGAACTCTGCCCGGCGAAGCTCGAGCATCCGGGCGACCTCCCCGGCGTCAGCCAGCAACGCGCCGAAACGCACCGGCAACACCGCGTGCGCCTCCATGACCGACTCGAGCACGCGCTCGAAGCTCCACAGCGCCTCCTCGGTCAGCTCCGGTTTCACGGCGTGCTCGCTGGCCAATGCGACGAGCCCCGCAGCCCCGATGCGGCTGACGGCCGCACCGGCGACCCCAAGCAGCTCGCCGCCGGCGTCCTCACCGGCGGTGGTGATGCCGTACAGGAGGAGGCTCACGATCCGATCGCCTTGTCGATCGCGGCCACGATGAGGCGCAGATCGAGACGGACCAGATCGACGTCCGCCGCGGCCAGCGTGATGTCCCCCTGGATGACCACCCCGCCCTGGAGCAGGCGATCGAGGAGATCGATCAGGGCCACGTTGCGAGCCCTGGGCTCGACCGAGACCCCGGCGACCGCGGTGCTCATGCCGGCACACCGATCGCGTCGGGGACGAAGTTGTAGGGCGGCCAGGGGCCGGTGGCCACCAGCTCGACGCCGGCGGGGCCGAACTCCTCCCCGAGTGTGCGGACCGCTTCGTGGAACGAGGCCAGGCGGCTGTCATCGACCAGATACACGCCGTTGAGCAGCATCTCGCCTTCGTGGCCGCTCACCTCCGGCCGCTGCAGGGGGATCACGAGCGCGCGCGCGGCCAGCGCGGCCAGCCGGGTGTGGATCGACTCGGCATTCCTCGCCCCCTCCTGGGCCGCTGACTCCCGGCGGCGCTGAGCCTGGCCACGCTGCTCAAGGTAGGCGGCTCCGCTATCGGGTTGAGACTGCCCTCGGTCTGGCGATGGCGGATCGGGGATGCGCACGCTGAAGACCTTCACGCCCCACTCCGAGCGGGCCGCGAGGCGCCGGAGGGCATCGTGCATCGGGTCGGCTTCGCGTTCGAGCATCGCGCGGACACCGGCGGCGTCGCGGTAGATCGAGCACAGGCGCATCGGGATGACCGTGGCCGCCGCCGCCACGGCCTCCAGGACCTCCTCATGGCGGCGTGCCATCGCCTCGACCCAGGCGATCTCGGCCAGGTGCTCGCGCAGGCGCTCCTCATTGAACTCGGCCAGCGGAACGCGGCTGACCAGCGCGGCCAGATCCCCGGCCACGAGGGCCGTGGCCGGGTGAGCGGGGTCGACCCCGGCCAGTCCGGTAGGGACCGCGGCGTCGGCCGCGAGCACGCCGTAGATGTAGTAGCCGAGCTCCTCATCAGCTGAACGCGACGGCGCGGACGGCCGCGTCGGGCTGGGCGCCGGCGCGACGGAGGCGGCCTGAGCGCGCGCCGGCTCAGCGGCGGCGCCGTGACGACGGGCCTGCTCGAGCATGGCCTCGGCCATCACCTCGGTCAGAATGGCCCGGACGCGCGTGCGGGCCTCGCCGCGGGCCTCGGCCAGCAGCTCGGGCACATCGTCGGCCACGAGCGCGGCCAGGGACTCGCGCAGCCTGCGCAGATCATCACTTCCGGCGGCCACCGGAATCCTTCTCACCCTCGCCCGGACCGATCAGCCGCTCGAGCCGCTCGAGCCGCTCGCGCAGCTCCTTATTCTCATCGAGCATCTCCTGGGCATCCGTGGTCAGGGTCGGATCGTTCTCCCACCAGTTGATGCCCATCTCCCGGGCGCGGTCCACAGAGGCCACCAGGAGGCGGATCTTGATCGTCAGGAGCTCGATGTCGAGGAGGTTGATCTGGATATCGCCGGCGATGACGATGCCCTTGTCGAGCACGCGCTCGAGGATGTCGGCCAGGTTGGCGGGACCGCCGCCGCGAGCGGTCAGGTCCGAGCGCCCGTAGCTCTGAGGAAGGCGGCTGGAGAGACCAGGGTCAGATGCGGACACGGGATCAGTCCTCGTCAGCCTGGCTGCGGTTGTAGCGGCGCTGGCGCTGGTAGCCCTGGAGCTCCCCGTCGCTGTCCAGCGTCACGCGGTAAGCACCCAGCACATCGGTTGAGTTCGGGATGCGAGACAGCTCGACCACCGCCACGGTCACCTCCCAGCCGTCGTCCTCGGATCGCTGCACGCCCAGGATCGATTCGATCGGGCGGCCCAGAACGTCGGGCAGATCCTCCCGGACCCGCTGCGCAACGTCGCGGGCCGACAGGCCCTTTGCACCGGACCCGCGGCGTTTGGCTGAACGCTGTTCAGGCATAGGGATCGTTTCCTTCCAGATCGGTGACTCGCCACCCCGGAGCCGCGCCGGCCCGGCGGGCTTGGCTGATGGCCAGACGCTCCAGCAACGCGTCCTCGCGCACCTGGACCTCGGGCTCGCTGAGCTCGCCCTCCTCGGCCTCGAACTCGAGCTGCACCAGCTCAGCGCGGATTCGGTCCTCATCGTAGAGCTCCCGCTCGGCCTCCTCCATCAATTTGTCGGCGACCCATACGACGCCCCGGACCGGCGCCAGCGGCAGCGTGAGGAGACCCGTGAACAATCCCATCTCAGTCCTCCGGCCCGAACTTGACGAACGAATGCGGGGGCAGCGGCCCCGTGTACTTGAAGCGCATTCGCCCCCCCTGGCTCTCCCCCACCTGATCCACCGCCGCGTCGAACTGGGCCAGAGCCGACTGATCGACCAGGAACGACGCGTTGAGAACGATGCGCTCGTGCGGAGGGGGAGTCACCTCGACGGCCAGGGCGAGCCGCGAAAGGGCCTGCACGATGTGCTCGGCATCACGCTCACGCTTACGCTCGAGCGCGCGCGCGACCAACTCGCCGAGCTGGATCCTGCCGTAGTAGGTGGCATCCTCAGGCGCCCCCCGGAGCGAATCCCGCAATCTCGCCACGTCCTGGTCCTCTCGCACCACCTCGCGGAGCATCGCCTCCTCCTCGTAGGTGGCGCGAAGCCGCAGCTCCGCCTTACCGTGGAAGCCCTCGAGCTGGGTGGCCAGCTCCTCATGGCGAGCCGCGAGGAGCCGGGCGATCACCTGCTCCTCACTCTCCATGACCACGCCGAAGCGCATGGGCAGAACCGTGCCCAGCGCATGGGCCGCTTCGAGCACTCGGGCGTGGGTGGTCATGGCCTCCCGGCCCATGACGAGATCGCCCCGGGGACCGTCGCTGGCCAGCGCAGCGATGCCGTCGGCTGCGATCAGCTCCAGTTGGGCGCCCCCGATCCCCGGCAGCGACGGCAGATCCGCCGTCGCCGGGACCACCCCGTAGATGTACTTGGTCGCCAAAGGATCCTCGGGTGGTGATCAGCTCGAAGACGACCGGCCACGCGACGAGCGCGCGCGAGACCGCGATCCCGAGCCGCTCCCCGACCCTGAAGAGGATGAGCGCCGACGACTTCCGGAGCTCGAACCGCTGTCCTCGTCCTCCTTCTCCTCATCACCATCCTCGTCGCCTGAGCCGAAGATCTTCTCCTTGGCTCCCTCCAGCACGCCCTTGGTCTTGCTCGACGCGCCCCCCTCGGTCATGTCCTCCATCAGATTGGGAAGCCCCTCTCCCTCCGAGGTCCCGAGGTCGAGACGATTGACCGCCTCGGCGAAGCGCAGGTACGTGTCGACACTGGCGATGACGATCCGCGCATCGACGGTCAGCAGCTCAATTCCGACGAGCGAGACCCGAAGAAAGACGTCGATGACCAGACCCTTGTCGAGGAGCAGATCGAGGACGTCATAGAGCCCGCTCGAACTCGAACGTGACACATACGAGCTTCCGGCCCCCCGGGATAGTGCCGTAGTTGACATCTTTGAGCCTCCGTTTGGACGTTGCTGGTGGTTGGGAGAGTTCTTTCCGATTGACCACCGGCCCTAACCGGCGATCATGGCCGATCAGACCTGGGGGTCAGATGCGTCGTCGTAGGAATCAGGACTGATCAACTCGAGCCGTGCCTTGAAGCGACGCAAGTCCGTGGCGGCACGGCGATCGGCCAGCCGACTGGAGAGCATCGCCGCCTGGGCCAGGCTGACGGGGCGCACGTCGAGGCTGAGCTCGATCCGGGTCAACCGCTCTGCGAGCTCGTGGAAGGTGATCAGCCCGGCGCAATCCGAACCGCGCGTTGACTCCCAGGCGAAGCTCTCCGCTTCGCGTTCGTCCAGGATCCTGGCCGCCCATTGCGCTTCCTCCTGGCCGCGGAGGCAGCCGGTCAGCTCGCCGTCGCGGCCTCGCTCCACGTCGATCACGCTGTCCACACCCTCGGGCAGCCACTGCAGGCGGCTCCACTCCTGCCAGGCAATCCGGGCGGGGACCCCGGCGTCAACGGCAGCCTGGATCGGCGGCCGTCGCGTCGTGTCGGCTTCCACGCTCGTGCTCGTGGCCGCGATCGCCTTCTGGCGGATCGCGCCCACCGCCACCGCGGCTCGCTCGAGTCTCTCCTGGGAGAACGCCGACAGGGTCCCGGTACCGGAGGAGAGCGTCCGCTCCGCGATCAGCTTGACCAGCTTCCATCCCGCGTGACCGGCCAGGCTCGACTCACCTGGGCTGGCCGCCTTGACCAGGGCCTTGGCCGTCTTGGGGGCCACCGCTGAGACCGCCTTTCCAGCCCCCTTTGGCGAGCCGCTGGCCGATCTGGACCGATCCGCGCTTCCGGAGGACTCTCGGGCGCTCCGGCTGGACTTCCGGCGGGGCTCCGGGGCCGTGGCGGCGCTGGGGGGCTTGTGCGCCTTGCGCGGACGCCGAGCCGCGGCGGCCGAGCCGGGTTTGTGCGCCTTCTCGGGGGTCCGGCTCGGTTTGGTCTCAGCCTTCGTCGGCTGCGAGGCCGGCGCCGGACGGCCGGACGCAGCATGCGACCCCCTCCGTCCATTGGCGGCGGAGGCGGAACGAGCGCCGGCACGCGGTCGGCTGGCGGTGGTGGCCATTGGCTAGCTGATCGCGCGGCCGATCTTCTCGGCCTTCTCGCGCACCGCGTGGACTTCCTGGGCGAGCTTGGCGAACTGCCGTCCCGCCTCTCCGACCTGCTGGCTCAGCCCGCGAAAGTCCATCTTGCGGCCCGCTGTCGGAACCGGCACGCCGAGCGCCTTGCGCTTGCGCTGAAGCGCCGTGCGACCGAGGACGATCCCTCCGGCCACTCCGACCGTCGCCGTTGCCAGCGGCACGGCGGCCTTGTCGATGGCCGTCTTGACGAGGCTCGAGCCCGCGCTGGCGGTCTGAGCCACCGTGCGGCTGTTGAACAGACCCTCGACGCGCTCGGCGGCGGCCGAGCCGGCCTTGGCCGCGGATCCCGAGGGCCGGCCGCTGGCGGCCGAGGACCGGGTGCCGGTCCGCCGGGCGCTGCTCGAGGAGGAGCCCGACTTGGCGCGCGTGCCAGTCGAGCCCGACTTCGCGCCGGTGCTCCGGCTTGAGGCCGAGGATGCCGCCGCCGCCGGCTTGCGCGGGCTCGCAGCGGACTTGGTGCGCCGCGCGGTCCCCGAGCCTGAGCTCTTCCGGGTCGCGCTGGAACCGTTGCCGTTTGACTTGCGCGACGTCGAGCTCGGGCCCGAGCCGGAGCTCCCGTTGCCGCCCGTGGCCCGGTTGCTCGAGCCGCCCGCGCGGGAACGGGAGGCCGCGGCCGCAGACCCGCTGCGCGAGCTGGACGGCGTGCGCTTCTTGGACGTACTGCGACGCGACTCGCCGCTCTCATTCTCGACAGCCATGTCATCCTCCCCATCGAGATCGAAGATCAGGATCTGCTCGCTGTCGTCCCTAGACGCTGAGCAGGAAAAGCCTGCTTAGTGACGGTACCCGACCCGGGTCGGGTCTACACGCAAACGCCGCCCGGAACAGTGCCCCGGCGGGGTGCGCACCCGTCGCCGGCCTGACGTTCAGTGACTGGTGCCGGGTCCTGGAGTGACTGAACACCGTGCCGGCACCTGTGGGCACGAAGTTGTCGATCGGGGCGCCGCTGCCATCGACCGGTTACTGGTTAATTCCGTGTAATCGACGATTTACGAAAGTCCGGAGTGTGCCGTTCGGTTAGGACATGGGGCTGACCGTTTTCACATGCCGCCCCCGGGTAGCCCTGTAAGACGTCCAATAATCGGAGGGAAACGGGTAATGGCAAATAACGTGCAAGAAACGCTGCGCGAGCTGCTCATCAGCACGATCGAGGGGGCCGGTAAGAACGCCGGCGGCGGTGAGCAGGCGCCTACCCCGCAGAGCAAGGGCGGTTCCGGCAAAGGCCTGGCGGCCGGACTCGGCATGGCGGCCCTGGCGGCCCCGGTCGCGGTCAGGGGACTGGGCAAGCTGGCTCAGCAGGCCGGCATGAACGGGGTGCAGGATCTGGTCAAGTCCCCGGGGAAGGCCGTGGAGGGCCTGGGGTCGTCGGTTGGCGGTCAGGTCGGATCCAACCTCGGCGACAAGGTGAGCGAGAAGGTCGACGAAGCGGGTGGACCGGGCGGCATCCTGGCCGACACCGTCAAGGGTGCCCTCCCGTTCGGTGGCGGTGGAGGTGGCGGCACCAAGGGCGGCGGGCTGGGGATTGGCAAGGGTCGGCGTATGCCGGTCCAGCAGAGTGTTGACATCGGCCTGCCGATCGAGACCGTCTACAACCAGTGGACCCAGTTCGAGGACTGGCCGAACTTCATGCATCGCGTCGTGCGCGTGACGCAGGATGAAGACAACAAGGTCACCTTTGAGGTCAAGATCTGGAGCCGGAAGCGCGAGTTCACCGCCGAGATCGAGACGCAGCGCCCCGACGATCGCATCAAGTGGAAGGTGAGTCAGGGGATGACCCACGCAGGGCTCGTTACTTTTCACGAGCTTGGTCCACACCTGACCCGCGTTCTGCTGTCCATCGACGTCCAGCCCGGTGGCCTGATCGAGAAGATGGCCCGCGGCATGCGGCACGTGAAGCGCGCCGCCCGGGGTGACCTGCATCGCTTCAAGGCCTTCATCGAAATGGCCGAGCAGGAGAGCGGCGCCTGGCGCGGCGTGATCGAGGACGGCGAGGTCGTCGAGGAGCACGATCCGAGCTACGACGAGGATCGTGAGTACAGCGATCCCGAGGACGTCATCGAAGACCTCGAGACGCAGGATCAGGACTCTGACGAGGATGAAGATCAGTCCGAGGATGAGGACGAGGACACGGCAGCCGAGGCCGACGGCGATGAGGAGGAAGCGGAGGAGAAGCCGCGTGCCCGTTCGCGCCGGCGTCAGTCCTCGAACGGCCATGGTGCCGGGGATGAGGAGTCCTCAGGGCGACGGAGCGGATCGCGGTCCACGAGCCGCTCGTCTTCATCCGGCGCCTCCAGCCGCGGTGGCTCGCGCCGCAGTAGTGCCCGCTCGTCGGGCAGCGGAAGCGGCAGCGGCAGCCGCAGCGGTTCACGCTCGTCCGGAAGCGGAAGCGGAAGCGGCAGCGGCAGCGGGAGCGGTCGCAGCAGCCGCAGCTCCCGCCAGGGCTCGGGTGGTTCCCGTTCCTCAAATGGCTCGTCGTCGAGCGGCCGCTCGCGGTCTCGCAGCAGCAACAACTGAGGGAGGACGAGATGCCCGCAGATCTGCGATCCGCCGTACTGAAGCTGGCCGAGAACGCGCTGAAGCAGTCCGGATCAGCGCCGCAACCACCCCCCGAACCGAAGAAGCCAGTCCTCTCGACCGGGCGCGCGATCGTGCTTGGCGCGGGCCTCGCCACCGCCGGCCAAGCTCTGTTGAGCGGCCGGGGGCGGGCGCTGATGGGTTCCCTTAGGGATCGGGTCGAGGACCAGACCGGCCACGAGGACGAGCAGTACGAGGGGCCCGAGGCCGAGGACGAGGAGGACTTCGAGGACGAAGACGACTACGGCGAGCCTGAGGCCGAGGAAGACGACGACTTCGACGACGAAGACGACGACGAGGAACCCGAAGCCGAAGCGGACGACGACTTCGACGACGAAGACGACGACGAAGAACCCGAAGCCGAAGCGGACGACGACTTCGAGGACGAAGAGGAGGAGCCGGAGGAGCGGCCCCAGCGTCGGCGCCGGGCGCGCTCGGCCCGGTAGTCCCTGAGCCAGACTCAGGTCCGGGCGCGGCCCGCGCGGGAAGGGTCGCGCCCGTCCCAGGTCATCACGCTGACCCCCGGTCCCGTTTCGGTGGCCGTCGCGCTGTTCAGCGCCCGTAGGCCTGATTGAATCCCGGCCCGTGAGCGACTCCCTGTGCGCCGAGACGATCAGGATCACCGGGCACGGCGGTGATGAGATCGAGGCGTATCTCGCGCGTCCCGCAGGCCCGGCGACGCGCGGGGGCGTGGTCGTGATCCATCACATGCCGGGCTACGACCGGGGGACGAAGGAGATCGCGCGCCGGTTCGCGGAACTTGGCTACGACGCGATCTGCCCCAACCTGTACTGGCGCGAGGCTCCCGGGGCCGCTCCCGATGACGCCGCGGCCACCGCCCGCGCCCAGGGCGGCGTGCCCGACGAGCGGCTGATCGGCGACGTGGGCGGCTGCGCCGAGCACCTTCGCTCGCTGCCGACCAGCAACGGCAAGGTGGGCGTGATCGGCTACTGCTCGGGCGGCCGGCAGGCGGTGCTGGCCGCCTGCAACCTCGACCTCGACGCCGCGGTCGACTGCTATGGCGCCTACGTCACCGGAACGCCACCCGAGGGCTTTCCCCTCCGGGTGACGAATCTCGTCGACCAGCTCCCCAACCTGCGGGCGCCGCTGCTGGGCATGTTCGGCAACCAGGACGCCCATCCGAGTCCCGAGCACGTCAACGAGCTCGACGAGATCCTCACCCGCGAGGGCAAGGCGCACGAGTTCCATCGCTACGACGACGCCGGTCACGGCTTCTTCGCCGTCGAGCGACCCGCGTACCGCTCCGCTGCGGCCAGCGACGGGTGGGAGCGGATCGCCGCCTTCTACCACCGATACCTCGGAGGCTGACCATGTGCACCTACACGACGATCAGGACCGGCATCCACGGCAGCGCGAAGGGCCCGGAGTCGAGCTGGTTCCGGATCACCGACGGAACCGTGTATTTCGATCATCCCGTGCACGCCATGGCCGAGCACACGCTCAACATCGATTTCGCCGACCCCTCACGTGGGCCTTCCGCACGGGTGGCGGTCGAGCTCACCGCCGCCTCGGCCCGCGAGTTGGTCTCAGCCATTCAGGCCGCGCTCGATTCGGCGCCGGCCGAGTTGACCGCCTAGGAGGCGCCCTTGGGGGTCAGGGACCGTGCGTAGCCGACGCCGCGCGTCACCCACTCCTGCAGCTCGGGCTTGGTCCTGACGCCGTCAGCGGTGACCCGGAGCCAACCCTCCATCGCCCGTCCTCGCATCACGAACGGATCGGTGTGGGCGCGCTGACTGAGAGCCGCCGTCTCCGCCGGCTCGACGCGCACGAGCAGGCCGCCCTGTCCACTGGCGGCCACCGACATGTTGCCGTTGATGAGGAAGGCCAGGCCGCCGAACATCTTCTTCTCAGTCACCCCCTCCTGCTCGGCGATCAGCTCGCGGATGCGGTGGGCCAGATCCTGGTCGTAGGCCATGAGCCGGGATTATGGCCCTGGCCTCGGCCGCCGGCCAGGCTCGGCGTCAATCTCCCCGGGCGACGAGCGGCTCGAGCCTGGCGATGACGTCGTAGTAGCGCGTCGGCATCAGCCGCACCAGTGCGTCCAGGAAGTACGCGTCGAGTCCCACCAGCACCCGGCTCTTGCCGGCCGTCACTCCGGCGTAGATGATCTCGGCCGCGCGCTCCGGGGTGGTCCGGGCCATCGCCTCGAACTGGCGCGCCGCATCCTCGTGGGCGAGGCCCGGCTGGGTCGGATGCGCGTGATAGCGCGCGTTGCGCAGGACGTTGGTCTTGACGCCGCCGGGATGGATGTTGACCGCACTGACGCCGGTCCCCCGGAGCTCCTGGCGCAGGGCATCCGTGAACCCGCGCACGGCGAACTTCGACGCGCAGTAGGCGCTCTGACCCGGAAAGCCGATCAGGCCGAAGACGCTCGAGGTGTTGACGATCACCCCGGAGTTCTGGCTCAGCAGGATGGGCAGAAACGCGCGGGTACCGTGGACGACGCCCTCGAAGTTGACCTGCCGGACCCACTCGTCATCCTCGACCGCACCCTCGGCCACGTCTTGGGTCGTCGTCACGCCGGCGTTGTTGAACACCATGCCGATCGGCCCCGGCGACCACGCGGCGACCTCGGCGGCGAAGGCCATCTGCGCCTGGCGGTCGCGAACATCGAGCCGCCGGGTGAGAACCGGCGCGGGCCCGAGCAGATCGGCGGTCGCGGCCAGGCCCTCCTCATCCTGGTCGACGATCGCCAGCGGGCATCCCTTGGCGGACAGCAGCCGGGCCGTGGCGCGGCCGATCCCGGAGCCCGCCCCGGAGATGAAGGCGGTCCGGCCGTCGAGAACAACTCGTGTCTTCTTCACGCTCTCTCCAGTTCGGGTCAGGCCGGCACGGGGTCAGGTGCGCGCTGGGCCAGCTCGGCGTGGAAGTCACCGGCGTTGAATCCGGCCAGTCGGCGCTGGTAGGCGCGGACGCTACCGGGCCACAGCGTCGAGTTGCGACCGGTGTCATCGACATACCAGCTCAGGCAGCCGCCGGCGGTCCAGACGCTGCCCTCGGTGAGGGCGTCCACCTCGGCCACATACGCGTCCTGGGCCGCCGCGGTGGGCTCGAGCGCGGCCAGGCGATGCTCCCGGCGATGGCGCAGCAACCGGCGCAGGTAGGCGATCTGGGCCTCGATCATCAGCAGCACCGAGTTGTGGCCGAGGCCGGTGTTGGGCCCCAGCAGCATGAAGAAGTTCGGAAACCCGGTGACCCCGACGCCGAGGTGGGCCTTCATGCTCCCGCCCCAGCTCTCGGCCAGCGTCTGACCGGCACGGCCCCGGACACGATGGCTGATGGGAATGTCGGTGACCTGAAAGCCGGTGCCGAAGATGATCGTGTCGACCACGCGCTCCTCACCCGACGCGTCGATGATCGAGTTCTCCCGCACCTCCCGGATGCCGGCCGTGACGACATCGACGTTCTCGGCGCACAGCGCCGGATACCAGGTGTTGGAGCCGAGCACCCGCTTGCAGCCGAGGCGGTAATCAGGCGTGAGCTTGGCCCGCAGCTGCGGATCGGCCACCTGCTTGGCGATGTGGGCGCGCGCCCGGCGCTCGGCCAGGCGCATCACCGCCGGGTGCCGGAAGCCGACGTGGAAGGTCTCGAGCAGCGAGAACACGCTCGCCCGAGCCAGCCCGAGCAGGCGCGGATGGCGGGCGAAGCGCTCGCGCCAGTGCTCGGGAATCCGCGGGTTCTCCCGGGGCAGGACCCACGGCGGGGTGCGCTGGAAGAGGTGCAGCTGCCCAACCTGCGGCTGGATCTCGGGCACGAACTGGATGGCCGACGCCCCGGTGCCGACGACCGCCACGGACCGGCCGGCGAGGTCGTGATCGTGATCCCAGCGCGCGGAGTGAAAGGTGCGCCCGGTGAAGCGATCCAGCCCGGGAAGGTCGGGCAGGGAGGGGTCGGCGAGCGCGCCGGCCGCGGAGATCAAGACGTCGGCCGTGAAGGCGCCGCCGGCGGTCTGGATCTCCCACCACTGGTTCTCAACCGACCACGCGGCATCCGTGACCTCGTGGTTGAAGCGCAGATGATCGTGAAGCCGGTGGCGCCGCGCGACGTCCTGGATGTAGGCCTGGATCTCGGGCTGGCGCGCGAAGGCCTGGCTCCAGCCGGGGTTCTGCTCGGCCGTGTACGAGTAGAGGACGCTCGGGATGTCGCAGGCACAGCCGGGATAGCTGTTGTCGCGCCACGTGCCGCCCAGGTCGCCGGCGCGCTCGAGAACGACGAAGTCCTCACGACCCTCCTGCTTGAGCGCAATCGCCATCCCGACTCCGGCCAGACCGGCGCCGGCGATGGCGATCTCGAAGTGCTGGTCGGCCTCGGGCATGTGGTCGGTTCCCTCCCTCGGATGAGCGATCGAAGCGGTACAGTTCCGTACCGCCTCACCGGTACGCTAGCATACCGGCGCGGAAGCGGCAACCCGGATGCGGCGTCGGGCCGCCCGGCCGCCGACGGCTCAGAGCAGCGCGCCGCTGAGGATCGACTTGACGGTGTCGCGCGCGCTGGCCCGCAGTTCGCGCACGTCACGTCCGCGCTGGAGCGAGATCACGATCAGCTCGCGCAGCCCGCCGGCGATGATGATCGCGGTGTCCATGGACAGCGGCCGGGCGCTGATCGCCGGCTGGATCGCCCGCCCGGTGTCGACCAGCGAAACCATCATCTCGGCGAACCGCTCGAGGGTGGCCAGTCCCCGCTCGGCGCCGGCCTGGCCGAGGCCGGGGAGCTCACGCACGAAGCTGGCGTAAAGCGCGGGTCGCTGGCTCACGTTGTCGATGTAGGCGTCGACGGCCGCATCGACTTGCGCGTCAAGCGGCTGCGCGGGGTCGACCGCGGCGGCGATCTCGCTCATCATCACGTCGTTGGTGGCGTCGAACAGCGCCAGGAAACAGGCGTCCCGGTCTTCGAAGTGCTGGTAGAAGTTGCGCCGCGAGGTCCGGGCGAGGCGCACGACGTCGGCCACCGTCGTGTCGCGGTAGCCCTTCTCGGTGATCGATGCCGCCATGGCCGCAATCAGCCGGTCGCGATGTCCGACCGGCCCCGGGCCGGCGAGCCCGGAGAGGGCGGCGTCCGTGAGACCTGAGCGGGGGCCGGGCATCGCGGTCACGGTAGCGAGCGCCGGCGACACCGGCCCGCGCTCACGCCGGGTACCGCGCCGTGACCGCGATCCGCGCACCGCGGTTGGGAATCGTGGTCACGTTGCGCTGGCGCGCCCGCTCGGGCTGCGGATCGGGAGCGATGAGGTCCGTCCGGCGGGCGATCGCCGCCAGCACCACCCGTTGCTCGGCCATGGCCAGCGAGGCTCCGAGGCAGCGCCGGATCCCGCCCCCGAACGGCATCCACGTGTACGTCCCGGGCTTGATGAACGCGAGACCTGAACGATCCGAGCCGGGGTCCTCGGGCGGTCTCCTCTCCAGGAAGCGCTCGGGGCGGAAGACCAACGGCTCGGGGTAGAGGTCGGCGCGGTGGTGCAGGGCGATGATGCTGACTGCCACCGGTGTCTGCGCCGGGACCACGTACTCCCCGAAGCGCCAGGGTCGCTTGACCATCCGCACCACCATCGGGATCACGGGCCGGTTGCGCATCCCCTCATGAATGGTGGCCTCGACGTAGGCGTCGGCGTCCTCTCCCCCCACCCGCACCAGTTCGCGCAGGCGCGTGTAGGCGTCGGGGGTGCGCAGCAGGCGCTCGAAGATCCAGGCCAGTGAATTGGCGGTCGTCTCGTGACCGGCCAGCACGAGAGCCAGGAGCTCGTCGCGGAGCTCCTGATCGGTGAGCGGCCGGCCGTCCTCGTCGCGCGCCTCGAGCAGCAGCGAGAGCACATCCCCGCGCCGGGAGGCTGCGGCGTCGGCCCGGCGCTCGCGAATCATCGCGAACAGCGGGCGATCGACCATCGCGATCATCTGGGCGAGCACGCCGCGCGCCTCCGAGTGGCTGACGTTCATCAGCTCCACCAGCTGGAAGAGCGGCGTGGTCGAGGCCCCGAGCAGCCGGCGAACGATCCGCCGAAGGCGGTCGCCGGTCGAACCTGGCTCGGGCCGTCCATCGATCCCGAACACGCCGCTCATGATCACGTCGAGGGTCACCGCCTGCATGCGCGGGGCCAGGGCGAAATCCTGGTGCAGGGGCCAGCGATCGATTTCGCGTTCCGCCACCGCGGAGATCATCTCCATGTAGCGCTTCACGGCCTCGCCGTGGAAGGGCGGCAGAAGCAGGCGGCGCTGACGCAGGTGGCGGTCACCAACCGAGGTGAGCACGGAGTCCGGACCCAGGATCGGGCGCAGCGGGGACTCGCCGGTCAGGGAGGGAGCGTCCGCGGGCCGCGCCTTCATCAGCGACTGGACGTGGTCGGGATGGCAGGTGACGACGAACGGTTCGCGACGGGTGGCCAGGCGAAGCTGCCACACGTCGCCGTACCGCCGATGGGCGCGGAGATTGAAGCTCAGCGGCCGGGCGCTGAAGCGGATCGTCTGCACCCAGCGGGCGTGCGGGTCGCCCGGTGGAAGCACGAGCGGCTCGCTCGGCTCGACCGGCCCGGCCGGCGACGCTGGCGCGTCACCGATGCCGACGGCTTTCGGGACTGACTCGGGAACGCTCAGCGCAGTCACGGTACGTCACTGTACCCCGACTTGTCGCGTCCGTCAACCGGCGCTGTAGGCCGCCCCCTCGCGGCGGACCAGCGTAACCAGGTTCCCGAGCGCGATGTTGGCGTCGATCAGATGCAACCCCCACGTCGGATCGGGGCTCGGGGCCGCGACCTGCGCGCCATGGAGCGCGCTGACCTCGAGGACGTCGGCACCGCCGGCGTCGGCGCAGTGGACGGCGTAGGCGCCGGGCTCCCTGCTCCACGCCGTGGGCGGCGTGGGTTGGGTGAGATGCAGGAGGGCGATCCCGGCGGCGATCTGCGTCCCAGGCGCGAAGGGCTGGGACGGGAAGATCGGATCGGCGGTGGCGGCGCCCACCAGGCGCGCGGGGTTGACGCACAGCACCTGGTCGCCGGGCACGGTCGTGCGGCCGAACAGGCTGTTGGCCGGGGGCACCTGATCGAAGCTCGAGAACGCGACCACGCAGCCGATCTGGGTCGCGCGGGTGCAGGCGGGAACGTTTCTGAAATCGCCTCCGACGGTGCGCCCGCGCTTGACGAGGACATCGCCGCCCAGCAGGATCGCCGAGACGAGCCGGTGTCGCAGCACGGCGTTGCGGTCGATCACCTGGGTGATCAGCCCCTTGAGGATGGACGCCCCCTGCGAGTGACCGATGAGGACGAAGCCGCGCCCGTGGCTGTAGCGCCGCAGGTAGGTGGCGAAGGCCTGGCGGACGTCACTGAGCGGGAGCCGGAGATCGCGCGGTGTCTCCCGGTTGCCCGACTCGAGCGCCGGGATCGTGACCTGCCGGTACATGGGCGCGAACACCCGGCAGTACTGCGAGTAGCGCGCGGCCTGATACAGGGCGATCGAGCGCTCCTCGGGGTCCACCCGGCGGTTGGAGTAGGTGGTCTTCTGGTCGCTGACCGTCGGGTACACGTAGAAGCAGTCGACCTTGGGATGCGCGACCGGCCTGGGGTGCGAGACGCCGAGCTTCTGCAGCTGCGGTGAGTAGTTGGTGGTCGACAGGCCGGGCGTGCAGGGATCGGGATGCTGGCCGGGCCGGCACAGCCAGACCGTGTTGGCGCCCGCGGTGGCTGCGCCGGGGCCGGCGAGCGCGGCGATCGCCAGCGTCGTGAGGAGGGCCTCCCCAATCAGCTTGAAGCGCATCGACATCCCTCTATGTGGCCAGGACGGGACGTCGGTGCGCCCACGGTGCGGCCCGCTCGATCTGGCCGGCCAGCGAGTACAGCGTGTCCTCGGCGCCCGGTCTTCCGACCAGCTGGACGCTCAGCGGGAGACCGTCGATCCCCAGGCCGGCCGGGATCACCACGGCGGGCTGGCCGGTGAGGTTGAACGTGGCGGTGAACGGGGTGAAGCGGCCGGCCAGATTGATGGCCACCGGTGCGGCGCGACCGAAGCCACCCTCGGCGGCGATCGCGGTGGTCGCGGTTCCCGGAGTCAGCAGCACGTCGAACTCGTCCCACAGGCGGAGGATCCGGGCCGTCGTGGCCCGCCGGCGTTCGAGCAGCCGGCGGCGACGGCGGGGCGGGACCACCAAGCGCCCGGCGGCGGCCATCTGGCGGCTGTAGGGCTCAAGCCGGCTCCGGTCGGGGACCTTCTCGGCCTCCTCGTGGACCCCCCGCAGCCACGTCTGCAGGAACTCGAACTGGACGAGACCGTAGTCCGGGTCGCGGTCCTCGACGTCATGGCCGAGGTCGCTGAGCAGACCCGCCGCGCGCTCCCAGGCGCCACGCTGATCGGCGGCGACGGGCGCGATGATCCCCGGCGGCGGCTTGCGGGAGACGGCGATCCGCAGGCGCCCGGGCGGCGTCGTGGCGGCGGTGACGTAGCTGCCCCGGAACGGCGGCGCCGGATCCGGCTCCTCGGGCCCGACCCCGTGCAGGACATCGAGCATCAGGGCGCTGTCGGAAACCGTTCGCGCCAGGGCACCGAGCACCGACAGCCCGAGCCAGCCGGGAGCGTTCGGGGCCCAGGACACTCGGCCGCGGCTGGGCTTCATGCCCACCAGGCCGTTGCTGGCCGCGGGGATGCGGATCGAGCCGCCGCCATCTGAACCGGTGGCCGCGGCGACCAGGCCCGCGGCGACCGCCGCGCCCGATCCGCCCGACGACCCGCCGGTCGTGCGCTCGGGGTTCCATGGGTTTCGGGTGATCCCATTGGCCTCGGTCGCCGTCCAGGGGAAGATGAAGAGCTCGGGCGTGGTGGTGATCCCGACCGGGATCGCGCCTGCCGCCCGCAGTCGCCGCACCACCTCCGAGTCGGCCGCGGCCGGCGGGCCGTAGCTCCGCGAGCCCCGCGTGACCGTCTGCCCGGCGACGGCGATGTCGTCCTTGACGGCGATCGGCACACCGGCCAGCGGGCCGCCGTGGCCAAGCCGCTGATCGGCCTCGGCCAGGGCCTGCTCGGCGAGCACGGCGCGAAACGCGTTGAGCGTCGGATTGAGCCGCTCGATGCGGCGCAGGTAGAGCTCCACGAGCTCGCGGGGGCTGACCTCTCCGGCCCGGACCTGGGCGGCGAGCGCGGCCGGGCCCGCGAAGGCAACCGTATCGTCGGTGATCGTGGTCATCGGGGGTCACGCACCTCTCTCATCGTCCCAGGGCCAGGACCAGCTCCCGGATCGCGCCCGGATAGCGGTAGCCGATGCCGCCGTGCCGGCCGTCGAACAGCTCCAGGGTGTAGGTCACCCCGAGCTTGTCCAGCTCGGCGGCGAAGGCCTGCGCACCGAGATCCAGAAACCACTCGTCCGAGCGGCCGGCGTCCAGGTAGACGCGCCGCAGGCTGCGCAGCGCATCACCGTGAGCGGGCGCCATGCGGACCGGATCGAGCTCAAGCCACTGCTGCCACACGGGCTCGTTCAGGCGCCCCGTGTCGAGCTCGAAGGGCAGCAGCGCCTTGCCCGGGCGCTCGGGGTCGGGCGAGTACGCGCACGCGTAGCCGTAGAGCTCGAGCGGCTTGCCGAAGCGATCGAAATCGAAGTTCGGGCTTTCGGCGAGGCGCTCGTGAAAGACATCGAATGAGCCCTCGAAGTCGTCCCGCAGCTGACGTGCGACAGCCGGGAACTCGGGCTGATAGCAGCACTCGAACAGGGCGTCGCCGGCGTGGGAGGCCAGGGCTCCGAACACGTCGGGCCGCATCATGGGCAGCACCATGGCGCCGTAGCCCCCGGAGGACTTCCCGGAGATCCCACGGTGCTCACGTCCGGGGAGCGTCGGGTAGCGGGCGTCGACGAACGGCACCACCTCGTCGCAGAGGTAGTCCAGATAGCGGCCCGTGCTCGTCGAGTTGAGAAACTGCGATCCCCCCCGCGAGGTCCAGGCGTCGACCAGGACGATGATCGCCTCCGGGCAGTCGCCGCGGCCGAACATGTCATCCAGGCGCTCGATGAAGGTGGGCTCGAACGCTGAGCGGCCCAGCCACATGTCGAGCTGCCCCGTGAAGCCCTGGATCACGTACACCGCGGGCAGCTCCTCCCCCGGCTCGGCGGCGACGCCCGGCGGGCGATACACGTACAGCGGGCGGCGGGATGGATCACCGAGCGGGTTGACGGCCAGCAGCTCAGATTCGACGGTGAGCCGATCCAGCGATCCGGCCAGCGGACGGTCCCAGGGAGCGCCGGGTGGGCCCTGCACTTCGCGCAAGCTCATACTCGCAAACTACCCGACGGGCGCCGGGCAGCCGGTGCAGGGCGCAGAGCTATAGTCCGGGCCCGGCCCCGCGCGAGGAGGAGGAAAGACCTCGACATGACTGATCGAGTGCAGACGCCAAGCAGCAACGGCGCGGGCGCCGATCGGGATGCGATCGAGACCACCGAGTGGCTCGAGGCCCTCGACGCCGTCGTCGCCAATGACGGCCCCGACCGCGCGCGGCAGCTGCTGACCCGCGTCGTCGAGCGGGCCCAGCACGCGGGCACGGGGACGATCGCCAGCCTCAACACGGCCTACACCAACACGATCCCGGTCGAGCGCGAGCCGGAGTTCCCCGGCGATCCGCTCCTGGAGCGGCGGCTGCGGTCGATCGTGCGCTGGAACGCGATCGCCATGGTCGTGCGAGCCAACGAGGTCTCCTCGGGAATCGGCGGCCACATCGCCACCTTTCAGTCGCTGGCCACTCTGATGGAGGTCGGCTACAACCACTTCTGGCACGCCCCCGGCCCCGAGCGCCCCGGTGACCTCGTCTACTTCCAGGGCCACTCCTCACCCGGCAACTACGCGCGGGCCTTCCTGGAGGGCCGGCTAACCCGCGAGCAGCTGGACAACTTCCGCCAGGAGGTCAGCGGAGACGGTCTCTCGTCCTACCCGCACCCGTGGCTGATGCCTGACTTCTGGCAGTTCCCCACCGTCTCGCTCGGGCTGGGTGCGATCACCTCGATCTACCAGGCGCGGTTCATGAAGTACCTGAGCGCGCGGGGGATCACCGACACCTCGGGGCGCAAGGTGTGGACGTTCCTCGGCGACGGCGAGATGGACGAACCAGAGTCCATGGGCTCGATCGCCCTGGCCGGGCGCGAGCACCTCGACAACCTGATCTGGATCGTCAACTGCAACCTGCAGCGCCTCGACGGTCCGGTGCGCGGCAACGGCAAGATCATCCAGGAGCTCGAATCCGACTTCGTCGGGGCGGGCTGGAACGTGATCAAGGTGATCTGGGGCAGTCGCTGGGATCCGCTCCTGGCCGCCGACACCGACGGCGCGCTCGTCAAGGTGATGGAGGACTGCGTCGACGGCGACTACCAGACCTTCAAGAGCCGCGATGGCGCGTACGTGCGCGAGCACTTCTTCGGGCGCGACCCGCGCCTGCTCGAGCGCGTCAAGGACATGAGCGACGACGAGATCTGGCTGCTCAACCGCGGCGGCCACGATCAGCAGAAGGTGTTCGCCGCCTACGACGCCGCCGTCAAGCACACCGGGCAGCCGACGGTGATCCTGGCCAAGACGATCAAGGGCTACGGGATGGGCGTGTCGGGCGAGGGCCAGATGATCACGCACCAGGCCAAGAAGATGACCGAGGCCGCGCTGATGGCCTTCCGCGACCGGTTCGAATTGCCGCTCACCGATGCCCAGGTCCGCGACGCCGAGTACTACCGCCCGCCCGACGACTCTCCGGAGATGCAGTACCTGCGCGAATGTCGGGAGAAGCTGGGCGGCGTCATGCCGGCGCGCCGGCGTCGCGCCGAGCCCCTCGAGGTCCCGCCGGTGTCGATCTTCAAGGGCCAGCTCGAGGGCACCGGCGAGCGCGAGATATCAACGACCATGGCCTTCGTGCGAGTCCTGGCCGCCCTCCTGCGCGACAAGGCGCTCGGTCGGCACATCGTCCCGATCGTCCCCGACGAGTCTCGCACGTTCGGCATGGAGGGCCTGTTCCGGCAGGTCGGCATCTACTCCCCCGTCGGTCAGCTCTACCAGCCCCAGGACTCCGAGCAGCTCATGTTCTACAAGGAGGATCAGCACGGCCAGATCCTGGAGGAGGGCATCACCGAGGCCGGATCGATCTCCTCCTTCATCGCCGCCGGCACGTCCTACAGCGCCCACGCCGTGCAGATGGTCCCGTTCTACATCTACTACTCGATGTTCGGCTACCAGCGGGTGGGCGACCTGGTCTGGGCGGCCGGGGACAGCCGCACGCGGGGCTTCATGCTCGGCGGCACCGCCGGCCGCACGACGCTGAACGGTGAGGGCCTGCAGCACGAGGACGGCCACAGCCACGTGCTGTTCTCGGTCGTGCCCAATTGCCGCGCCTACGACCCCACGTTCGCCTACGAGGTGGCCGTGATCGTGCAGGAGGGTCTGCGGCGGATGGTCTCCGAGCAGGAGGACGTCTTCTACTACCTGACGCTGATGAACGAGAACTACGCGCACCCGCCGATGCCCGAGGGGGCGCAGGAGGGGATCCTGCGCGGGATGTACCTCCTCTCCGAGGCGCCCAGGCGCGCGCGGGGGCCGCGCGTTCAGCTGATGGGCTCGGGCACGATCCTCAACGAGGTGATCGCAGCCGGCGAGCTGCTGGACGAGGAGTTCGGCGTGGCCTGCGACGTGTGGAGCGTGACCTCCTTCACCGAACTGCGGCGCGACGGGCTCGAGGTCGAGCGCTGGAACATGCTTCACCCGGCGGCCAAGCCGCGCCAGGCCTACGTCGCCGAGGCCCTGGCCGGACGGCACGGTCCGGTGGTGGCCTCGACGGACTACATCCGCGCCTACGCCGATCAGATCCGTCAGTGGGTGCCCGGCGCCTACCGCGTGCTGGGCACGGACGGGTTCGGCCGCAGTGATTCCCGGCGCCGGCTGCGGCGCTTCTTTGAGGTGGATCGCCACTATGTCGCGCTGGCGGCGCTGAAGGAGCTGGCCGACGCGGGCGAGATCAAGCCGGCGCTGGTCAGCCAGGCGATCAAGAAGTTCGAGATCGACCCCGAGGCCCCGATGCCCACCACAATATGAGTGCCACCCTGACCAGGGTCGAGGTCCCGGACATCGGCGATTTCGACGATGTCCCGGTGATCGAGATCCTGGTCGCGGTCGGGGACACCGTCGCCGCCGAGGATCCACTGGTCACGCTCGAATCCGATAAGGCGACGATGGACGTGCCCGCTCCATTCGCCGGCGTGGTCCGTGAGCTCAGCATCGGTATCGGCGACCGGGTCTCGCAGGGCACCGTCCTGATGAGCCTCGAGCCGACCGGCGCCGAGGGCGCCGGCGCCGGTGCCGTGCCCGACTCGGTGCCGTCCCGGGCACCCGAGCCGAATATGGATCAGCCGCCCTCTGAGGCCGCCGCCCCGGAGGGTGAGTCCCCGGTGCCGGCCGGGAAGACGACCGGAGTCGGGTCGGGCTCTGACGGTGACGGCACCGGGAGTGGGCCCATCTACGCCAGCCCGTCGGTGCGCCGGCTGGCCCGCGAGCTCGGCGTGGAGCTGCGCGGCCTGAGTGGCAGCGGGCGCAAGGGCCGGATCACCAAGCAGGACGTCCAGCGCCTGGCCGCCGGTCGCTCGCCGGCACCGTCGGGCGCCGGGTCCCCGGCGGGCGGCTCGGTGGCCGGGCTGGACCTGGCTCCGTGGCCCCAGATCGACTTCACTCGCTTCGGCGAGACCGAGCGGGTGCCGCGCTCGCGCATTCAGCGCATCTCCGGCCCGAACCTGGCCCGCAACTGGGTGATGATCCCCCACGTCACCCACAACGATGAGGCCGACATCACCGAGCTGGAGGCGTGGCGCCAGCAGCTCAACCGGGAGCATGAGCGCGACGCGGTCAAGGTCACGATGGTCTCGTTCCTGGTCCTGGCCTGCGTGGCGGCGCTGAGGGAGTTCGAGACCTTCAACGCGTCGCTCGACGGTGAGGATCTGATTCTCAAGCGCTACTACAACATCGGCTTCGCGGCCGACACGCCGGGTGGCCTGGTCGTCCCGGTGATCAAGGCGGCCGACCAGAAGGGGCTGATCGAGATCGCCCGCGAGCTGACCGCCCTGTCGAGCCGGGCCCGGGAGGGCAAGCTCTCTCCGGCGGACATGAGCGGCTCCACGTTCACCATCTCCTCTTTGGGCGGGATCGGAGGGACCAGCTTCACCCCGATCATCAACGCGCCGGAGGTGGCCATCCTGGGCGTCACGCGATCGGCGCTGAGGCCGGTCTGGGATGACGCCGCCGGCTCGTTCGTACCCCGCCTGATGCTGCCGCTCTCGCTGTCGTATGACCACCGGGTGATCGACGGCGCGCTGGCCGCCCGGTTCACCGCCCACCTTGCCCGCGTCCTCGGCGACCTGCGGCGGGCGTTGCTGTGAGCGAGGTCCGGGTCCCCGACATCGGGGACTTCACCGACGTACCGGTGATCGAGATCCACGTCGCCCCGGGTGACGAGGTGGTCGCCGAGGATCCGCTGGTCACGCTCGAGTCCGACAAGGCGACGATGGACGTCCCCGCCCCCACCGCGGGCCGGGTCTCCCAGCTCCGGGTCGCGATCGGTGACCGTGTTTCCGAGGGCAGCGTCCTGCTGGTCATCGAACCAGACGGCGCCGGCCCCACCAGCTCAGACGCCGGGCCCGAGGATGCCGGCGGGTCTGCCGAAACCTCGGTCGTCCGCGAGCCCCAGCCGCCCGTCGCGCCCGCCGCCGGGAGCGAGCGCGAGGTCCAGGTGCTCGTCCTGGGCTCGGGACCCGGCGGCTACACGGCCGCGTTCCGCGCCGCCGACCTCGGCCTGAAGGTCGTGCTCGTCGAGCGCTACGAGCGACTCGGGGGCGTGTGCCTGAACGTGGGTTGCATCCCCTCCAAGGCGCTGCTGCACGCGGCCCGGGTCATCGCCGAGACCGAGGAGATGGCCGCGCACGGAATCTCGTTCGGAAAGCCCGAGGTCAGCCTCGGGCAGCTCATGGCCTGGAAGGGCGACGTCGTGGCCCGGCTCACCGGAGGCCTCGTGTCCCTGGCCAAGCAGCGCCAGGTCGAGGTCGTCCACGGACCGGGGACGTTCACCGGCCCGCACACGCTCACCGTCGGCGAGCGCGAGATCACCTTCGAGCATGCGATCATCGCCGCCGGCTCGCAGGCGGCGGCGATCCCCGGCCTGCCCGAGGACCCGCGGATAATCGACTCGACCGCGGCCCTGTCACCCGCGTCGATCCCCGGACGGCTGCTCGTCGTCGGCGGCGGGATCATCGGCCTCGAGATGGCCTGCGTGTATGACGCGCTCGGCGCCCGGGTGACGGTCGTCGAGATGCTCGATCAGCTGATGACCGGCGCCGACCCCGACCTCGTACGGCCCCTGGCCAAGCGCATCGAGTCGCGCTACGACGGCGTCTTCCTGGGCGCCCGCGTGGCCTCGGTCAAGGCCCAGAAGAACGGGCTCAAGGCCGACATAGAGGGTGTGGGCTCGCGCCTGTTCGACCAGGTCCTGGTCGCCGTCGGCCGGGTGCCCAACGGACGGGCGATCGGGGTCGAGGCGGCCGGGGTGAGGGTCGACGACCGCGGGTTCATCGCCGTCGACGAGCAGATGCGGACCAACGTCCCGCACATCTACGCCATCGGCGACATCGTCGGCGGCCCGATGCTGGCCCACAAGGCCACCCACGAGGGCAAGGTGGCCGCGGAGGTGATCGCCGGGGAGGCTGTCGCCTTCGACCCCCGCTCGATCCCATCCGTGGCCTACACCGACCCCGAGGTGGCCTGGACCGGCCTCACCGAGACGGCGGCACGCGAACGCGGCACCGAGTTCGACCGAGTCGTCGTCCCCTGGGCGGCATCGGGGCGAGCGCTGGCCCTCGGCCGGGCCGAGGGTTTCACCAAGCTGCTCGTGGAGCCCGAGTCGCGACGGGTGCTGGGCTGCGGGATCGTCGGGGTGGGCGCCGGCGACCTGATCGCCGAGGCGGTGCATGCGATCGAGATGGGCGCTGACGCCGAGGATCTCGCCCTCACCATCCACCCCCACCCCACGCTGTCTGAGACCGTCGGCCTCGCGGCCGAGATGGCCACCGGGTCGGTCACCGACCTGATGGCGCCGCGGCCCCGGGCAAGACGCTGAGCTCGGAGCCGAACGGAGGCGTGCGGAGGTCGGTCACGCGCCGGCCGGCGTTTCGGTGGCGCCCCCGCGCCCGCAGCGTGGCTACCGGCGGCGCCGGCGCCACAACCACACCGCGAGCGCCAGCCCCATGGCCAGCAGCCACAGCGGCTGGTGCTCCGAAGCTCCGGCTGCGCTCAGGGCATCGCCGACCGGAGAGGATGACGCGGCGCGGGGCGCGGGCATGGCAAACTCCTCCGCCGCCAGTACGTCGTGCGGCTCGGTGATCCCGGTCGGGTCCCCGGGGAGGTCGACCGGACCATGATGGTGAAGGACCGGGTCGGGCGCTCCGACCGCGAACTCCTCGGCGGCCAGCACGTCATGGGCCGGCTCCACGTGCAGACGCGGATCCGAGACGCCGACGGCGAACTCCTCAGCGGCGAGGATGTCGTGCGGCGGTTCGACGTGCAGGCGCGGATCGGGCGTGCCCATCCCGAACTCCTCGGCGGCCAGCACATCGTGCGGTGCCTCCTGGCTGCGCTGAGAGCGCCCGGGACCCGCGGCCTTGCGATTTCGCCGTTCGGGCATGAGTCGATCTTCCCAGATCGGGTTCGCACGTGCGAACTGCGCGCCGGCCGCGCCCTGGGGCCTTGATAATCTCAGTCTCCACGACTGAGATCGCTGCCTTGGGTGATATCCTCTCCTTACCTGTCGTAAGTAACTAGCGAAAGTGAAGACTTGATGAGTCGCCTTCTTCTTGTCCCGCTTGACGACGTCGTCGTCTTCCCGGGCATGTCTCTCACGCTGGCGATCGAAGCCGGCGATGAGGAGCAGGTCCTGCTGGTCCCCCGCCACGAGTCGGACTTTGCCGCCGTCGGCACCGTCGCTGAGATCAGCGACCGGGTGCGCCTGCCCGGTGGTGGACGCGCCGTCGCCCTGCAGGGCCTTCACCGCGGCGTCGCCGGCGCCGCCCAGACGCTTCCCGACGGCCGTCTGTTCGTCGAGGTGGAGGAGCGCCCCGATCCCATCCCCGTGGACGGCAAGACCCGCAATCTCGAGCGCGAGTACCGTGCTGTGGTCGAGGAGATCCTCGAGCTGCGCGGCGACGAGGGCCGCGTGTCGGCGTTCCTGCGCTCGATCAGCGAGCCGGGCACCCTGGCCGATACCAGCGGCTACAGCCCCGACCTCAGCTACGAGCAGAAGGTCGACCTGCTGCAGACGCTCGACGTGACCGAGCGCCTGGAGAAGGCGCTGGGCTTTCAGCGCGAGCGCCTGGCTGAGCTGCAGGTCCGCAAGCGAATCCGCGAGGACGTGGAGTCCGGCGCCGAGGCCCAGCAGCGCGAGTACTTCCTGCGCAAGCAGATGGACTCGATCCGCAAGGAGCTCAACGAGGATGACGCGTCGGTCGTCGAGGAGTACCGGACCAAGATCGAAGAGGCCGGGATGCCCGAGCACGCCCGCGAGCAGGCCGAGAAGGAGCTCGGTCGGCTGGAGCGGATGGGCGAGCAGTCGGCCGAGTCGAGCGTGATCCGCACCTACCTGGACTGGCTGATCGCCGTGCCCTGGAACGAGGTCTCGGAGGAGAAGCTCGATCCCGAGCACGCGCGCGTGATCCTCGATGAGGACCACGCCGGGCTCGAGGACGTCAAGGACCGGATCGTCGAGTACATCGCGGTCAAGAAGCTGCGTGTCGAGCGCGGGATCACGGAGGACAAGCGCTCCGGCGCGATCCTAACGCTGATCGGGCCGCCCGGCACCGGCAAGACCTCGATCGGCGAGTCGATCGCCCGGGCCACCGGACGTAAGTTCGTCCGCATGTCGCTGGGCGGGGTGCGCGACGAGGCCGAGATCCGCGGCCACCGTCGCACCTACATCGGCGCGCTCCCCGGTCGCTTGGTCCGCGCCCTGCGCGACGCCGGGACGATGAACCCGGTGATCATGCTCGACGAGGTCGACAAGGTGGGCAACGACTGGCGCGGCGATCCGAGCGCAGCCTTGCTCGAGGTGCTCGATCCGGCCCAGAACCACGCGTTCCGCGATCACTACCTCGATCTCGAGCTCGACCTGAGCCAGGTGATGTTCATCGCCACGGCCAACGTCGCCGACACGATTCCCGGGCCGCTGCTGGACCGCATGGAGGTCATCCGCTTTGACGGCTACACGACCTCGGAGAAGGTGGCCATCGCCCGCGGCTATCTGTGGCCGCGCCAGCTGGAGCGAAACGGTCTGCGTTCAGACGAGGTGGAGATCACCGACGACCTGTTGCAGACCGTGACCACCGAGTACACACGTGAGGCCGGCGTGCGCCAGCTGGAGCGCGACCTCGGGACCCTGCTGCGCAAGACGGCGACCAAGATCGCCTCGGGCACGGCCACCGCACCCGTCGTCATTGACATCGACGCGGTTCGTGACGCCCTCGGACGCCAGCGCCACTTCCAGGAGTCAGCGATCCGCACGGCCGTGCCCGGCGTGGCCACGGGCCTGGCCGTGACCGGGGCCGGTGGTGACGTGCTGTTCGTCGAGGCCACGGCGATGCCCGGCAAGCCGGGCCTGACCCTGACCGGACAGCTGGGCGACGTGATGAAGGAGTCGGCGCAGATCGCCCTCTCCTATGTCCGCGGCCACGCCGCCGAGCTGGGCATCGAGACGACCCACTTCGAGGATCGTTCGTTCCACGTCCACGTTCCGGCTGGGGCGATCCCCAAGGACGGCCCG
>DASVYO010000009.1:0-8977 GCA_036392135.1 Solirubrobacteraceae bacterium
GCTGCGCGGCATCGATCCCGGCCGCTCGCGGCTCGCCGTCCCGCTGCCCGGCCACTACCCGAGCGTGATCCGCGTCGCCCCGCAGCTCGGGATCGCGCTGGCCACCGACAGCGTCGGATCAAAGGTCCTGGTGGCCGAGCAGGCGAAGCGGTTCGACACCATCGGCATCGACTGTGTGGCGATGAACGTCAACGACCTGATCTGCGTCGGCGCCGAGCCCCTGGCCCTGCTCGACTACCTGGCCGTGGAGACCGCCGATCCGGCGCTGCTCAGGGAAATCGGGCTCGGACTGCGGATCGGGGCCGAGGCCGCTGGAGTCGAGATTCCGGGCGGCGAGGTCTGCCAGCTGCCCGAGGTGATCCGGGGCCATCCCTCGCCGTATGGCTTCGACCTGGTGGGCTCCGCGTTCGGCACCGTCGGGCTGGATGCGATCGTCGACGGCAGCCGCTGCCGCGCCGGGGACGTGCTGATCGGCGTGCCCGCGTCCGGCGTTCACTCCAACGGGCTCACCCTCGCCCGGCGCGCCCTGCTGGACCAGGGCGGGCTCGAGCTCTCCGACCGTCCCGCGGGGCTCGAGGGCGCCAGCGTCGCCGATGTCCTGCTCGAGCCGACGGCCATCTACGTCCGTGCCGCCTTGGCCCTGCTGCGCTCCCCGGTCGAGGTGCACGGCCTGGCCCACATCACCGGCGACGGGGTGCTCAACCTGCTGCGCCTCGGCTCGAGCATCGGCTTCGAGATCACCGATCCGCTCCCGGTCAATCCGGTGTTCTCGCTGATCGCCGAGCTCGGCGACGTGCCGCCGGCCGAGATGTGGGAGGTGTTCAACATGGGTTGCGGCTTCTGCGCGATCGTCCCGGCCGACGGCGCCCGCGACGCCGTGGAGCTGCTCGGCCGGCATCACCCGGGGACGGCGGTGATCGGCAAGGTCACTGACCGGCCCGGGATCGTGGCGCTTCCCGGACTCGGACTCGAGGGGGGCTCGGACGGTCTGCGGGGGGCCTAGCGGCGTACTGGCCCCGCGTGGTGGGTCTGCACGCGGACCTGGCCACCGGCCAAGGGACAGCAGACGGGGCGCGCGATGCCAGAGTGTCGCAAAATAGAGCCGAGCGGATGAGCACCCTGGTCGGCACCAGTCTCAATGGGCGCTACCGGCTCGAGGCGCGCATCGGAGCCGGTGGCATGTCGACGGTCTACCGGGCCACCGATCAGACCCTGGAGCGCCAGGTCGCGGTCAAGCTGATGAACCGCGAGGTGGCTGGCGACTCCGACCTGCTGGAGCGCTTCCGCCGCGAGGCCCGGGCCGTGGCCCAGCTGTCACATCCGCATATCGTCGGGGTGATCGACGCCGGCGAGGATGATCACCGGCCCTACATCGTGTTCGAGTACGTCCACGGGGAGACGCTCAAGGAGCGAATCCGGCGCCTCGGACCGTTGCCGGTGAGCGAGGCCGTCGCCTACTCGATCGAGATCGCCCGGGCGCTCGGCGCCGCCCACGCACGGCACATCGTGCATCGCGACGTCAAGCCGCAGAACGTGCTGATCGATGAGGACGGGCGCGCCAAGGTCACCGACTTCGGGATCGCCCGCACGATGGAGGAGGACGGGCTGACGGCGGACGGGCGGGTGATCGGGACCACGGACTACGTCTCCCCGGAACAGGCGCTCGGCCGCCGGGTGACCGGTCAATCCGACCTGTACTCGCTGGGCGTGGTGCTTTACGAGATGCTGACCGGCGAGGTGCCGTTCACCGGGGACAGCCAGGTCGCGGTGGCCATGAAGCACGTCCGCGAGGAGCTCCCGGACGTGCAGCGGGGGCGCCCTGAGATCTCCGCCGCGCTGGCCTCGATCGTCGAAACCGCGACCGCCAAGCGCGAGGAGGATCGCTACGCCGACGATGCCGAGCTGATCGCCGACCTCGAGGACGTGCTGGCCATCGAGACGTCGCGATCCGGCGTTGCCCCGGGCGAGGCGACGACCGTCCTGCGCACCCTGCCCAACAGCGCGCGCTCCCGACTGCCCTATCGCCTGCGCCACCCAGCTACGGTGGGCCTGCTGCTGGCCGCCGTCCTGGTCGCGCTCGGCGCGGCGGGCCTATACCTGGCCGGCCATGCCCATCACGGCACCGGCAACCTGCTCCAGCCGCCGCCGCCGGCCGCCCATCATCAGATCGATCTGTGCGGCACATGCGCCCACGACTACAACCCGCTGGCCATCAGCGGCCCCAAGATCCAGAACCCCGGCCAGACCGGTCTGGCCATCGACAGCAACATCAACACGGCCTGGAGCACCGAGATCTACTACGCCGGACTCGGCAAGCCGGGCGTCGGTCTGTACGTGACCGCCAACCCCGGAGTGGCGGCGCGGTCGCTGGTGCTGGACACCGCCACGCCTGGCTACTCGGTCGTGATCTACGGGCGGCTCGCACATCCCAACCCCGACGTCTTCGATCCCGGGCCGCACGGCTGGGTACGCCTCGGCGCAGCGCCATCCGTGTCGCGCAAGCAGGACATCCACCTGGACACCGCCGGCGTGCGCTACCGCTACTACCTGGTCTGGATCACCAGCCTGGGCCACCAGCAGTCGGTGGCCATCAACGAGGTCGCGCTCTACACGTAGCCCGGCGGTACGGAGATGCGGGGGGCCGCCGGGCGCTCGCGTCCATGATGCCTGATGCTCGGATTTGCCCTGCCCGACCAATCCTGCGCCCACGTCGGGCCTTCGGCCGGGGTGCGCGCCCCAGTGGTCGGTTTCCGGCCAATCCTGCGCCCACCTCGGGTCTTCGGCAGGGGTGCGCGCCCCAGTGGTCGGTTTTCTCCAGGTCGAGCCCCCGGGTCTCCGCGCTGGCGCGGGATCGCCCCGCTAGTACCTGTGGGCGCGCTCCGCGGCGTGGCGGGACACGGCCAGCTCCACGAGCCGGACGAGCAGCTCGCCGTAGGGCAGCCCGCTGGCCGCGAACAATGACCCGAACACGCTGGTTTCGGTGAACCCGGGCATCGTGTTGAGCTCGTTGACCAGGACCGTGTCGTCATCCAGGAGAAAGAAGTCCACGCGGGCCAGGCCGGTGCAGCCGCTGCGCAGGAAGACCTCCGCCGCCAGTTCGCGGATGCGCGCCCGGGCGCCGGCCGAGACCCGGGCGGGCACAACCAGCTGCATGCCCCCCGGGGTGTACTTGGCCTCGTAGTCGTACCAGCCGTCCTCGCCCGCGGCGAGCAGTATCTCCCCGGGCTCGGAGGCCACCGCGTCATCGTTGCCGATCACCGAGCACTCGATCTCGCGCCCGGCCGCGAACGCCTCCACGATCACCACCGAGTCGTGCTCGAATGCGGTTCGCAAAGCCGGTCCCAGCGCGTCGGGCGTGCTCACCCGGCCGATGCCCACAGACGAGCCGAGCCGGGCCGGCTTGACGAACACGGGCAGGCCCAGCTCCGCCACCTCACGGGCGACGCGGCCCGGGTTCTCGCGGTGGTCGGCCTCACGCACGGCCCGGTAGTCCACCTGGGGGACCCCCGCCTCGGCCATCAGCTGCTTGAAGACGACCTTGTGCATGCAGGCCGCCGAGGCCAGCACGCCGGCGCCGACGTACGGTACGTCCAGACATTCGAGCAGGCCCTGGACGGTGCCGTCCTCCCCGAACGGGCCGTGCAGGACGGGGAAGACCACGTCGTGACCCAGAAACCCGGAGCCGGGTTCGAGCAGAACGGTCTCGCCGTTCCGGCGCCAGACGCCGTCGCGCCCGATCTCGATCAGGGAGACCTCGTAGCCGGCCTCGCGCAGACCGCCGGCCACCGAGGCCGCTGAGGCCAGCGAGACATCGTGCTCAGAGGACCGGCCCCCGGACAGGACCGCCACGCGCCGTCCGCTCACGCTACCCACCGGGTGTCGTCGTGGAGGCGGTCGACGACGACGACGTGGTCGACGTGCTTGACGTCGTCGGTGTGGTGGGCGTGTTGGTGGGCGCGAAATGACCGACGATGATGGTCACCGTGCTCCCCGGCGCGACCTTCTGGCCGGCGGCCGGATTCTGCTTGATCACCTTGCCGTCCTGGGTCTGATCGGTGACGTTCTGGGTCTGGCGCGTGACCTTGAGGCCCGCGCCGGTCAGCTGCTTGGTCGCGGTCGCGGCCTTCTGACCGACGACGGAGGGCACGCTCGTCCGCTTCGGCGCCTGGGCGACGACGATGCTGACGGTCGAGCCCGGGTAGGCGCTGGTCCCGCCGGCGGGGCTCTGGCTGAGCACGGTGCCCGGGGGGGATGTGGTCGAGGCCTGGTTGGTCGAGGCGACCGTGAAGCCGGCGTTCGTGAGCTGCGCGCGGGCGGCGGCGTCGGTCTGCCCGGTCACGTCGGGCACCTGCTTCTTGGGCGGTCCTGAGGAGATGAACAGGGTGACCTGCGTGCCCGGCGCGACCGCCTGGCCCGACTGGGGGTCGGTGCCGGTCGCCTGGCCGAGCGGGAACTGCGTCGAGGGTCGGCGGACGATCCGGAACTTCAGGTGCGCCTGGCGCAGGGACTGCTCTGCCCCGCGCTGACTCTGACCGACCACCGATGGGACGTTGACCGCACTCGGCCCCTGGGAGACGCTCAGCGAGACGACCGATTTCTTGTCCGCCCGCGCGCCCGCCGAGGGATCCTCACCGATGACGATGCCGGCCGGACGCTCGCTGGGGACGTTGATCACCGCGACCTGAAAGCCGGCGTTCTGGACGATGTCGCGGGCAACGTTCAGCTGATCCCCGGTCACCGCCGGCACCGTGGCCTGGGCCGGCCGGGTGAGCAGGTAACCGGCCGCTGCCGCCGCGGCCACCAGCAGCAGCACCAGCAGGGCGATCAGCCACGGAAGCCAGCCCCGCCGGCGTTCGGGATAGTGCTCGCCGGTCCCGTTGGTGGTCGTCTCCGCGTAGGCCAGCGGGCCCGGATACGGCAGTGGGCCCCGCGGGGCGGGACCGGCGCCGAGCACGGCCATCGCGGCCGTGTGCTGAGCCGGCTCCCCGGACAGGATCGAGGCCCGCACGCTCTCCAGCGCGGCGATGAACTCATCCGCCGTCCGGGGACGGTCGGCCGGGTTCTTGTTCAGCGCCCACAGCACCACCTGCTCGAGCTCGGGCGGGACGTGCGGGTTCAGCTGGCGCAGGGCGCGCGGCGCCTCTGACACGTGCTTCAGAGCAATCGTGACCGCGGCGTCGGCATCGAACGGAACCCGCCCCGTGAGCATCTCGTAGAGCACGATGCCGATCGAGTACAGGTCCGACCCGGCCTCCACAGCATGGCCCTGCGCCTGCTCCGGCGACAGATACTGGGCCGTCCCCATGATCGAACCGGTCTCGGTCATGTCCGAGGCGCCGGCCCGGGCGATGCCGAAGTCGGTCACCTTGGCCTGGTCGGCGTCGTCGACGATCACGTTGTGAGGCTTCAGGTCGCGGTGGATCACGCCACGGCGATGGGCGAACCGGGCCGCCTTGAGGATCTGCAGGGTGATGTCGATCGCCCGCACCGGCTCGAGCGGCGCCTCCTGGCGGATCAGCTCCTTGAGCGTGCGCCCCGGCAGATACTCCATCGCGATGTAGTAGGTGTCATCGAAGCGGCCGCGGTCATAGACGCTGACCACATGCGGGTGCTGGAGGCCGGCGGCGGCCTGAGCCTCCCGGCGAAAGCGCTCGACGAAGTCCGGGTCGGCCGCGAACCGGCCGTGGAGCAGCTTCAGGGCCACGTGGCGGCCCAGCTGCTGATCCTCGGCCAGGAACACGTCGGCCATGCCGCCGGCACCGAGCCGGCGCAGGACCTTGTAGCGGCCGTCGATCAGGGTGTTCGGGCTTGGCGCTGACATGACCGCCGTCTACTGCCCCTCGGCCAGCAGCGTCTGGACCACGGCCTTGGCGATCGGCGCCGCCACGGTGCCGCCGAAGCCGCCGTTGGAGCGCTCGATGGTCACCGCCACGGCGACCTTCGGGTTCTGGATCGGGGCGAACCCGATGAACCAGGGCTGGGTCAGGTTCAACCCCGCGACACCCACCGAGGCGGTGCCGGTCTTGCCCGCGAAGGTGATGCCCGAGCCGAGCTGGGCCGGGGTGCCGGTGCCCTCGTCAACCACCTTCTTCATCATCTGGGCGACCTCGTTCGCCGACGAGGTCTTCATCACCCGCCGGTAGAGCGTCGGAGCGATCGTCTCCACCGTGCGCCCGCTCGGGTCGACAACGCGGTCGGTCAGGTGCGGCGTCATCAGCTTGCCGCCGTCGGCCACCGCGGCGGCGACCATCGCCATCTGCAGCGGGGTGACCAGCAGGCCGCCCTGGCCGATCGCGATGCGGCCGATGTCCTCGTTCGGGCTGCCGGGGGGATACGCGCGGCCGGCGGGCGAGTACGGCCGGCTGGTGTTGATCTCCAGCGGTGGGTAGTCGAGCGGCGGCTTGGCGTAGAAGCCAAAGCGCTTCATGTAGTCGGTCATCGTCCCGCGCCCCAGCGACTCGGCCACCTGCGCCCAGACCGTGTTGACCGAGTAGGTCAGGGCCGTCGTCAGGTCGATCGGACCGAAGCTCTGGTTGTTGTCGTTGTTGAGCGGGACGCCGGAGATCGTCACCGGTGACTTGCCGTCAACGATCGAGTTCGGGGTGAAGCGACCGCTGTCGATCGCGGCCGTGGCCGTGACCACCTTGAACGTCGAGCCCGGCGGGTAGCTGGCCTGCGTGGCTCGGTTGTAGGTCGACTGGCCGCTGGGCAGGTGGTTGGGGTGGTTGTCGTCGTAGCTGGGGTTGGCATACATCACCTTGACCGCCCCCGTCTGCGGGTTCAGGGCCACGACCGCGCCGGCCCGGCCGGCCAGGAGGTCCCGGGCCACCGTCTGCGCCTTTGGGTCGAGCGTGCTCAGCACGTCATCGCCGACCGGCCGCGGACTGAGCTGCCCGAACACGGAGCTCAGCCCGGTCTGGAGCCCGCGCAGCTCGGGCCCGCGCGAGAGCTCCAGTCCGGCTGCCTCGCCCTCGGCGAGGTTCGAGTAGCCGATCGGCTGGGCGAACAGCAGGCCGGTGGGGTAGGTGCGCTTCCAGGTGCCGCCGCCGGCCGGGACCGACCGGGCCAGCACGGCGCCGTTGTCGGCCAGGATCCGGCCGCGCCTGATCGTCAGCTGATGGATCAAGGTCAGCTTGTTGAGCGTGTTGTTGTCGAGCTTGGCCGCGTCGATCACCGTCCAGCGTGAGGTGAACACCAACAGCAGCGCGAACAGGACCACGATCAGGCCGAACAGACGGGCGATCTGGGCATTCATGTCAGGCCCGCGCTCCCACTCGCTCGGGCCGCCGCGCCCGGTCGGAGACGAGCAGCAGCAGGGCCAGCAGCACGAAGTTGGCCAGGATCGACGAGCCTCCGTAGGAGATGAACGGGAGCGTCACCCCGGTCAGCGGGATCACCCGCGTGACCCCGCCCACGATCACGAACACCTGCAGCGCGAACACCGCCGACAGGCCGGCGGCCAGCAGCGTCGAGAACGAGTCACGGGCCAGGACCGCCGCCTTGAACCCGCGCGCCACGAACAGCAGGTAGGTGATCAGCACGGCCGCCGCCCCGAACAGGCCGAGCTCGTCGGTGATGATCGCGTAGATCATGTCCGTCTGCGGGGCGGGGATCAGATAGGCGACCGGGTTCGTGCCCGGCACGGTGATCACCGACTGGCCAAAGCCCTGCCCGAACAATCCGCCCGCGGCCTGCGCGAAGATCCCGTTGGCGAGCTGGAAGCTTCCCCCGATCCGGTTGTAGAGCTGCGGATTGAAGGGATGCAGCCAGGCGTCGGCACGGTCGGCGATGTGCTGGATGTGGGTGCCCAGAAACCAGGCACCCAGGCCGAAGGCCAGCAGCCCGATAACCACGAACGACAGCCTCCCGGTGGCGACGTAGAGCATCGACAGGAGGGCTCCGTAGAACATCAGCGAGGAGCCAACGTCGTGCAGCAGCACCAGGATGATCATGGCCACGCCCCAGATGACCAGCACGGGGCCGAAGTGCTTGAGCGGCGGCAGCGTCACTCCCAGGATGCGCCGCGCCCCCATGACCAGGACCTGCCGGGTGTCGCGCAGGTAGCTGGCCAGGAACACGACCAGGCCGATCTTGGCGAACTCGGTGGGCTGGAAGATGAACACCCCCGGAATGCGCACGCCGAGGTAGGCGCCGTTGACCTGCGCGCCGATCCCGGGCAGCCGGGGGAGAAGCAGCAGGAACAGTGAGACGGCGACGATCGTGTAGCGGTAGCGCTCGAGCTTGCGGTAGTCGCGAAAGGCGATGATCGTCCCGATGAACAGCACCAGCCCGAGCACGAACCACTGGGCCTGCTGCCGGGCCAGCGTGGCATCGATCCGGTAGACCATCACGATCCCGAAGCAGGCCAGCAGCGCGATCAGCGGGAACATGTAGGGGTCGGCGTGGGGCAGCGTGAAACGGATGCAGAGATGCGCCGCCAGACACAGGCCGAGGAACACCGCGCCGTAGGTCAGTGAGATGTTCGACAGGTGGTTGGAGCGCTGGATGAATACGCCCGCGAAGCCCGCCGTGACCAGCAGCGAGGCGGGAATCAGGCCGAGCAGCTCTCGGTTGCGGGCGCTCATCGCGTCAGCTGGCCGAGCTCGGCTGCGTGCACCAGGCTGATCGCGTCCGATTGCGAGCGGATCTGATGGTTGACCATCTCGCCACGGCGCGCTGCGGGTACGACGGCCAGCGGAACCCCGGACACGTAATACGTCTCGTACAGGTGCACGCCCAGCGGCAGGTCGTACGGGAGTCCGCGGTAGACGGTGACGATCCCCTGGCTGTTGGTGCCGATGAAGAACAGCTGGCGGCTGGCCAGATACCCGCCCCCGCCGATCAGGAAGGCCAGCACGATGGCGGTGACCAGCGCAGCCACCGGCTTGGCCAGGCGCGCCGGACGGCGGCTCCGGCGCTCGCGCCGCGGCGGCCGCTGAGCCCCCTGGGTGCGAGCCAGCGGCGCACGGCCGGCCGG
>DASVYO010000010.1:0-11504 GCA_036392135.1 Solirubrobacteraceae bacterium
CGGCCGCCCGCCGCACGACCCGCGCCTGGCGGCGGCGCTCACGCCCGGCGCCGCCGTCGCGCTGGCCGGGGTCGACCATCTTCAGCCGCCGCGCCCCGGGACGTGAGATGTTGAGCAGCAGGCCGATCGAGGCCAGCATCACGCACAGGTTGGTGGGCGCGTAGGAGATGAACGGCAGCGGCACGCCGGTCAGGGGAGCCAATCCGAGCACGACGAAGATGTTGAGGATGCCCTGGCTGAGGATCAGCGAGGTGAGCCCCGTGGCCAGGAGCTTGGCGTAGCGGTCGGCGGCGCGACGGGCGGTGCGCAGGCCGGCATACGCGATCATCCCGTACAGGCAGATCACGCCGCAGATGCCGAGCACGCCGAGCTCCTCGCCGATCACGGCCAGGATGAAGTCGGTCTGGGCCTCGGGCAGGTAGAAGATCTTCTGCACCGACTTGCCCAGGCCAACCCCGAAGAAGCCTCCGGAACCGAGCGCGATCTGCCCCTGCACGGCCTGGAAGCCCGCGCTCGACTTCGAGGCCCACGGATTGAGGAAGGCGGCCAGGCGCGCCTGCTGGTAGGGCTGGGCAAGCGTCATCAGCAGCCCGCCGAGGACCGCCACCCCGGCCAGGACGCCGAGATAGCGCATCGGAAGCCCCGCGGCCAGGAGCAGGGCGCTGACCGTGAAGGCGACCACGAGCGCCGTGCCCAGGTCAGGCTCGACCACGATCAGCAGCATGGCCGGCCCGGCGGAGACGGCGATCGGCGCCACCGCCTGCTTGAAGCTTCGCATCCGCTTGGGATGAGCGGCCAGGTGGCGGGCCAGATAGAGGACCAGCGTGAACTTCATCAGCTCCGAGGGCTGGAACTGGATCGGGCCGGCGGCGAACCACCGCCGCGCGCCGTTGATCACCACCCCGAAGCCGGGCAGCAGGACGAGCACGAGCAGCCCGAAGGATGCGAACAGCAGCAGTCGGCAGATGCGCTCGTCCAGCAGGGCCAGGCCACGACGCTCGAGCACGTGCATGGCCACCAGCCCGATCGCACCGAAGACCAGGTAGCGGACGAAGTCGCCGGTGCCGTTGCCCTGGCCGTTGAGCACCCCGAGCGGAGAGGATGCGCTGTAGACCATCACCGCCCCGAAGGCCAGCAGGCACAGTGCGGCCGTCATCAGGATCCGGTGCTCGAGCGGCGGCGCCACCCGGCGGCCGGGGGTGCGGCGCCGGCCGGCCCCGACGGCGCGGTTGCCCCCGCCACGCGATGACGCCGCCTGGGTGGCCATCACAGCGCCTGGACGAGGGCCCGGAAATGCTCTCCTCGGGCCTCGAAGTCGGGGTACTGGTCATAGCTGGCGCAGGCCGGGGAGAGCAGCACGGTCTCGCCGGGGCGGGCCGCCTCGGTGGCCGCGGCCAGCGCCGCGGCCAATTCGCCGCAGTCGCGCACGGGCCGGCCGGACGGCGCCAGCGCCGCTCGCAGGTCGCCCGCGGCCTCGCCGATCAGGTAGACCGCGGCGCAGCGCTCGGCCACGACCCCGGCCAGCGGGCCGAAGTCCTGCTGCTTGCCACGCCCGCCGGCGATCAGATGCACACCGCCGCGGTAGCTGCGCAGCGCAACCACGGTGCTGGCCACATTGGTGGCCTTCGAGTCGTTGACGAACGCGACCTCGCCCCGGGTGGCGATCAGCTCCAGACGGTGAGGCACGCCCGGGAACGTACGCAGGGCCCGGGCCACGGCCTCGGGCTCGAGACCGCGGGCCAGGCAGGCCGCGGCGGCGGCCATCGCATTGGCCAGGTTGTGCGCCCCGGGCAGAGCGACCTCCGCGACCGGCAGCAGCACCTCGTCGTTCCACGACATCCGCCCGGCCCGGACCCGCACCCCGGCCCCGGGACCGGCGCCGAACCCGATCCGCCGGGCCCGACCGCCGAGGTCCTCGATCCCGAGGCCCTCCGGGACCACGGCCACGTCGTCGCCGCCCTGGTTGGCGAATACCTTCAGCTTGGCGGCCCGGTAGGCGGCGAAACTGCCGTGGCGATCGAGGTGGTCGGGTTCGAGGTTGGTCAGCACGGCGACCTCGGGCGCGAAGGCCACCGTGTCCTCGAGCTGGAAGGAGGAGACCTCGCAGACCACCGTCGCCGCCGGGTCGAGCTGGCCGACCAGCGATGTGAGCGCGGTCCCCACGTTGCCGGCCACGGCGACCGGCACCCCCGCCTCGCGGTGGATGTGGCCGATCCACTCCGTGGTCGTCGTCTTGCCGTTGGTCCCCGTCACCGCGATGAAGTCGTTGTCGAGCAGCCGCCAGCCGAGCTCCACCTCGCTGAGCACGGGCCGGCCGCGCCGGCGAGTGGCGAGCACGGCCGGGGCGTGTGCGGGTACACCGGGGCTCTTGATGAGCGTCCCGGCCCTGGCGGCAAGGGCGAGACCTGACGCATCGAGCTGGACTTCGACGCCGGCGCCGGAAAGCCTTTCCGCGGCGGCGGCCAGTGAGGCCGAGGCGCCCGAGTCGCAGGCCATGACCTGCTCTCCGCGGGCCCGCAGGGCCAGCGCCGCGGCCTCTCCGGAGCGCGCCAGGCCGATGACGAGGTAGGGACCGCCGGGGAGGGCCGGACGCGCCTTGCCCCGGTCAGGCATCAGGCCTTGATGCTGAGCTGGTAGACGACGAAGCCGATCGCCCCGAAGGCCGCAGCCACGATCCAGAAGCGCAGGATGATCTTCGTCTCCGACCAGGCCTGGAGCTCGAAGTGATGGTGAATCGGCGCCATCAGGAACACCCGCTTGCGGAAGGTCTGGAACGAGAACACCTGGATCACCACCGAGAGGACCTCGATCACGAAGATCCCGCCGAGCAGGATCAGCAGCAGCTCGGTCTTGGTCATCACGGCCAGCCCGGCGATCGCGCCGCCTAACCCGAGCGAGCCGGTGTCGCCCATGAAGATGCTGGCCGGAAAGCTGTTGAACCACAGGAAGCCGATGCACGCCCCCACCAGACACGAGGCCACGAAGGTGAGATCGGACTCGCCGGAGATGAACGTGATGCCGAGGTACGCGAGCAGCGTGATCGCGCAGCAGCCCGCGGCCAGCCCGTCGAGGCCGTCGGTGAAGTTGACGGCGGTCGTGGTGCCGGCCACGACCAGGTAGATGAACACCGGATACAGGGGCCCGAGGTCGATCGTCACGTCGACGAACCGCACCCGCACGGTGGGGGCGATCCCGGCCTTGTAGCGGGCGACCCACCACAGGGCCACCGAGATGGCGACGGTGGCCAGCAGCTTGGTCCGCGCCCGCAGGCCCAGCGAGCGGCGCTTGACGATCTTCGTGTAATCGTCGGCAAAGCCGAGCAGCGCGCAGGCCACGGCCACCCCGAACACGCCCAGCGCCTGCCAGTCACGCTTGGAGAGGACCACGAACGGCACCGCGATCGCCGTGAAGATGATCACCCCGCCCATCGTCGGCGTGCCCGCCTTGGTCTGGTGACCCTTCGGCCCCTCCTCACGGATGTTCTGACCGAACTCCCGCCGGCGCAGGAACTCAATGAACTTCGGGCTCAGGAACAGGCAGATCAGCAGCGACGCCGTGCCGGCAATCAGCACCCGGCCGGACAGCGACCCGGCCGTCGGGTCGCGGGCCCGCTCGCGCAGCACGGCGACCCCGGCGACGAGCACGCCCGACAGCGGGCCTCCGATCACGCCTGGGCTCCGGCGGCGAGGGCATCGCAGACCTGCTTGAGACCCACGCCCAGCGAGCCCTTGACGAGCACGACATCTCCGCTCTGGAGAAGCTCGGGCACGATCGCCGCCGCCTCGCCGGCATCGGCCACCGGCTGGCTCTGGCCCGCGAACCGCTCGGCGATCGCGGCCGCCAGCGGCCCCACGGTGACCAGCAGGTCGACGCCGGCCCGCTCGACCAGGGGCCCCAGCTGCTCGTGGTAGGCCCGGGCCTCGGGACCGAGTTCGAGCATGTCCCCGAGAACAGCGACACGGCGGGCCGCCCCGTCACGCTCGGCGGTGTCGGCCAGGTCGGCCAGGGCAGCGCGCATCGACATCGGGTTGGCGTTGTAGCAGCCGTCGATGACCTTTATCCCCCCGGCCAGAATCAGGTTCTCGCCCCGGCCGGCGCTCAGGGCGAGGGCGACACTCCCCGCCGGGGTGACGCCGACCGCCTCGGCGGCGGCCACGGCGGCGAGCAGATCCAAGCGCAGATGGGCCTGCTGGAAGGGCACGTGAAGCTGGATCTGGCCTTCGGCGCCGACGATCGTCACCGCGTCCTCGCTCTGGGCCACGAAGTCGACGTCGCCGCCGGGCCCGAAGGTGATCGTTCGCACGTCCTCGCGACGGTGGGGGTCCAGGAGCCGCTCTCCGGCGGGCAGAACCGCGGTCGCACCCGGCGCGAGCCCGGCAATCAGCTCGGCCTTCGCGGCGGCCACGTTCTCGATCGTGCCCAGCAGTTCGAGGTGGACGGGTCCGATGCTGACGATCACCCCCACGTCAGGCTCGGCGATCGCGGTCAGCTCGGCAATCTGCCCCCGCCCCCTCATCGCCATCTCGAGCACCAGCACCTCGGTGCCGGCCGGGGCGGCCAGGATCTCGAGCGGCAGGCCGATCTCGGTGTTGTAGTTGGCCCGCGAGGCGCTCGTGCGGCGGTGCGGGGACAGCACGGCCAGCAGCAGGTCCTTGGTCGACGTCTTTCCGGTGGAGCCGGTCACGCCGATCACCTGGGCCCCGGCCGCCCCGAGCTCGCGCCGCCAGGCGGTGGCCAGGCTCTGCAGGGCGCGCAGGGGATCGGCGACCACGATCACGTGCCCGCGGCCGACGGTCCCGGCGGCCGTCGCGTTGGGCGGTGTGACGATCGCTCCCCAGGCGCCGGCGGCCAGGGCATCGGCGGCAAACCGGCCGCCGTCGTAGCTGGCGCCGGGCAACCCGACGAACAGCGTCTCCGGTCCCGCCTGGCGGGAATCGATGCTCGCGCGTTCGGGGCCGGGCTCCGGCCCGCTCGGCGGACCGGGGAGGCCGGCGCCGGCGGCCAGGGTGCCGCCGGCCGCGGCGGCCACCTGTTGCGCGCTCCAGCCCTTCATCGTGAGCCGGCGCCGGCGCCTACGCCGTGGAGGATCTCCCGGGCCACGGACACGTCATCGAAGGCCAGCTTGCGGCCGTCGGCGAATTCCTGGCCCTGCTCATGTCCCTTGCCGGCGATCACCACCACATCGCCGGCCCCGGCCGCCTCGATGGCCACCGCGATCGCCCGGCGGCGGTCGACCTCGGACACGACCCGGGCCTGGGCCTCCCCCATTCCGGCCAGCACCTGGTCGAGGATCGCCTCCGGGTCCTCCGAGCGCGGGTTGTCGGAGGTGACGATGGCCAGATCGGCCAGCCGCCCGGCGATCTCCCCCATCAGCGGGCGCTTTCCCCGGTCGCGATCGCCGCCGCAGCCGAACACCGTGATCAACCGCTCCGTGGTCAGCTTGCGGGCCGCCGCGAGGACGTTCTCGAGCGAATCCGGCGTGTGGGCGTAGTCGACCAGGACCGCGAAGTCCTGCCCGGCGTCGACCGTCTCGAACCGTCCGGGAACCTGACCGGAGGAGGCGATCGCGGCCACGGAGGTCTCCGCGGGGATCCCGAGGGCAGTGACGGCCGCCAGCGCTCCGAGGACGTTGTAGACGTTGAACTCGCCCCGGAGCGGGGAGCGCAGCCGCAGGGGCCCGTCCGGCGTCCGGACGGTGAAGCTCGAGCCGCCCAGGGCGGTCCTGACCTCCGTGGCCCGGTAGTCAGCCTCGGCGCGCAGGGCGAAGGTGATCGGCGTCTCGAGCTCCGCGGCCAGGCGGGCGCCATAGGGGTCATCGACGTTGATGACCGCCGCGCCCGGCGCGACGGGCAGGAACAGCATCCGCTTGGCGGCGAAGTACGCCTCCATCGTGGGGTGGAAGTCGAGGTGATCCTGGGTCAGGTTGGTGAAGATCCCGGCCGCGAAATGGATCGCGTCCGCCCGGCGGAGCTCCAGGGCGTGGGAGGAGACCTCCATCACCGCCGCCGCGTCCCCGCCGTCGAGCATCTGCCGGAAGCTCCGCTGCAGGTCGATCGCCTCGGGCGTGGTCCGCTGCACGGCGTGTTCGGCGCCGCCGATGATGCTCTTGACCGTGCCCAGCAGCCCGGTCGGCCGGCCGCCCGCCTCGAGCAGATCACGGACCAGGAAGGCCGTCGTCGTCTTGCCGTTGGTTCCCGTGATGCCGACCGTCTGGAGCTGGGCGGTCGGGTCGCCGTAGAAGGCGGCCGCGGCCGGCGCCATCGCCGCCCGCACGCTCGGCACCAGCACCTGGGGCACGGGCAGCTCGAGCGCCCGCTCGACTACGAGCGCGCTGGCCCCGCGGGCGACCGCGTCGGCCGCGAAGTCGTGGCCGTCCCGCGTGAAGCCGACCACGCAGAAGAACAGCGTCCCCGGGCCGGCCAGACGGTTGTCGTAGGCCAGGCCGGTGACCTCGACCGCACCGGCCGGCCCCGGGGCTTGGGGCATCACCTGGTCCAGGCGCATTGGCGCCGGAGTCTAACCGGGGTCAGGACGGCTCCTCGGGCCAAGCTTGCTACGTTGGCGAGCGGTCGAGGGCCGGACGGTGGGCCCTCGACACACCAGTCATGTTCGCCACCGGACTCGCGCCATACCGCATCCCCGTGCTGCGCTACCGACGCATCGGTGGGCCGGCCGGCGATCGCTCCTCGGTACCCGTCGCGGCGTTTCGCGAGCACGTCCGCCTGATCGGCACCAGCGGCCGGACCGCGCTCAAGGTGAGCCAGATCTCGGAGCTGCTGCGCCGCCGGCACGAGCCGGCGGAACCGGTGCTGGCGGTGACGATCGACACCGGCTATCCCGAAACGCCGGCCGCCGTCGAGCACCTGGCCGAACACGGGATTCCGGCCACGGTCTACGCACAGCCGCCCTCCCCAGGAACGCCGGAGCGCATGACGGCCGACCAGCTCCGTGACCTGGCGGAAATCGGCGAGATGGTCGAGCTGGGTGCGCTCGCGGGCTCCGGGCCACACCTCGATTCGATCCCGGCCCAGCGCGCGCGCACCGAGATCGAGGTCAGCAAGCGCGCGATCGAGCTCGCCGGCGGACGTCCGGTGAGCACATTCGCCTACCCCCACGGTGCCTACGACGCGAATCTCCAGCAGGCCGTCCGGGCGGCCGGCTTCGACTCCGCGGTGGCGGTCAAGGATGCGATGTCCCACCCCGACGACGATCCCTGGGCGATCGCCCGCTACACCGTGGGGCGGGACACCGAAGCGGCTGACATCGAGGCGCTGCTCGACGGTCGCGGCGCGCCGCTGGCGTGGGTGGAGGATCGCCTCTCGGCGCGGCTCGCCCGAGCCTCCCGCCGCGCGCGCTACCGCCTGCTCCGACCCCGGGGCTGAGCGGGTTGCTCAGCCCCCGGGCCCGTGCGCGGCCTCAGGCGGCGGCGAAGCCGCGTGCACCGTTGCCGGCCGGACGATGGTCGATCACCCGGTCAACCAGCCCGTAGCCCAGTGCCTCGGCGCCGGTGAAGAAGCGGTCGCGGTCCATGTCGGCGTGCACGCGCTCCACCGCCTGGCCGGTGTGCTTCGCATAGATCTCGTCGATCCGGGCCCGCAGGGCGAGCACCTCGCGGGCATGGATCTCGATGTCGCTCGACTGGCCCTGGAAACCGCCCGAGGGCTGATGGATGAGGATCCGGCTGTTGGGCAGGGCCATCCGCTTGCCGGGCGCCCCGCCGGCCAGCAGCAGCGACCCCATCGACATGGCCACGCCGTAGCAGATGGTCTGCACGTCGGGCCGGATGAACTGCATGGTGTCGTAGATCGCCAGGCCGGCGTAGATGGAGCCGCCCGGAGAATTTATGTACAGGTGGATGTCCTTGTCGGGATCGTCGGACTCGAGATGGACCAGTTGGGCCACGACCAGGTTGGCGATCTCCTCCTCAACCTCGCCGCCGAGGAACACGACCCGGTCGTTGAGCAGCCGGGAGTAGATGTCAAAGCTGCGCTCGCCACGAGCGGTCTGCTCGACGACCATCGGGATCAGGGGCATGGAGTCTCCTTTGCTGGTGTCCCGGCGAGGCGTCCGCGGGGACCACGAGGTTTGCTAACGTGCAACCAACCGATTGCGGATACTGTAACAGACATGCAACTCTTTGGTTGCACGTCTAGGAAGGGGACCTCGATGACCGAGCTGGTGCAGCGCGAACTCAAGCTGGACATCGCCGCCGAGGAGGCGTGGGAGGCGCTCACCGATCCCGGCCGCCTGTCCGCCTGGCTGGCCGACGAGGTGGAGCTCGACCCCGTGCCGGGCGGCGAGGCCCGCTTCGTGCTCGGGGACCAGGTGCGGTCGGGGTGGGTGGAGGAGATCTGCGCGCCCGACGATGCCCCCGACGGCTCTGGCCGGCTGAGCTTCTGGTGGTCCTGCGATGACGCGCCCGCCACCCGCGTCGAGCTCGAGCTCCAGCCCCTGGGCGACGGCGGCACGCTGCTGCGGATCGCCGAAACCCGTCCGCTCGAGCTCCTGGATCTGGTCGGGGTCCCGCTGCCCGGATCGAGCCGCTCCGGCCATGGTCCTGTCCTGATGGCGGCCTGAGCATGCCCGAGGACCGGGCGGATGCCGTGTTCGGGGCCCTCGCCGACCCGATGCGCCGCCGGCTGCTGGCCACGATCGCCCAGCGGCCGGCGACCGCCACCGAGCTGGCGGGCGCACTGCCGATCACCCGTCAGGCGGTGGCCAAGCATCTCGCCTCCTTGACCGAGGCCGGCCTCCTGGTCCGCGAGCGCGAGGGGCGAGACGTGCGCTATCGCGCCACGCCGGCACCGCTGTCGAGCGCGGCCTCCTGGATGGCCGAGGTCGGCGGTCAATGGGATCAGCGCCTGGCCCGGCTGGCCGACGCGCTGGCGCAGGCGCCGGGGCGCAGCGGCCCTCGACCCCCGCGCTGACCCCGGCCGCCGCGCCCGGCCGGGCAGCCCAGCCGGTTAGCCGAGGCTGCCCGGAGCGAGGCCGGCCGGCCAGGGGGCCGTCGGGGCGATGCCCAGGTAGGGCACGGCCCAGCCGACGATCTTCTGGAAGGCGGGGGCGGCCACCGAACCGCCGTAGTAGGAGCCCTGGGGCTCATCCACCATCACCGCGACGACCAACTTGGGCGCGCTGGCCGGCACCATCCCGATGAAGGACGCGATGTACTTGTTGCTCGAGTAGTTGCCGTTCACGACGACGCTGGCCGTCCCGGTCTTGCCGGCCAGGTCGTAGCCGGGAATGGCCGCCCCCGAGGCCGTACCCCCGTCGGCCAGCACGCCCTGCAGCATGGCCCGCAGCTCAGCCGCGGTGGTCGCCGAGATGATGCGGTGCCCGGCGGGGACCGGCGCCGGACGCCCGCCGATCGACTGCACGACGTGGGGGGTGCGCAGGACGCCACCATTGGCGATGGCCGAATACGCGGCCGCCATCTGGATCGGCGTCACCGACTCACCCTGGCCGAAGGGCAGGTTGCCCATCGAGGAACCCGAGTACTTCGACAGGGGCAGGATGATGCCCGAGTCCTCGCCGGGCAGATCCACCCCGGTGGGGGCGCCGAACCCGAAGCGATGCACCCAGTAGTTGAAGCGGGGGGCGCCGAGCCGCATGCCGATCTCGTCGGCGCCGATGTTGCTCGACACCTTGAGGATCTGGGCCACCGACAGTGTCTCGTCGGGGTGAACCTCGGCGTCGTGGATCGTGCGATCGGCCACGTGCAGCACGGACGGGACGGGCAGCATCGTCCCCGGAGAGACGACGTTGTCCTGGAGCGCGCCGGCCACGGTGATGGCCTTGAAGGTCGAGCCGGGCTCGTAGTTGAAGGTCACCGCCCGGTCATCGGTCGCGTACGGCGGGGCGGCCCCGGGGTCGTTGGCGTTCACGCGTGGCCAGTTGGCCAGGGCCAGGATCGCGCCGGTGTTGGGGTTCATGACGATCGCCGTGGCGCCCCGGGGCGAGTACTGGGCCCCGACCCCGGCCAGCACCTGCTCGACCTCATCCTGAAGGGCGGCGTCGAGCGTCAACCTGATGGTGGCGCCGGGCTTCATCGTCCGCACGTCGTCGATCGCGATCGGCTGGCCGATCGCGTCGTTGACGATCCGCCGCACGCCGGAGGCTCCCTGCAGCTGGCGGTTGTAGAGGTACTCGAGCCCGCCGGCCCCGGTGCCGTCGCTGTGCACCGAGCCCAGGAGCTGGGAGGCGGCCCAGCCGCGGGGATAGAAGCGCGTCGACTCGGGCACGGTCGAGATGCCGTTGATCTGCAGCTTCATGATCTTCGCGGCGCGGTCGGCGGGCAGAAGGCGAGCCAGCGGCACGTATCCGTCGTGCGGCCTGGTGAGCAGCGCCAGCACGGTCAGCACCGGCTTGCCGAGCAGCGGCGCCAGCTGCGCCGCCGTTGTCTGGGGCGACTTGATCAGGTAGGGATCGGCGATGACCGCATCAGCCGATTCGGAGATGGCCAGCTCAACGCCGTTGCGATCGGTGATGACCCCGCGCGCGGCCGGGATCACGTCCCGGGTGACCTGCTGGGTCGCCGCCGCCTGCTGGAGCGTGCCGGCCTGCAGCAGACCGAGATCGGCGGCCTTGACAACGGCCACCCCGAGCAGCCCGAGGAAGACGACGAACAGCCACCCGATCCGCCGGTCGATGGCGGCCACGCCGCGCTCAGCCTCCGGTGCCCGAAGCCGCGGTGCCGGCCGCGGCGGCTCCGGCGGTGGAGCCGGTGGAGTTGCCGGTCGCTGCGCTTGTGGCGGGAGTGGTGGCGCCCGCGGGCGGGGACGTGACCGCCGGCGTCGAGCTGACGGCCGGCGCTGCGCCGCTCGAGGCGGGGCTCGTGGCCGCCGCTGAGGTGGGCACGCCGGGCGTGGTCGTGGCCGTGCTGCCCGTAGCCGGGGTGGTCACAGCGGCCGCGGGCGGGGTGCCGGCGCTCGGGGTGCCGGCCGCGGCGCCACCGGTCCCGAGCGCCGCCTGAGCCCCCGGCAGGCCGGCCGCGAACGCGGTCGGATTCGGGCTGTGGATCCCGGCCAGGGCACGGCCGAGCTGCCCGGCGGGGTGCTGGGCCAGGAATTTGACCGCGGTCGGGGCCGGCATGACCATGCCCATCTGGGCGGCGATCCGCTCGATCCGCTGGTCGTCGGAGAGCTGCGCGACACTCGCGCGGAGCTGCTCGTTGCGGCTCTGGAGGGCCGTTCCCCGCTCCAGCGAGCGGCCCATGTTCGCACTCAGCTTCAGCACCTCCACCTGCATGGCCACGATCCCGGCCAGCAGGACGCCCAGCAGCGGGATCCAGGCTCGGCCGCGGACGATCTGATCGAGCAGCGAATGATCGGGCAGGCCGCGGACGAACCGGCCCATCCGGGCGGGCATGGTGCGGGTGTGAAGCGTCTCGGAACGGCGGCGCGGGGCGGGTCCCGAGACGCGCCGGGGGCGCCGGGCGGGGACCGATGCCGGCCGAGTGGGCGCCGAGGCCGAGGCCCGGCGCGGGCCGGCGATACCGCCCGCGG
>DASVYO010000011.1:0-11641 GCA_036392135.1 Solirubrobacteraceae bacterium
GCCGGCCCGCCCGACGCGCCCGAGGCGCCCGGGGCGCCCGGGGCGCCCGGGGCCGAGCCTTCCCCGGCCGGCGCGCCGCCCAGGCGAACGAAGGCCATCTGGAGCTGGGAGAGCGCGTCCCGGATCGGGCCGATCTGGGCCGGAGCGCTCTGTTCGACCAGCGGCAGCTGAACGCGAATCGACTCGATGGCCAGCCGTACCTGGGCCAGATCGCGCTCATCCTCGGTCCCGGGGGTCAGGCCGGTCCGGCGCATCCCCAGGTTGACCAGGGTGACTATCTGCTCGAGCACCACCTGCTCGACGCGGATCCTCTTCACCTCCGCCTCGTAGGCGGCGCGCAGCTCCTCCTCGGTCGGCTGGCGGCCGGCGCCGGCGGTCGGATCGGGCTGCGCGGTTCCGGTATCTCCAGTGCTCATCACTCAACCTCGGGTCAGTCGCGGGGATTCGAGTCCAGAATAGGTCTCACGGGTCTCGGCCTGCACCGCGGCGAAGGTCTCACGCAGGCTCAGTCCCGATTCGAGCAGCCGGCGCTGGCGCTGAGCGCCGTTCAGGGCGGGCAGGGCGACATCGATGCCCAGCTCGGCCCGCATCGGCGCCGTCCACTCGAGCAGCCGCTCGAGCGCTCCGGCGGCCGGATAGGGTTCGAGCCGCTCGAGATCGAGCAGCTCCCCGTCCAGCCCGTAGCGCAGCGCCCGCCACATGTTCTCCTCAATCAGGCGCCCGGGCAGCTCCACCGCCGGCACCCCGTCATCGATGTCTCGAGCGGCCTGGGCCACGCAGGCCACGATCAGAGCCGACAGGTTCTCGGACTCGGCGGCCGTGTACTGGGTATCGCAGATCCGGACCTCGACCGTGCCGAACGACAGGTGGGGCCGGATCGACCACCACACCTGGGTGTACTCGACGATCGACCGGGTCCGGTAGAGCATCTCGATGTACTCGGCAAAGCGGGCCCAGTCGAGGAACGGGTCGGGCACTCCACAGCGCGGGAAGCTCTTGGTGAAGATCTGGGTGCGGGCGCTGTGCAGGCCGGAGTCGCCACCGTCCAGAAACGGGGAGTTGGCCGAGATGGCCAGGAGCACGGGCAGCACCGGGCGCAGGCGATCACAGACCATCACCGCCCGGTCGGCGCCGCGGATGCCGACATGGACGTGCAGCGAGAAGGTGTTATTGCGCCAGGCGACGTACTTCAGCCCCTCCTCGACGCGCCGGTAGTGGTCGGTCTGGATGATGTGCTGCTGCCGGTAGTCCGAGAACGGGTGCGTACCGGTCGCGGCGAGCGCGATGTCGTGGTCGGCGGCCAGCGCGAACAGGCGGTGGCGCATGTCGCGCTGGGCGGCCCGGGCGTCATGGATGGTGTTGCCGCGGCCCGAGCGGATCTCGATCTCGGACGAGATCAGCTCCCCGGCGATCGCCTCGGCCAGCGGCGGATCGACGGCCGCTGCCCGGCTCAGCTCCTCAAACCGCGGCGTCAGCTCCAGCGAGTCGGGGGCGAGGAGCGCGAACTCCTCCTCCAGCCCGACGGTGAAGTCGGTCGCGGCGTTGAAGGCCGCATGAGCGGTGTCAAGATCGAACGCCAAGCCTCAGCCCGGATCACGTGAGATAGAAGTACAGCGCGTAGAGCAGATCGACGGCGGGACTGGAAGTGTGGACGGTCACCTCGGGGGGCACCTGCAGCAGCGCATCGGAGTAGTTGAAGATGATCTTCACCCCGGCGTCGGCCAGCTCGTCGGCCAGCTTCTGGGCGGCGGCCGACGGCACGGCCAGAACAGCCACCACGATGTCCTGATCCTCGACCACGGCACGCAGCTCATCGTTGTGGCGGACGGTCAGGGGACCGATCTGGGCGCCGACGCGCGACTGGTCGACGTCGAACACGGCCACGACCCGAAAGCCGTGGTCGGCGAAGATGTCCGAGGTGGCGATCGCCGTACCGAGATGCCCGGCGCCGAACAGGGCGATGTTGTGCTGGCCGGCGGTGCGGAGGATCTTGCGGATCTGGCTGACCAGCGACTCGACGTTGTAGCCGACCCCGCGCTTGCCGAATTTCCCAAAGCCCGAGAGGTCCCGGCGGATCTGGGTCGAGTTGACGTGCGTGTAGTCGGCCAGCTCCTGGGAGGAGATGGTCTCCTTGCCGATCTTGCGGGCCTGCGTCAGGACCTGCAGGTAGCGGGATAGCCGCGCGGCGACCCCGAGCGAGAGTTTCTCACCTGACTCCAGCCCCGGCTGGACAGGATCGGTGCCGCGGCCGACGGTGTAGCTCATGGCCGCCTCACTCTAGTGCGTCTCCCGGGGACGCTGAACGCATTACCCCAGCCGCTGAGCCAGCTCGGCCGGATCCACGAACAGCTCGAAGGCCTCCACACCATCGATCGTAACGACTGGAATCCGCTCCAGGTAAGCGCGCAGGAGGTCCTCGTCCCCGTCGATGTCGCGGTCCTCGAGCTCGAAGGGACGCTGCTCGCGCGCGCGCATCAGGACCTCGCGCGCGTCATCGCACAGGCAGCAGCCGGGACGGCCGTAGAGGACGACCCGCCTCATGCCGCCTCCGGGACCGGTTCGCCGCTGGCGTACACGTCGAGCCCCAGGTAGTCGGGATAGGGCAGGGCGGGAACGAACCGGGCCGCGCTGGCGATCATGGCCGCGTTATCGGTGCACAGCTCGCGGGACGGGATCGACAGCCGCACCCCGAGCCGGGAGAGCCGATCGCGCAGGGGCCCGTTGGCGGCCACGCCACCGCCAATCGCCAGCCGGTCCAGACCGGTGCTCTGCAGCGCGCGCTCCACCCGCACGGCCAGGGACTCGACGATCGCGCGCTGGTAGGAGGCGGCCAGGTCCGCCCGCCGCTGCTCGGTCTCCCGCTCACCGAGATCCCGCACGCGGTAGAGCAGCGCGGTCTTGAGCCCCGCGAACGAGAAATCCAGGCCGCGCACGCGCGCCGCGGTCGGGAAGCTGAACGCCTCCGGATCGCCCTCCCGGGCCAGGCGCTCGAGGGCGGCTCCGCCGGGGTAACCCAGCCCGAGCAGCCGGGCGCCCTTGTCGAAGGCCTCCCCGGCCGCATCATCGAGCGTCTGCCCGAGGATCGCGTAGCCCGGCCCGCGGTCGTCGACGCGGGCCACGAACGTGTGGCCGCCGCTGGCCACCAGACACACGAACGGGGGCTCGAGGGGATCGGGGCCCAGGAAGCCGGCCGCGACATGACCATGCAGGTGGTCGACCGGGGCGAGCGGCAGCCCGTGGGCGGCAGCCAGGGCCTTGGCGGTGGACAGCCCGACCAGCAGAGCGGCCACCAGACCCGGACCGCGGGTGACCGCGATCATCTCGAGGGCCGACAGCTCGACGCCGGCCGTGGCCAGGGCCTCGTCGACGGCCGCGCCGACCAGCTCGAGGTGGTGACGCGAGGCGATCTCGGGCACCACCCCGCCGAACCGGTCGTGGATCCCCTGAGAGGAGATGACGTTGGCCCGGATCTCCCCGCCGCGGGTTATCACGGCCGCGCAGGTGTCGTCACAGCTGGTCTCCAGGGCGAGGATCATGCCGCCCCCGGAGCCGACATCGCATCCGCCGTGCGCCACATGATCACCGCGTCCTCCCCGGTGTCCCGGTAGTAGCGGGGGCGCCGGCCCGCCGAGCGGAAGCCGAACGTCTCGTAGAGATGGATCGCCGGGGCGTTGGAGGTCCGGACCTCGAGCGTGTACTGCTGCTCGGGGCCGACGCGCTGGATCATCTGCTCGAGCAGGGCGCGACCGATCCCCCGGTGCTGGCGGACCGGGTCGACGGCCACGTTCATCAGGTGCCAGACGGTGTCGTAGCGAGCCAGGACCAGGTAGCCGACGAGCCGATCGGTGGCGGTGTCGACGGCGGCCAGGCACAGCGTCGAGGGCTTGGAGAGCTCGAGCACGAACATCGACAGCGACCACGGCGTGGAGAAGGCGCGGCGCTCGATCGAGATGACCTGGGGCAGATCGCTGTAACCGAGCGGCCGGATCTCGAGGGCGTTGGTCATTTACGGGGCGCGGAGATTCAGTTCGGCGTCGGGTCGCCGTAGATATTCGGGCCTAACGTCTTCGGCTGCGCTCGGCACCCGCTCGGCGGCCAACCGGCAGTGGAAGGACGCCTCGACCCGGTGAAGCGCCGAGTCACCGGCGGGAATCGAGGTTCCCGGGAGCTCGAGATCCGCCCGGAATTCTATCGCCCCGTCGCCGATGGCCAGGCGGCTGCTGCCCAGCTCGGCCGCGTGTGAGGCGAGCGCCGCCGGGGCCAAGGGCAGCGGAGCGAGGACGGCCGGCGGGCGCGTGGAGCCGGCGGCGGCGGCCACCGGCCAGGCGGCGGCAAAGACCTCGTGCCGGCGGGCGTCGAGGACGGCGAGGACGATGTCGTGCCCCCCCTCCAGGGCGGCCTCGTGCGCGCCGAGGGCCAGCGCCTCCAGGCTGGAGACGCCGATCAGCGGGATCTCACGGGCCCGGGCCAGGGCGCGCGCGGTGGCCACTCCGATTCGGAGGCCGGTGAACGTCCCCGGCCCCGTCCCGACCGCCAGGCGATCGAGATCCGGCCATCCCCACCCGACCCGGGCCAGGGCCTCGGTGACGAGGGGCATCAGGCAAGAGGTGTGCCTCGGGCGACGGCCCGGCTCGGGGTCGTCGCGCAGCGCCAGCTCGGTGCCGTCCTCCGTGTCCAGCACCGCGACCGTGGTCGCGCGCGTCGCCGTGTCGAGGGCGAGGATCCTCACGCCACGCTCACCCGGCGCCGGTCGCCGCCGGCGTGCTCGAGCCGGACCCGGACAGCGATCCGGGCGAAGCCGCCCAGCAGCTCCTCCCCCCCCTCGGGCCACTCGACGAAGGCGATCGTGTCGGGCCGCAGGTAGTCGGAGAGCAGGTCCGGGTCCTCGCCGGCCAGGCCGGGTACCCGATACAGGTCGAGGTGGGCGACCGGTACCGGCGCCGGGTAGCGCTGGCCGATCGTGAAGGTCGGGCTGGTGACCGCCTGGCGGACGCCCAGCGCCCGTGCCGCACCCCGGACCAGCGTCGTCTTGCCGGTGCCGAGCTCGCCACCGATCAGAACCACGTCCCCGGGCTGCAGCTCGGCAGCCAACCGCGCGCCGAGCGCCTCGGTCTCGGTGGCACTGGCGGACTCGAACCGGCCGCGCATCAAATGGTCATCGAAGGCCGCCGGCGCCGGGGCCGATAGCGCGGCGCAACCCACGAACAGACGTTTCCACAGAGGGACACTGTAGAGCGGCCGTGACCTGCCGTTCCGCTACCGTCACTGAGGTCATGACGCCTCCCGAGACCAACGCGGCTCCGGGTCGTATCGCCATGCTCATCAACCGCGTGGCACCGGGCCGCGGGCTTCCCACCTCCCTGGAGGAGCTGCGTTCCTCGGAGATGGCCAAGGCCGCCGGTCTGGCCGGAGCGATGATCGCCAACAACGTCATCGCGCTGGGCTCGACCGTCGTGTTTGCCCGCCTGCTGACCGATTACGGCCATCTGGCCGCGCTGATCAGCTACTTCCTGATCCTGTCCGTGGTCGGTCAGGCGCTGCAGGTGGCGACCGCCCGAGAGGGCGTGCTCGGGCACCTCGGCGTCGGCGCCGGACTGGCCGCGACGATGCGCCGCTGGACGGTCAACCTGCTCGTGCTCACGGTCGCGGTGGCTGTTGTCTCGGTGCTGCTGCGCGATCCGATTGCCCAGGCGGTGGGCGTCGCTCACGACACGTGGGCGGCGGCGATCGGGCTCCCCGCCGCCGTCCTGTGGCTCGAGCTCTCGATCCTGCGCGGTGCGCTGCAGGGCGTCGGCGACTATAAGGCGGTCGGCCTGAGCCTGATCGGCGAGCAGGCCACGCGGCTCGTGGTCGGTGCGGCCCTGGCCGGCGCCGGCCTCGGCGTCACCGGCGCCTATCTCGGCACTCCCGTGTCCTTCATCGTGATCGGCGTCTTCTGCGTCCTGCGCCTGCGGCGCCATGTGATCGAGACCGAGACCGAGGGGCTCGGAGCTGTGACCACGGCGCCGTCGGCGATGAGCCTGTGGGTGCATGTGAAGCGAGCCTGGGCTCCGATCGCCGGGCTGATCGTGATCGCCGTGCTCCAGAACATCGACATCATCGCGGCCAACCACCGGTTCGGCACCAGGCTGGCCAGCGCCTATTCCGCCACCGCCGTGGCGGCCAAGGTGCTCGTCTGGGTGGCCATGGGGGCCGGCTTCTACCTCGTGCCCGAGGTCTCCCGCCGCCGTGCCGGTGGTGAGGACACTCGTCCGATCCTGTTCCGGTCGCTGGCCATCATCCTGGTCTGCGCGATCCCCTGCCTGCTGATCTTCGCGGTCGTCCCCAAGGAACTGCTGACCGCGGCCTTCGGGGCCAGGCGTGCCTCGGCGTCGGGCTCGCTGCTGGTGTTGGGCGCCGCCTTCACGGTGCTGGCCGCCACCTATCTGGCCATCCAGTATCTGCTGGCTCTCAAGCGGACCCGCTTCCTGGTCGTGATCGGTGCGGTCGCCGTGGCCGAGCCGATTCTGCTCCTGAACGCCTCCCGGCAGCCGACCGGGTTCGCCGCCGTCGTCCTGGCCGTCCAGGCGGTGGGAGCCCTGCTGGCCTTCGGCCTGGCCCTGAAGCCGGAGAGCCGATCGCCGGAGCGGGCGGCCACAGCCCCCTCGCCCGAGCCAGGCTAGAAGAGGCCCATCTGGGCCGGCGGCGGCTCCGAGCCCGGCGGCTCCGGGGTCCCCACCTCGCGCGGCGGTTCGGGAGCGAGCTCCGCCCCGGGATCGGGCTCCGGGGCCGGACGCAGACTGTCCGGCGGAGGCTGCTCCAGGTCGGGCCGGGCGAGCAGCTCCGGGATCCGCTCGAAGTCGGCCCGCAGGGCCTCCAGGGTGCGCGGCGTGTAGAGGGCCGCCGCCGGGTGATACAGCGGATACAGGCGGACGCGGCGGGCGCCGATCGCGCGCTCCTCCACCCGGCCGTGCAGGCGGGAGATGCCGGTGGGGTCGCCCCGCAGGAGCTTGGTGGCGAAATTGCCCAGCGTGCAGATCAGCTTGGGCTCGATCAGCTCGACCTGACTCTGCAGGTAGCCATGGCAGGACTCGATCTCGTTCGGATGGGGGTCGCGGTTGCCGGGCGGACGGCATTTGAGCGTGTTGCAGATGAACACGTCGGAGCGCTCGAGGCCGATCTCGGTCAGCAGCTTGTCGAGCAGCTTGCCCGCCTGGCCCACGAACGGCAGGCCGAGGCGATCCTCATTGGCCCCGGGAGCCTCGCCGACGAACATCAGCTCGGCGTCGGCGTTGCCAGAGCCGAACACGACCTGGGTGCGAGTCTGGTGCAGCGGACAGCGAACGCATCCGCGGGCCTCCTCATAGACGGCCTTGAGGAGCTCTCGCCGCTGTGTGGCGTTTGTCACGGAAATCGAAGCTGGAGAGGCGGCAGACTGGGTATCCTGGAATCTGAGGGCGTCACCTCAGGGACGCACCTCAATCAAGTCTCTCACTTCCGCCTTCTTTCCGACCGGTATCCGCATGGAACTGGAACGGCTCACCGACACCACGGCCTTGCCCGATCCCTCCGTGGGGATAGTCGGTCGCGGGCGAGTCGGCCGGGTGTTCTCCGCGGGGCTGCGGGCCGCCGGGATTCCCGCCTCCGATCCGCTCGGCCGCGACGCGCGGCTCGGTGCCTATCAGGCCGTGCTCCTGTGCGTGCCCGACAGCCAGATCGGCGAGCTCGCCGCCCGGATCGAGCCCGGACCGCTGGTCGGGCACTGTTCCGGGGCCACCGGACTCGAGGTCCTCGCTCCGCACGAGGCGTTCGCGCTGCACCCGCTGATGACGGTCACGCTCCGGGACGGCCCCGCCCGTCTCCGGGGCGCCGCGGCCGCGATCGCCGGGACCACGCCGCGGGCGCGCGGGCTGGCCGCCGCGCTGGCCGAGAAACTCGGCATGCGCCCCTTTTCGCTCGCCGACGAGGACCGGGCCGCCTACCACGCCGCGGCCGCGATGGCCTCGAACTTCCTGGTCACGCTGGAGGCCGCCGCCGAGGCGGTGGGCGCCGGGACGGGTCTCGATCGCGAGCTGCTGGCGCCGCTGGTACGGGCGACGGTCGAGAACTGGGCTGAGCTCGGGCCGCATGAAGCGCTCACCGGCCCGGTGGCGCGCGGCGACGAGGCCACCGTGCAGACCCAGCGCGCAGCGGTCGCCGAGCAGACGCCCGACCTGGTCGAGCTGTTCGACACCCTGGTCGGCGCCACACGCCGGCTTGCCGCCGACCACGAGCTAGGTGCGCCCAGGACCGGCAGCACCCGCCCTCCCCGTGCGGCGGTGGGCGCATGAAGACCGTGGACACGGTGCAGGCACTGCGCGCCGAGCTGGCTCCGGCCCGGCGCCGAGGCGAGACGATCGGGCTGGTGCCGACGATGGGTGCCCTTCACGCCGGCCATCTCTCGCTGATCGCAGCGGCCCGGCGCCGGTGCGATGTGGTCGTCGTCTCGCTGTTCGTCAACCCGACCCAGTTCAACGATCCCACCGATCTGACCGCCTACCCGCGCGACGCCGCCCGAGACGCCGGCCTGGCCGCCGCCGAAGGCGCCGACCTGCTGTTCGCCCCCACCGTCGAGGAGGTCTATCCGGACGGGTTCGCCACGACGGTGTCGGTGTCCGAGCTGACCGAAGGCCTGGAGGGCGCCGGCCGGGGCCCCGGGCACTTCGACGGAGTCACCACCGTGGTCACCAAGCTGTTCAACATGGCCATGCCCGACGTGGCCTTCTTCGGGCAGAAGGACGCCCAGCAGGCGCTGGTCATCCGCCGGATGGTTCGCGACCTCAACATGCCCGTCCGGATCGAGGTCCGCCCCACGGTCCGCGACAGCGACGGGCTGGCCCTGTCGAGCCGCAATGCGCTGCTCTCGCCGGCGCAGCGCGAGCAGGCAACGGCCCTGAGCCGGGCGCTGGCCGTCGTGGGCGAGGGCATCCAGGCCGGGGGCCGTGACGCCGGACAGCTGCTGGCGCCGGCGCGGGCGGAGCTCGAGCGCAATGGGCTGAGCCCCGAATATCTGGAGCTCGTGGCGCCGGACACGCTCGAGCCCGTGACGACCGTCACCGGCGAGGTCCTGGCGGTGATCGCGGCTCGCGTCGGCACCACCCGCCTGATCGACAACTTCCTCATCCACCCGGTCGCAGCAGCGGCGTCAGCGGTGGCCGACCGCGACGAAAGGCCCTGATGAACCGAACGATGCTGAAATCCAAGATCCACCGGGCGACGGTGACCGACAGTGACCTGCACTACGTCGGGTCGATCACCGTTGATCCCGATCTGCTCGAGGCGGCTGACATCCTCGAGTTCGAGCAGGTCGCCGTGGTCGACGTCGACAACGGCGCTCGCTTCGAGACCTACACGATCGCCGGCGAGCGCGGCTCGGGAGCGATGAAGGTCAACGGGGCGGCCGCCCGCCTCGTTCACCGCGGCGACACGATCATCGTCATCTCCTACGGCTCGTATGACCCCGATGACCTCGAGCACTACGACCCGCGTGTCGTGCATGTCGGCGCCGATAACGAGATCCGCACCATCGACAACGAGGTGGCGACCCTGCTCGGGGCGCACACCACCACGGCTGCTACAGCCATCGCATAGAGAAGGCAAACGCACATGTCCACCGCCCCCCTTCAGTTCAACGTTCCCGCGGATGCCTCCCGGCTCCCGGTCACGCTGCCCATCCTGCAGGAGAAGAAGCGCCTCGGCGAGCCGATCGTGATGGTCACCGCCTACGACTTCCCCAGCGCCCGCGCCGCCGAGTCGGCCGGAGTGGACCTGGTGTTGGTCGGCGACTCCGGCGCGATGACCGTGCTCGGCTACGACTCGACGGTGCCGGTCAGCACCGACGAGCTGCTGGTCCTCGCCCGCGCCGTCCGCCGCGGCCTGAAGACGCCATTTCTGGTCGGCGATCTGGCCTTCGGCTCCTACGAGGTGTCCGACGCCCAGGCCGTCGAGACCGCAATGCGCTTCGTCAAGGAGGCCGGCTGTGACGCGGTCAAGCTCGAGCGCGGCAACGAGACCTCCGTGGCCCGGGCGCGGGCCATCGTCCAGGCCGGGATTCCGGTCATGGGCCACATCGGCCTGACCCCGCAGACCTCGACCGCGCTCGGCGGCTATCGCGCCCAGGGGCGCAGCACGGGCGCTGCGATGCGAGTGGCCCAGGAAGCCCTCGCGCTCCAGCAGGCCGGGTGCTTCTCGATCGTGTTCGAGGCGATTCCAGCCGCGGTCGCGGCGGAGCTGATGCCGCACCTGGAGATCCCCGTGATCGGGATCGGGGCCGGCCCGGCCACGGATGGCCAGGTGCTGGTCTTCCATGACCTGCTGGGGATTCGGGAGGGACGGGGCGCCCGGTTCGTGCAGCGCTACGCCGATCTGCAGGCGGAGATGAACGCCGGTGTGGCCGCGTACGCGGCTGATGTGCGCGGCCGTCGCTATCCCCAGCCCGAGCACACCTATTCGATCGATGAGGCCGAGCTGAGCCGGTTCCGGGAGGACCTCGCCGCGCTGTGAGCAGGCCCTGGGCGGCGGGTCACGGACGAGGTCCTTTACCATCCCACCCGTGGCCCGCTTCGCCCAGGTGTTCTCCCCGCGCGACCGGATCTACTTCGAGCTGTTCGAGGAGGCGGGGGCCAACATCCTGGCCACCTGCGAGCTGCTGCACCGGATGCTGTCGGACTATCCGGATGGTGCCCACCTGGCCGCCGACATCCTCGATTGCGAGCACGAGGGCGACCGGATCACCCACGACATAATCGACCGGCTGAACCACACGTTCGTGACGCCGATCGACCGCGAGGACATCCTCGCCCTCGCGTCGGCGCTGGACGACATCGTCGACTACACCGAGGAGGTCGCGGATTATCTCGGCCTGTACAAGATCGAGGCGCCGATGGAGCAGGCCATCAGCCTGGCCCGCGTGCTGCACGAGGCTTCGGTGCAGATCGCCGAGGCGATTCCCCATCTCCGCGGCTTCCAGGACATCTCGCGCTACACGGTCGAGGTCAATCGGCTCGAGAACGAGGGGGACCGCATCACCCGGGAGGCCGTCGCGTCCCTGTTCGACGGCGGCATCGATCCGATGGTCGTGATCCGCTGGAAGGACATCTTTGAGCGCCTCGAGGCGGCGATCGACTCCACCGAGCGGGTGGCCAACATCCTGGAGGGCATCGTCATCAAGAACTCCTGAAGATCGGGTGGTGCCGCCCGGCGCTAGGCTCCCCGGCGTCCACGCACCACCGGAGGAGATGGGGAAGACGATGCGCATCACCTGCCTGAAGGGCCTCGCTGGCGTCCTGGTGACGGGCGCCTGTGCGCTCCTGGCGCCGGTGGCAAGCGCGTCGATCACGCCCGCGCTGACGCTTGACCAGAGCGCCGGCACGCACGCCGGATCGTCCGTGAACCTGGGGATGGATGTGAAGTTCAGTCCCACCAACCCCGCCACCGATTCCCCCAAGGACCTGACGCTGAGCCTGCCTCCGGGCCTGCTGGCCAACGCCTCGATCGACGGCGGGGCCTGTCTGAGCGACTCCATGCCCAACCCGGCCTGCCAGGTCGGGACCGGCACCGTCACGGCGACGCCGTTCCTGCTGGGTCTTCCCGGCCCCTCGGTCGGCGTCAGGGTCACCTTTGA
>DASVYO010000012.1:0-9869 GCA_036392135.1 Solirubrobacteraceae bacterium
ACCGCATGCCGACCACCAGCCAGTTGATCCGCAAGGGCCGTACCGCGCCCAAGAAGAAGCTCGCCACGCCGGGCCTCAAGTCGGGCAAGGGTCGCAAGAAGAAGGTCGCCGCGCCTCAGCGTCGCGGCGTCTGCACCCGCGTCTACACGACGACCCCCAAGAAGCCCAACTCCGCCCTGCGCAAGGTTGCCCGTGTCCGGCTCACCAACGGCATGGAGGTCGGCGCCTACATCCCCGGCGAGGGTCATAACCTCCAGGAGCACTCGGTCGTGCTCGTGCGCGGAGGCCGCGTCAAGGACCTGCCGGGTTTCCGTTACAAGGTGATCCGCGGGACGCTCGATGCCGCCGGTGTCGGCGACCGCAAGAAGGCCCGCTCGCAGTACGGCGTGAAGGCCAAGTAGGAGCCACTGGATGCCCCGTCGCGCTGCCGCTGCCGTCCGGCCCATCGAGGCCGACGCCGTCTACCGCAACCGCCTCGTCCAGCAGGTCATCAACAAGGTGATGCTGGACGGCAAGAAGTCGACCGCGGAAAAGATCGTCTACGACGCCATGGCCATCCTGGCTGAGCGCTCCGGCAAGAACGCCGTCGAGCAGCTCGAGGCAGGCATCAAGGCGCTGACTCCCGTCCTCGAGGTTCGCTCGCGTCGCGTCGGTGGCGCCACCTATCAGGTACCGGTCGAGGTTCCGGCCCGCCGGGCACGCACGCTTGCCGTGCGCTGGCTGGTCGGGTTCGCCCGCGGCCGGCGCGAGAAGACGATGGCCCAGCGCCTGGCGCACGAGCTGCTCGACGCGCAGCAGCAGCAGGGCAATGCGTTCAAGCGCAAGGACGACATCTACCGCATGGCGCAGGCCAACAAGGCCTTCGCCCACTACCGCTGGTAGTTCGCGCCCCAGCGCCGTCCAGCCGCGCGTAGCGCGGCGTCCGTTTCAGATATCCGACTGCGGGCCGCCGCAGGCTTGCCCCAGCCGCGCGCCCTGGCCAGGGAAACGCGAGGGCCGCCTGCCGCACGGGACCGGGGGCTGCGGCAGGACAACCCTCGCGTTTTCTAAATGTAACGCGCGGGACGTTGGTAAACCCCCGATCAACCCAAATAGTCAGAGAGCGGACTCTCTAAGAAGACTCACATCTGTGCCGGACGCAGCGGGCGGGCGCGGCGCGGAGCCGGAGCGGCCAGCAGCAGCAGGCCGGCACCGGCGGTGAGGACCAGCAGCGCGCCGCCCAGCGTCTCCATGAAGAAGCCGGTGCTCGGGGTGGCGTTGGCCAGCACGTAGGGGTGCACGAGCACGCCCATGGCCTGGGCGTCAGGGAGATCGCCGACCAGCGCGATCAGCACCGCCGCCACCCCGAGCACGCCCGTGCCCAGCAGCGCCATGCGGTTCCGGGTGCGCCAGATGATCACCGTGAACAGGAGCGCGGCCAACCCGATCGGGATCAGCGCGTAGGAGTGGTGCGAGCCGGTGTTGACGGTCGCGATGGGCCTGAGGCTGGCCGTCGAGTGGACCTGGAGCAGCGCCGTGAACTCGGCGGCCAGGAGCAGCGCCGAGCCGGCCAGGCCGCCCACCAGAAGGGCGATCGGGAGCAGTCTGGAGGGCCCTTGGAGGCCTGTTTCAGGGCCACCGGAGGCCTCAGGACCTCTGCTATATTCGGTCCCCGCCTCGGGTCGGAACGCGCTCATACGTGCTCTCTCCCGGGCGCGGAGTTTCGTGATGGAGACGCCGATCCACTAACCGCCCGCCCGTAGCCGACAGCTGCGTCGTAAACGGGCCCTCTGGGCCCTTTTTCATGACCGCAGCCGGCAATCCGGCCCCGCCACAACCCCTTCAGACTCATGCCACGCACGTTCACCCTTGAGAAGACTCGCAACATCGGAATCATGGCGCACATCGACGCCGGGAAGACGACGACGACTGAGCGCATCCTCTATTACACCGGGCGGACCTACAAGATGGGGGAGGTTCACGAGGGCGCGGCCGTGATGGACTGGATGGAGCAGGAGCAGGAGCGCGGCATCACGATCACCTCAGCGGCCACCACGGCGGAGTGGAAGGACCACCGCATCAACATCATCGACACCCCCGGCCACGTCGACTTCACGGTCGAGGTGGAGCGGTCGTTGCGCGTGCTCGACGGTGCGATCGCCCTGTTTGACTCCGTCGCCGGCGTCGAGCCGCAGTCCGAGACGGTCTGGCGACAGGCCGACAAGTACCGGGTCCCCCGCATCGCCTACATCAACAAGATGGACCGCATCGGCGCCAACTTCGCCAACGGGGTGCAGACGATGATCGACCGGCTCGGCGCCCATCCGGTGCCGATCCAGCTCCCGATCGGGGCCGAGGCCGAGTTCACCGGCCTGATCGACCTGGTCGAGAACCACGCGATCATCTACAAGGACGAGCTCGGCAAGGAGCAGGAGGTCGTCGAGATCCCCGCCGACCAGGTGCAGCGCGCCGCCGAGGCCCGCGAGCATCTGCTCGAGGAGGTCTCGCAGTACGACGACGAGCTGCTCGAGATGATCCTGGAGGAGCAGGAGATTCCCGCCGCGCGCCTGAAGCAGGCGATCCGCGCCGCCACGCTGTCCAGCCAGGTGACGCCGGTCCTGTGCGGCTCCAGCTTCAAGAACAAGGGCGTCCAGCTGCTGCTTGACGCGGTCATCGACTACCTCCCCAGCCCGCTCGAGGTTCCGCCCGTCGAGGGCCTCGAGCCCGACAAGAGCGCCGAGTCCGGTGAGTCGCCCGCGATCCGGCACGCCTCCGATGACGAGCCGTTCGCGGCCCTGGCGTTCAAGATCATGGCCGACCCGTACGTCGGCAAGCTCACCTACTTCCGGGTCTACTCGGGCAAGCTCACCGCCGGTTCGCGCGTGCTCAACGTGACCACCGGGCGCACCGAGCGCGTCGGGCGCATCCTCATGATGCACGCCAACGAGCGCGAGGAGCTGCAGGAGGTCTATGCGGGGGATATCGCCGCCGCCGTGGGGATCAAGCAGGTGGTCACCGGCGACACGCTGGCCGCGCCCGACAAGCCCATCAAGCTCGAGACGATCACCTTCCCCGAGCCGGTCATCAAGGTGGCCATCGAGCCCAAGACCAAGGCCGACCAGGAGAAGATGTCGGTCGCCCTCGGCCGCCTGGCCGAGGAGGACCCGACCTTCCAGGTCCAGACCAATGAGGAGACCGGCCAGACCGAGATCTCCGGGATGGGCGAGTTGCACCTCGAGGTGCTGGTCGATCGCATGATGCGGGAGTTCAAGGTCGAGGCCAACGTCGGCCGCCCCCAGGTCTCCTACCGCGAGACGATCCGCGGCACCGCCCAGAAGGTCGAGGGCCGGTTCGTCCGCCAGACCGGCGGCTCGGGCCAGTACGGCATCGTCTATATCGACGTCGAGCCCGCGCCGGGCGAGGGCTTTGACTTCGTCAACAAGATCAAGGGCGGCTCCGTGCCGACCGAATTCATCCCCGCCGTCGAGAAGGGCGTGGAGGACGCGATGGACAACGGGCCCCGAGCGGGCTACCCGCTGGTCGACGTCCGGGTCACGCTCACCGACGGCAAGTACCACGACACCGACTCCTCGGAGATCGCCTTCCGAGTCGCCGGCAGCCTGGCGCTGAAGGCGGCCGTGCAGCGGGCCAAGCCCGTGCTGCTCGAGCCCGTGTTCGCGGTCGAGGTGGTCACGCCCGAGGAGTTCATGGGCGACGTGATCGGCGACCTCAACCGGCGTCGCGGTCAGATCCAGGGGATGGAGCAGCGGGGTAACGCGCAGGTCATCACCGCGCACGTGCCCCTGGCCGAGATGTTCGGCTATGCCACCGACGTCCGCTCGAACACGCAGGGGCGGGCGACGTACACCATGCAGTTCGACCGGTACGACGAGGTGCCCGCCCACATTGCCGAAAAGGTGGTCGGGGGCGAGAAGGAACTCGTGGGGAGCTAACCTCGCAGGTTGCGGCTCGCCAGCCGCTCCGTTTGCTCCTAGCAGCAAACGCGGACGGAAAACTTATACCCTGTACAGGTTCGTCCTCAGGACGAACAAATCTGATTCTGAAGAAGGAGCGACACCAAAGTGGCGAAGGCCAAGTTCGAGCGCGATAAGCCCCATGTCAACGTCGGGACCATCGGTCACATCGACCATGGCAAGACGACGCTGACCGCGGCCATCACCAAGGTGCTCCATGACAAGTTCGGCTCAGGAGAAGTGAGGTCCTTCGACTCGATCGACAATGCCCCGGAGGAGAAGGCCCGCGGCATCACGATCGCCACCTCGCACGTCGAGTACGAGACCGCCAACCGGCATTACGCGCACGTGGACTGCCCGGGTCACGCGGATTACGTGAAGAACATGATCACGGGCGCGGCCCAGATGGACGGGGCGATCCTGGTCGTCTCCGCCGCCGACGGCGCGATGCCCCAGACTCGCGAGCACATCCTGCTCGCCCGTCAGGTCGGCGTGCCCTACATCGTCGTGTTCCTCAACAAGGCCGACATGGTCGACGATCCTGAGCTCCTCGAGCTCGTCGAGGTCGAGATTCGCGACCTGCTGTCCGAGTACGAGTTCCCCGGCGACGACATCCCGTTCGTGGTCGGTTCGGCGCTCAAGGCGCTGGAGGGTGACGAGGAGTACGAGGGCAAGATCCTCGAGCTCGCCGAGGCCCTGGACACCTACATCCCCGAACCCACGCGTGACCTGGACAAGCCGTTCCTGATGCCGGTCGAGGACGTCTTCTCGATCACCGGTCGCGGGACGGTGGCCACCGGGCGGGTGGAGCAGGGCATCATCAAGACCGGCGAGACCGTTGAGATCGTGGGCATCCGGCCCACGACGACGACCGTCGTCACCGGCGTGGAGATGTTCAAGAAGATCCTCGATCAGGGCCAGGCCGGTGACAACGTCGGTTGTCTGCTGCGCGGTACCAAGCGCGAGGACATCGAGCGTGGCCAGGTGCTGTGCAAGCCGGGCTCGATCACGCCGCACACGAAGTTCAAGGCCGAGGTGTATGTCCTGAAGAAGGAGGAGGGCGGCCGTCACACGCCGTTCTTCACCGGGTATCGGCCGCAGTTCTACTTCCGTACGACCGACGTCACCGGAGTGGCCAACCTGCCCGAGGGCACGGAAATGGTCATGCCGGGCGACAACGTCCAGATGGAGATCGAGCTGATCCAGCCGATCGCCATGGACCAGGGTCTGCGGTTCGCGATCCGCGAGGGCGGCCGTACGGTCGGCTCCGGGGTCGTCACCGAAGTCATTCAGTAGCCAGCCGGCGGCGCGGTCCCTGGAGGGCCGCGCCGCCTGTTTTTCCCAAAGATCGATACGACCTTTCAGGGCGGGTCCTGAAACCCGGGGCCCGCCCTCAACACTGAAAAAAGCCAAGCCGAAATTACGTAACCAGTGGCAACTATCGCCCAAAACAAAATCCGCATCCGCCTGAAGTCATACGACCACACGGCGATCGAGGCGGCGGCCAAGGAGATCGTCGAGACGGCGACGCGCACCGGCGCGACCGTCTCCGGACCCGTGCCGCTGCCCACGGAGAAGAACGTCTACTGCGTGATCCGGTCCCCGTTCAAGGACAAGGATTCCCGCGAGCACTTCGAGATCCGCACCCACAAGCGACTGATCGACATCCATCAGCCGACGCCCAAGACGGTCGATTCGCTGCAGCGGCTTGACCACCTGCCGGCCGGTGTGGACATCGAGATCAGGCTGGCGTCCTGAGGCCATGTCCGCGATCCTCGCCAAGAAGCTCGGGATGACCCAGCGCTTCCTCGACGACGGCCGCGTCGAGCGCGTGACCGTGCTCGAGGCCGGCCCCTGCCCGGTGACCGCCATTCGCACCACCGAGCGTGACGGCTACGAGGCCGTCCAGCTGGCCTTCGGAGCGTGCAAGGAGAAGGTCCTGACCAGGGCCGAGCTCGGTCACCTCAAGAAGGCTGACGCCTCGGCCCACCGCCACGTGGTCGAGTTCCGGGACGAGGTCGGTGAGCTGCTCGTCGGGGAGACGGTCACCGTGGATGCGTTCGAGGTCGGTGAGAAGGTCAAGATCTCCGGCAAGTCCAAGGGCAAGGGCTTCCAGGGCACGATCAAGCGCCACAACTTCGCCTCAGGTCCCAAGTCCCACGGCTCCCACAACGTTCGGGCCCCGGGCTCCGTCGGCGCCTCGGCCACGCCATCGCGCGTCTTCAAGGGCATCCGCGGTCCCGGCCGCATGGGCGGCGGGCGCATCACCCAGCGTGGGCTGACCGTGGTCGAGGTCATTCCCGGACGCAATCTGATGCTGGTGCGCGGCGCGGTGCCCGGCCCCAAGGGCGGCACCGTGGAGGTGCGCACCGATGCCTAGAACCGCGCCCAAGCTCGGCGGCGGCAGCCAGAAGCTGGACAGCGTGGCCTTCGAGGCCCGCTTCAACATGCCCCTGGTCCATGAGGCCGTGCGGGCCGAGCTGAACGCCCGCCGCCAGGGCACCGCCGCCACCAAGACCCGCGGCGAGGTGTCGGGCGGGGGCGCCAAGCCATGGCGCCAGAAGGGCACCGGTCGCGCCCGCGCCGGTTCCTCCCGCTCACCCGTGTGGACCGGCGGTGGTGTCGTGTTCGGTCCCCACCCCCGCCACTACACGGTCAAGGTCAACCGCAAGGCGCGCCGGGCCGCGCTGCGCAGCGCCCTCTCGGTTCACGCCGAGCGCGGCTCGCTGGCCCTGTTCGACGCCTCGGTGTTCGATTCCCCGGCCACCAGGCAGGCGGTCGGCCTCCTGGCCGATTGGGCGGCCCCCGCCCCGACGCTGGTGCTGCTGAGCGAGAGCGAGGCGGCGGCCGGCAAGTCGTTCCGCAACCTGGCCCGTGTGGCCGTCATGCCGGTCGGCGACGCCGGCGTGGCTGACGTGATCGGCGCCGCCTCCCTGCTGGTCTCCGAGGCCGCTCTGCCCGAACTGGTGGCTCGCGCCGCCGGAGAGGCGTCCTGATGGATCCGAGCCAGGTCATCATCCGCCCCGTCGTCTCCGAGAAGTCGTTCGTGCTCGCCGAGGCCGGCAAGTACACCTTCCGCGTGCACGACAAGGCCCACAAGACGCAGATCCGCCAGGCCGTCGAGGACCTGTTCGAGGTCAAGGTGGTCGAGGTCCGCACCGCCTCGGTGAAGTCCAAGCCCAAGCGTCGGGGCCAGACCTCGGGCCGCACGCGTCAGTGGAAGAAGGCCGTCGTCCAGGTCCGTGAGGGCGACACGATCCCGATCTTCCAGAGCTTCGAGGGCGCCGAGTAATGCCGATCCGCAAACCCAACCCAACTTCCCCGGGACGACGCTTCGTCTCCTATCCGGACTTCGCCGAGATCACCCGATCGCGGCCCGAGAAGTCGCTGGTCGAAGGACTCAAGAAGTCCGGAGGCCGTAATGCCAACGGCCGCAAGACCTCGCGCCACCGCGGCGGCGGCGCCAAGCGCCTGTACCGCAAGATCGACTTCAAGCGCCGCAAGGACGGGGTTCCGGCCAAGGTCGCGCACATCGAATACGACCCCAACCGCTCCGCCTACATCGCGCTGCTGCACTACGCCGACGGTGACAAGAGCTACATCCTGGCGCCCAACCGGCTGCGCGTCGGCGCCAACGTCGAGTCCGGTCCCAGCGCCGATATCCGAGTCGGCAATTGCCTGCCGCTGGCCAACATGCCTCCGGGCACGCTGGTCCACAACGTCGAGCTCACCCCGGGCCGCGGCGGCCAGATGGCCCGCTCGGCCGGGGCCGGCATCCAGCTGCTGGCCAAGGAAGGGGATTACGTCACCCTCCGCCTGCCCTCCGGCGAGATGCGCATGGTTCGCGGCGAATGCCGCGCCACGGTGGGCACGATCGGCAACTCCGAGCACCAGAACGTCAAGATCGGCAAGGCCGGCCGCAAGCGCCACATGGGCGTGCGACCGCAGACGCGCGGCACCGCGATGAACCCGGTCGATCACCCGCATGGCGGCGGCGAGGGCTCCACGACGCCCGGCCGTCATCCGGTGACCCCCTGGGGTGTGCCGACCCTGGGCTACCGCACCCGCAAGAAGGGCAAGAAGTCCGACCAGTACATCGTGCGCGGTCGGAGAAGGGGTAAGAAGCGATGAGCCGTTCCAGCAAGAAGGGCCCGTTCGTGGAGGAGCGGCTGATGAGCCGCATCGAGGCCATGAACCGCTCGGGCGAGAAGCGCATGATCCGCACGTGGTCGCGCGCGTCAACGATCTTCCCGGACATGGTTGGCCACACGATCGCCGTCCACGACGGGCGCAAGCACGTGCCCGTGTTCATCTCCGAGTCCATGGTCGGCCACAAGCTGGGCGAGTTCGCGCCCACGCGCCTGTATCGCGGTCACGCCGGCACCGGTAAGAGACGATGACGCCCGAGAATCGCGAGCCTGAGGAAACTCCGGAAGCATCCCCGGCGGAAGCTCCGCGCTCGGATGAGCCCGTGGCCGCAACCGGGGATGAAACCGCGCGAGGAGCTTCCGCCGAGGACGCTCCCGCAGCTCCCGAGGCTGAGATCCCCCAGGCTGAGGAGCCGGAGCCCGAAGCGGCTGCGGCGTCCGACGAGACGCCCAAGCGTGCGCGGAGCCCGCGGCGCAAGCGTGCGGACAAGGTTGGTGAGACGGCTGCGGCCGAGTCCGCGGAGGAGCCTGCCGCGAAGCCGGCAGCGCGCCCGCGGCCCTCTCAGCCTGCGCCGACGCGGCGGCGCTCGCGGCGCGAGCCGGGCCAGCCCGCGCCGGTCGTCCGCGCCCAGGCCAAGTTCGTGCGTTCGTCCGCCCGCAAGGCGCGGCTCGTGTGCGATCACATTCGCGGCAAGTCGGTGGTCGAGGCGCGAGCTATCCTGGCTGTCACGCCCCGGGCGATCGCGCGCGACTGGAGCAAGCTGCTCGAGTCCGCGGTCGCCAACGCCGAGCACAATCACGAGCTCGTGGGCGAGGACCTGTACGTCAAGGCGGTGCACGCCGACGAGGGCCCGACCATCAAGCGGTTCCGCCCGCGCGCCATGGGCCGCGCCACGGCGATCCGCAAGCGCACCAGCCACCTGACGATCTTGCTCACGCCAAAGGACTAACGCTTACCAATGGGTCAACAGTAATGGGACAAAAAGTTCATCCTGAGTCGATCCGTGTGGGCTACATCCACGACTGGAAGTCGAACTGGTTCAACGAGCGCCACTTCTCCGACTACCTGCATGAGGACACGCTCATCCGCGGGCATATCGTCGGGCGCCTGTCGCACGCGGGGCTGTCGGACATCACGATCCGGAAGAACGCCACCGAGGTGGAGATCAACATCCACACCGCGCGTCCGGGCATCGTGATCGGCAAGTCGGGCTCCGAGGTCGACGCCCTCCGGCGTGATCTGCATCGAATCACCGGCAAGCAGGTCAAGGTCAACATCCTCGAGATCAAGCGCCCCGAGCTCGATGCCCGGCTGGTCGCTCAATCGATCGCCGAGCAGCTCCAGAATCGGGTCGCCTTCCGCCGGGCGATGAAGCGCGCGCTGACCAGCGCCATGCGCTCGGGCGCCAAGGGCGTGAAGGTCCAGGTCTCCGGTCGCCTGGGTGGCGCCGAGATGGCTCGCACCGAGGGCTACTCCGACGGACGCGTGCCCCTGCACACGTTGCGGGCCGACATCGACTACGGATTCCACGAGGCCCGCACCACATTCGGCCGGATCGGCGTCAAGTGCTGGATCAACAAGGGCGAGATCATGCCCGAGGGCTACACCGGCGCGGACCTCACGATCATGGACGAGCCCGCTCCGCAGGCTCCTGATCGCGGCGGTCGCGATGGCCGTGACGGCCGCGGCCGTGGTCGCGGCGATGGCCGCGGCGGTCGTGGCGGCGGTCCGGGTGGCCGGGGCGGCGGTCCCGGCGGCCAGGGTGGC
>DASVYO010000013.1:0-16487 GCA_036392135.1 Solirubrobacteraceae bacterium
CGCCCCAGCTGCTGGCGATCGCGTTGAAGCCCGTGCCGAGCCAGTCCCCCAGCACGCCGGCGAACGACGACGGCCCCGGAACGCGGGCGAAGTAGCGGGGGTGATCGCCGTGCTGCATCTGCGACAGGGCCGTGTCGAGCAAGGTCTGCAGGGCCACCTGTGGATCCCCGGGCGCGCGTGGCACGGGGCCGCCGATGATCGACCAAAGCTCATCGGGCTCTCCAGTACGGATGACCGGGCCATCGGCCCCAGCTTCGAAGTGCTCGACCACCCGATCAACGACCCAGTAGCCGAGCCTCCGCATCTCCTCGGCGCCCATGCCCAGGGCGTCGGTGGCCTCGCGGTCGGCGCCGTCGGACATCGTCACAGTGTTCTCCATCCGGGGGGTGACAGGTGGCGTGCGGCCGTGGGGACCGCGAACGTCATGGGCTGGATGGTTAGAGTCGTCGTCGATGGCCGACGGGACAACGCCTGAACCTAATGCCGCGCGCCCCGCAGCGGACGAGGCGCGGTTCGCGTTTCGCTTCACCCCCGCCTACCGCCGCGCGGCACGGGTCTTCGGCATCACCCCGGCCAATAGTTGGGTCGAGGTCGGTGGCGGGATGCTGCGGGCCCGGTTCGGACCGTGGAGGCTGCACACGCCCCTGGCCAATATCGCGGCGGTTGAGATCACCGGGCCGTATGCGTTCCTGAAGACCGCGGGACCGGCTCGTCTGGGCATCACCGATCGCGGCCTGACCTTTGCCACCAACGGCGACCGTGGCGTGCTCATCACCTTCCGCGAGCCGGTGCCCGGGATCGAACCGACGGGCCGGTTGCGCCATCCCGAGCTGACCGTCACCGTGGCCGCGGTCGACGGCCTGGCCGCGTTGCTCCGCGACCACATCGCGGGATAACCCGCACATCGCCCCGGGCAAATCCGCCCCACAGCCGTGGAGGATCGGCCTACGATGTCTCCGTGAGGCTGTTCCGGTTCCTCCTCGGTGTGACCTTAGCCTGTGTCACCACCGCCACGGTCGCGTTTGCGGCCCCTCCATCGCCGCCGACCTCCCGGGATCAGCCGGTTCGCGACGGGTGCCAGCGCTCGGACTTCGGGATCGGCTTCAACACCAGTCCCGAGTGGGTCTACATCGACCGCAGCCCAGCCATTCGGATGGCGCAGGGCGTGGTCCGGGTCTCGCACGCCTCCTTGCAGGACAGCATCCTGGAGCACCGTTCCTTCGACTACAACGGCAACCTGGTCCCTGACCGTCCCTATCGCTACCTGATCGCGGGGCAGGCCGGCCAGCACACCAACAACTACGGACCCCAGGAGGGCGAGTCGCTGGGGAGGCTGCACTTCGAATGGGAAAGCGCGACGTTGCCGTTATGGGCATGGCCGACCGACGGCGATCGCGCAACGCTCTGGGGATCATGGATCTGGGACTGCGGCCATTGGCAGACGAGCGCCAACAACACCGGCGGCACCATCGTCGGCGAGCACTCCGAACTGCACCCCCTGAGCGCAATCGCGATCAACCGCCGCACCCCCTACCGGTCGGCTCGAGGCGAGAGCGAGACCGACGTCTTCATCTCCAACCAGGGCGATGCAGCGCACGCGATCGAGCAATGCGCCCTCACCCACCACCCGGTGAGCGGAACCTCCTACCCGCAGTACGACTCGGGGTTCAAGCCGTGCGCCATGAACCCCGCGAACCGACTCCAGCCCCTGGCTCCGCGCTACCGCTTCTTCATTCCCGCCCCGCCGAGACCCTCGACGACGGCGCGGCTGCGCTACCGGATCCTCAACCGGTTGCGCGGCGGTGCGGGAACGCAGCGTATCCGCAGGGGACGCAACGGCATCTCCGTCACGGTGACGCTGCATGGCGCGAGGCATGTGGTCAGCTACGGCAAGAGCTTCTTCGTCTCCTGGAGCCTCCCGCCCCGCCACAAGCCCGTCCCGCTCACGGTCACGCTGAAGTCGCTGCTGATCAGGCAGGCCGATCCCAACCCGGCCGTGCCCGATCCCAGCGGGGCGCACTGGCAGCTGTACCTCGATCTCAACGGGTACTGGCAGCGGCTAAATGTCTGGGCGCCGCGACTCACGACGCACGTCACCGACGGCGAGAGGATCGCGATCAACCACACGATCAAGATCTACGTGCCTCGCGGTGCGCACGTGTGGTTCCAGGTCGCCGGCCGGGAGTGTGACGAGCCCGCCGGCACGACGATCTTGGGCATCCACACGAACCTCCTCTACCCGTGCCCGGCGAACACCGACGAGCAGAACCCCAACATCCTCAATGTGTTCAACAACGACGACACCGGGACCATCCTCAACGTGTATGCGTCGGCCACGGCATCGCTCGGCGCGCACACCTCGACCTCACAAGCGACAGTGAGCTTCCCCCACTCCGGACCGATCACGTTCGGCGACGTCCCACAGGGCAAAGGCGACTACCAGCTGACCTACACGATCGGGCGCGGCTGAGCCTCACGGGCCAAGGATCACCGACCTGACCCTCCATGCGGTACAGAGTCAACGGGAGGTGGCGATGAACTGGCAAGCCGTGCGGAAGTGGTGTCTGTCCTTCACCGGCTCAGAGGAGACCTTCCCGTTCGGTGAGAACACCTCGGTCTTCAAGGTCGACGGGAAGATGTTCGCCCTCTCCCCCCTTCACACGGAGCCGCTGAGCGTGAGCCTCAAGTGCGAGCCCCTGTTGGCCGAGCAGCTCCGCGCGGCCCATCCAGCGATCGGCGCCGGCCATCACCTCAACAAACGCCACTGGAACACCGTCCTCATCGATGGATCACTGCCCAGCTCGATGATCCTGGACATGATCGAGGACTCCTACGACCTCGTCGTCAGCCAGCTCCCCCGGGCCCGCCAGATCACACTCGGATGGAGCCCGGAGCAACGTGCCCCGCGCGCGCCAGGGGCTGATGCCGAGGTACCGCCAAACGCGGATCGCCCGTAGGCGCGGCCTTCAGCCACTACCGCCGGGCGTTTCCTCCGGATCCTGGCGAACAAGGATCTCCTCCTCATCGAACACTGCCCGCACTTCAAGCCGGCCGCCGAGGGCGGAGACGTATTGCGCCAGCGCCGCGAGGTAGAGATCCTCCCGCCGCTGATTCGCAGGTAGCCGCTCGTCGACGGCATCGAGCGCGGCGAGCACCTCGGTATGGGAGACGCCTCGGGCGGACAGCGCCTGCGCAATCCGCTCCTGAGCCTCCATGAGGCGCGCGTAGAGCTCGGCTCGCATCGGATTCACCGGCTCCTCTGAGAGGACCTTCTTCCAGCTTCTCGTTGGCTCAGACAACGAGCCTCCTTTCCGATGCTGCGCTCGTGATCGGCGTAGAGACGTTCCGCCAGCGCGATCTTCTGCGGGTACCAGCGGTTCCACGTGCCCGTCTTATCGCCGCCGACCAGCATGACAGCGTTCTGATTGGAATCGAAGGCGAACAGCAGGCGTACACCACGATCCACGCGCGCCTCCTTCAACTTGTGGATGCGGGAGCCGTGAATGACATCGACGTGCGGACGACCTAGCGTGGGCCCGCCGGCGAGGATGCGGCCGATCGCCCCGCTGACCTTCGCTCGGCGCTCAGCGTCCAGGGTGCGTGACCAACGCTGGAACTCGCCTGTGGCCAGCGCGACCCGCGGGTGATGCTGCGTCGGACGGCGCCCCCAAGCCTCAGCCATAGTTCCGGCCCGGACCGCTGTCGCCTTCGTGACTGCGCCGCGACAGATGGACCGCGAGCTGCAGATGCTCCAGCGTGCGCTCGCCGGCCAACTCGATGAGCTCGTCGGCGGCCAGGGCATCGGCGAGGTCTCCCATCACTGACAAGAGCCGCCCCGCCCGGGCTTTCTCCCCCCTACGGCCAGTCCGCCATGTCAAACCGAATCAGACCGGGGGCGGAGCACCGTCTACCGTCGGCGATCAGATGGAGCAACTGCTCAACCGAGCGCGAAACCCCCCCGCGAGAGAGGCAGGCCAAATGCATATCGTTGTCTTCGGACCGTCCGGGATGATCGGCAGCCGCGTCGTTGCCGAGCTCGACAGGCGCCAGCACGAGGTGACCGGCGTCAGCCGCTCCACTGGAACCGACATCACCGATCCCCAAGCGGTGACCGCCGCCGTCTCCGGCGCTGACGTGGTCGTCTGCGCGGTCTCAGCGCGCGAGGGCACCCACACACTCGCCGACGTCGCACGGTCGCTGATCGCGGGGCTGCGGCGGTCGAGCGTCACCCGGCTCATCGTCGTCGGTGGCGCCGCCAGCCTCGAGGTCGCGCCAGGCACTCGACTGCTCGACACGCCCGATTTCCCTGACGAATACAAGGCCGAGGCCACTCAGGCCGCGGAGGCGCTTGAGGTCTACCGGAGCGTCACCGACCTGGACTGGACCTATGTCAGCCCGGCGGCGTTCATCCACCCGGGCGAGCGAACCGGGAGCTACCGCCTGGGTGGCGATCAACTGCTGGTCGACGAGCGCGGCAACAGCGAGATCAGCGCCGAGGATTTTGCCGTGGCGATTGCCGACCTCGTCGAGCAGCACGGCCATTCACGCGAGCGGGTTACCGCGGCCTGGTGAGCCTGGATCCTTCATGACGAAGGGGCTCGCGGTGGCAGTCGGAAGCCTGAGCCTTCCGCTGCAGAGTGCATAGGAAGTATGTTGTGCGGTACAGAGGGAGGGAGGCCTACAACGGTCCTTCGTTGAGACCTTCTTCGAGACCCCGAGCCGAGAGGCAGCGGGTGCAGACTCGAAAACGAGGAGGTGTGAATTGCCCACGGTGATCGGTGCTTCCACCGGTTGGTACCTGGGGCTCGCCCTCGGCGTCGTCGTCGTCCTGGTGGCGGCGGCGATCGTGGTCACGATCGTGGTGCTGGCCCAGCGCATCGCCAAGCAGGCGCGCACTGCGGTCGAGGGCGTCGAGAAGGTGCGGGAGCAGACGACCGGGCTTGGGGGCGTCGGCCAGATCAACGACTCCGGCGTGAGGATCCTGCACTCGGCGCGCGCCCTGCGAAAGGTGGCGGTCGGAAGGTGACTTCCTTCGCAGCGCTTTCCAACCACGGCGCGTGGGAGATCGCGCTTCTCATCGGCCTCCTCGCGGCGCTGATCGTCGCGGCCCTGCTGATCGTCCTGGTACGGGCCACCGACGACATCAGGAAATCGGCTGCCCGCCTGCTCGACGCGGCGGGCGGTGTGGCGGGCAACACGGCGAACATCCCCCAGCTCGAGGCGACCGCGCCCGTGCTCGGGCTGATCGTTCAGGAAGCCGTCGTCCAGGACGGCTACATGAATGCCCTTACTGACGGGTTCGGTGGGAAATGAGCGAAACCACCCTGATCATCCTCAGCGTCGTGCTTGCGGTGGTGGTCGTCGCGGTCCTGGCTGCGGCGCTCATCAAGGTCCGCAGCGACCTCGAATCGGCCTCGGCGAACCTCGCCACACTCGCGGGCGCGCTGGCCGGGGTCGAGTCGGAGCATCTGCGCCCGCTCGAGCCGGCGGTCGAGGCGATCAACGCGCGGTTCGATGCGATCGTGGGCGCCCTTCCCGGGATCGCCACCAAGGCGGCGATAGTGGCCGAGCGGAGGCCGCGATGACCCTCGAGTGGATCGGCGATGCCGTGCTCCTGCTTGTCCTGCTACCGGTCGTCGGATACCTGCTCCGGGGCGTCCTGAACGCCGCCCGGAGCATCACGCCGAGCGTCGAGCAGATCGCGAGCACGGCCGAGGCCGGGTCGCGAGACCTCGACTCGGCGGCGCTCCTGGCAACCACCCAGGAGCAGGTCATCAAGACGATCGAGTCGGCCGCCAACTACGGCGGCTCGCTCGATGTGATCCTCGACGACGCCTGATTGGGGGAGAGCGATGCCAGCAGCCGGTGTGGTGATGATCGTCGCGGTGGTGCTGATCATCGCCACGGTCGTCTACTACCTGATGATGACGATCCTCGAGCTCCGCAAGATCACGAACGGCCTGAACGACGCCATCTCCGGTGTCGGCGGAATCATCGAGAAGAGCGCCCCCGTCAACGACGTTGTGGCGACGATCAACCAGAACCTCGACGCCGGCGTGGACCTGCTCGAGGGCTTGCTCGTCAAGAAGGCCGGGATGGCCGACGCCGTCGGTCTGGTGGACGGCCTCTACCCGGGTGCCGCCGCTCAGGGCTTTCGGAACTTCCCGGAGAGCAAGACGGTCACGGCGCCGCGGATAGGCGAGGTCTATACCAAGGGCACCCTGACCCTGGCGCGGCTCGGCCGTGAAGCGCCGATCGCAGCGGCAAGCCCGGCCGGTCCGGCGCTGCGCAACCCCGCATACGGCAGCCACGCCGCGCGCGCCCTCTACCCCGGCGGTCGCCCGACGGCGCCTGAACCGCTGCCCCGCTCGCCGATCATCGGCACCGGATCGCCGGTGCAATACCCCGAAGGGAGCAACGGTGCAGACTCCGGCGCAGTTTGAGTACGAACGCGCGACGAGCGTCGAGGGCGCGATCGCGGCGCTCAAGCAGCGCGGGTCCGACGCGCGAGTCATCGCCGGCGGCCACAGCCTGCTGCCGATGATGAAGCTGCGGCTGGCCAATCCCGAATACCTGATCGACATCAACGACCTCGACGAGCTCTCCTACATCCGGGAGCAGCCGGGCGAGATCAGAATCGGCGCGCTCACCCGCCACGTCGAGCTGCTCGAGTCAGCACTGCTCGCTCGGCATTACCCGGTGTTCGCGGAGGCCGAGCGCGTGATCGCCGATCCGGTCGTGCGCAACCGAGGGACGATCGGCGGCTCGCTCTGCCAGGCTGACGCCGCCGAGGACCTGAGCGCCGTGTGCTCCGCGCTCAAGGCCAAGGTCGTCATCCGGGGTCCCGACGGCGAGCGTGTCGTCGCGATGGACGAGTTCCACGTCGGTCCGTATATGACGGCCGTCGGCGACGGGGAGATCCTGACCGAGGTGCGACTGCCGTTGCGGTCCGGCGGCGGCAGCGCCCACGAGAAGGTCGAGCGCCGGGCCGGGGACTGGGCCATCGCCGCCGCGTCAGCCGCGGTCTGGATCGCCGGCGGAACGATCGCCGACGTCGGCTTGGCGCTCAGCGCCGTGGGCCCGACGACGATTCAGGTCACGCGAGCCGAGGAGCTCCTGCGCGGCTCCTCACCGTCTGAGGAGCTGTTCGCGCAGGCGGGCGAGATCGCCTCTGCCGACTGCGCGCCGGTGCCCGACGGGCGGGGGCCGGTCGACTACAAGCGCCATCTCGCGGGGGTGCTCGCCAAGCGGGCGCTGCGCCGGGCGACGGCGCGTGCCCTGCGCCAGGAGGCCTGACACGATCATGCAACTTCACCTCACCATCAACGGCGAGCGGGTCACGCGCGACGTCGAGCCGCGCCAGCTGCTCGTGCACTACATCCGCGACACGCCGGGGCTGACCGGCACTCACTGGGGCTGTGACACGTCCAACTGCGGCGCCTGCGTCGTTTTGATGGACGGTAAGCCGGTCAAGTCCTGCACGATCCTCGCGGCGATGGCCGAGGGGCACGAGATCCGCACGGTCGAGTCACTCGAGCGAGACGGCCAGCTCGACCCGGTGCAGTTGGGGTTCCACGAGCTGCACGCGCTCCACTGCGGGTTCTGCACGCCGGGGATGATGATGACCGCGCGGGCCCTGCTCGATGAGAACCCCAACCCGAGCGAGCAGGAGATCCGTGTCGCGATCTCCGGCGGCATCTGCCGGTGCACCGGCTACAAGAACATCGTCGCCGCCATCCGCTGGGCCGCCGAGCACGAAGCCACGACCCGACAGGAGGTCTGAGCATGGCCGTCACCGAGAACCTCCCGAGCCCCGGCCACGAACGTCCGATCGGCTTCGGCCGGCTGAAGCGCAAGGAGGACGCCCGCTTCATCCGCGGCCAGGGGACCTACCTCGACGACATCCGCCTGCCGGGGATGGTCCACGGCGCCATCCTCCGCAGCCCGTACGCGCACGCCCGGATAGTCTCGATCGACACCTCGCGGGCGCTCGCGCACCCGAACGTGGCGGCGGTGGTCACGGCCAAGGATCTGGAGACCCTCGGCCTGGCCTGGATGCCGACGATCTCCTATGACACGCAGGCCGTGCTCGCCGGCGACAAGGTCCGCTTCCAGGGCCAGGAAGTCGCGTTCGTGATCGCGACCGACGAGTACTCGGCGCGCGACGCGCTGCAGCTGATCGACGTCGAGTACGACCCTCTGCCCGCCGTCGTCAACGCCCGCAAGGCGCTCGACCCCGACGCACCGCTGATCCGCGACGACAAGGAAGGCCAGCAGGACAACCTGGCCAGTCCGCTGTGGGAGGCCGGTGACGCCGAGGCGACCGACCGGGTGTTCGCCGAGGCCGACACCGTCGTGGTGCGCGACATCATCTACCCGCGCTGCCACCCGGCGCCGCTCGAGACGTGCGGGATGATCGCCGACTTCGACCCGAAGACCGGGCAGCTGGACATCTACAACGGCAACCAGGCGCCCAACGCCCACCGGACCGTGTACGCGCACGTCGCCGGGCTCGCCGAGCACATGATCCGGATCCGCTGCAACGACATCGGGGGCGGCTTCGGCAACAAGGTCCCGATCTATCCCGGCTACGTGTGTGCAATCGCCGGCTCGATCGTGGCCGGGGTCCCGGTCAAGTGGATCGAGGACCGCTCCGAGAACCTGATGTCGACCGGCTTTGCCCGCGACTACGTCATGCACGCCGAGCTGTGCGCCAAGGGCGGCAAGATCACGGGCCTGCGCTGCGACGTGATCGCTGACCACGGCGCATTCGATTCGACCGCTCAGCCGACCAAGTTCCCTGCCGGGTTCTTCCACATCTGCTGCGGCTCCTACGACCTCGAGGCCTCCCACGTTCAGGTCAAGGCCGTCTATACCAACAAGGCTCCTGGCGGCGTGGCCTACCGGTGCTCGTTCCGGATCACCGAGGCCGTGTACCTGATGGAGCGCATGGTCGGCGCACTTGCGCTCGAGATGGGCGTCGACCCGATCGAGCTGCGGATGCAGAGCTTCATCCGGCCCGAGCAGTTCCCCTATGAGACGACGACCGGCTGGACATATGACTCGGGGGACTACGAGAAGACCATGCGGGTCGCGATGGACATCGCCGACTACGAAGGGCTGCGCCGCGAGCAGGCCGAGAAGCGCGCCCGCGGCGAGCTGATGGGGATCGGCGTCTCATTCTTTACCGAGGGCGTCGGCGCCGGCCCGCGCAAGCACATGGACATCCTCGGGCTGGCCATGAACGACGGTGCAGACCTGCGCGTACACCCGTCGGGCAAGGCCGTGGTCAGCATCTCCGCGCAAACGCAGGGCCAGGGCCACGAGACGACGTTCGCGCAGATCGTCGCCGAAGAGCTCGGGATCCCGCCGGAGGACGTCCAGGTCCGCCACGGCGACACCGACCGCACTCCGTTCGGCCTCGGCACCTACGGCTCGCGCTCGACGCCCGTCTCGGGCGCGGCGGTTTCGGTCGTCTCCCGCAAGGTGCGTGACCGCGCGCGGCTGATCGCCTCGACGATGCTCGAGACGCGCCCCGAGGACCTGGCCTGGGAGAAGGGCCGCTGGTACGTCAAGGGCGACCCCTCAAAGGGCGCGCCGATCGGGCAGATCGCCGCCTACGCGTACAGCGGATCGCCGATGCCCGAGGGAATGGAGGGGGGCCTCGACGCCCAGGTCATCTACGACCCGCCGAACCTCACCTACCCCTACGGCGCCTACATCGCCGTCGTCGACGTCGACCCGGAGACGGCGGCGGTCAAGGTCAGGCGCTTCATCGCGGTGGACGACTGCGGCGTGCGGATCAACCCGATGATCGTCGACGGTCAGATCCACGGCGGGCTGGCCGAGGGGATCGGAATCGCGCTGATGGAGCTGATCAGCTTCGATCAGGAGGGCAACTGCCTGAACTCGTCGTTCATGGACTACCTGATCCCGACCGCGCTCGAGTGCCCCGACTTCGAGCTCGGCGAGACCGTCACCCCCTGCCCGCATCACCCGCTGGGCGCCAAGGGCGTCGGCGAGTCGCCGAACGTCGGCTCGCCGCCTGCGATCGTCAACGCCGTGATCGACGCGCTGCACGAGTCCCATGGCGTCACCCACATCGACATGCCGTGCACGCCGGCGCGCGTGTGGGCGGCGATGCAGGGGCGCCCTGAGCCCCCGCAATGACCTTCGTCACCGGCGCAGCGGAGGACGAGGTCCGCCAGCTCGTCCCCGACGTCGAGACCCTCGCCGTGCGGCTCGGCAGCGTCGACTACCTCGTCGACGAGGGTCTCGCGACCTCGATCTTCCTCTCGCTCCGACTCCCCCAGCCGCTGCTGCTCGAGGGCGAGGCGGGGGTCGGCAAGACCGAGGCGGCCAAGGCGCTCGCTCTCGTGCTCGAGACACCACTTGTCCGCCTGCAGTGCTACGAGGGGATAGACGCCGCTGAAGCCCTCTACGAATGGAACTATCCAAGGCAGCTGCTCTCGATCCGGCTGGCCGAAGCGAGTGGCGAGAAGCTGCGCGAGGAGGACCTGTTCGGCCGCGACTATCTGATCCATCGCCCGCTGCTCCGTGCGCTCGAGCACCCCGGGCCCCGACCCGCGGTGCTGCTGATCGACGAGATCGACCGCGCCGACGACGATTTCGAGGCGTTCCTGCTCGAGCTGCTGGGCGAGGCGGCGGTCACCATCCCCGAGCTCGGAACGGTCCGCGCCACGCACCCGCCGATCATCGTCCTGACGTCGAATCGAACGCGCGACCTTCACGACGCGGTCAAGCGGCGCTGCCTGTATCAGTGGATCGACTATCCCAGCCCGGCCCGGGAGGTCGAGATCATCCGTCGGCGTGTGCGCGGCGCGTCGGAGACGCTGGCGGTCCAGGTGGCCGGCGCGGTCGCCCGGATGCGCGAGAGCGACGTTCAGAAGCCGCCCGGGATCGCGGAGGCGATCGACTGGCTGGCAGCGCTACGCGCGCTGGGGGTACAGGGGCTCGACGTGGCGGCAATCGAGCGGACGCTGGGATCGGTCCTGAAGTATCGCGAGGACCAGGACGTGATCCGCGCCGAGGGGCTGGAGGCGTTGGTTGGACAGGCGGACTGACCCCACGGCGTTCACCGTCGAGACGATCGAGCTCGACCTGCCGGCGCTGGCCGGTGCATTCAGCGGTCGTCTACACGAGGCGGGACTGCCGGTGACGGTTGAGCGCGCGGCCGCGTTCACGCGCGCGCTGGTGATGGTCAGGCCGGTGGCGCGCCGTCGGCTCTACTGGACCGCGCGCGCCGTGTTCGTCTCCGATCCCGCGCAGGTCAAGGCGTTTGACCGAGTGTTCCGCGAGGTCTTCGGCGGCGTCCCCCGCGCCGAGGAACCTCCGGCCGACGTCGCCACCACCGTTCAGGGCACAGACGACGAGCGCCCGAGCGCTTCCGCCGACCTTCAGCCCGAATCCTCCTCATCCACCGCCTCGGTGACCGGCGAGGACCCGGGGCCCTCGAGCGGATCCGAGCCCCGGGAGGTTCCCGTCGCGTTGGCCCCGAGCGCGGAGGAGGTGCTCCGCTCCAAGCGCTTTGATGAGCTCTCGCCGCGCGAGCTGGCTCAGCTCTACCGGCTGATGGCGCGGCTCGAGGTCGCGACGCCGCTGCGGCGCACCCGCCGCGCGCAGCGCTACCGCCATGGCGAGCGGATCGACCTGCGCCGGACGCTGCGCGGGAGCCTGCGCACGGGCGGGGATCCAATCAACCTGCGGCGCCGGCGCCGGCGCGTGCTCCCCCGGCGGCTGGTGCTCCTGTGCGACATCTCGGGCTCGATGGAGCCCTACGCGCGCGCGTACCTCCAGTTCCTCACCTGCGCGGCCGGGAGCGGCGCCGGCGCGGAGGCGTTCGTGTTCGCGACGCGGCTGACCCGCCTGACCCGGGCGCTGGCCTCGCCGAACCCCGAGCGCGCGATCCGGACCGCCGCCGCGGCCGCACCCGACTGGTCGAGCGGCACGCGGATCGGCGATGCGCTGAAGGCGTTCAACGACCGCCACGGCCGGCGAGGCCTGGCCCGCGGAGCGGTGATCGTGATCATCTCCGACGGCTGGGAGCGCGGTGACCCGTCGCTCGTCGCGCAGGAGATGGCGCGCCTGCGGCGGCTTGCCCACCGGATCGTTTGGGTCAACCCGCGGGTGGGCGCCGAGGGCTTCGCGCCGCGCGCCGGGGGAATGGCTGCGGCGCTGCCCTTCCTGGACGCTCTGGTGAGCGGCCACAGCCTCGAGGCGATGGACGCGGTCATCGACGCGATCGCGGCCCGGTGTGGCCCATCTGTCGAGGTGGCTGTCGCCGAGACCGAAGCCGACGAGGAGCCGTGGGCGAGCGCGACGCCGGTCACCGGGAGCTCGGTCGCGATGCCGAGCGGATACGGCCCGAGCCGAGGCAGGACAACGCCGGGATGGGACCCGTGAGCGCCGACCGGCCAAACGTCTGCATCTACCCGGGGTGCGACCGCCCGGTGGTCCCGCCCCATGTGCTCGGCGGGCCGCCGTCGGCCTTCTGCGACCTCGAGGAGCACAACGCCCTGACCGCCCACCAAGAGCGCCAGCGGCTCGAGCGCGAGGCCGAGGCCGGTCATCGCGAACCCGATCATTGAGGAGGTTTCACCCGTGAGTGGCGAGGCATACCGTGCAGTCTTCCTGCGCGTCCATCCGACGGGCAAGATGGTGCTCAGCCTGACGACCGAGGCTGATGGCCAGGAGGCGCAGTACGCACAGCTCGTCGCCGATCAACTCGGAGTCCCGGCGCTGGACGTGAAGGTCGTCCCCGCCGATACCGACCGTTTCGGGGAGGGTCACGGGTACAACACGGCTCCCTCCGGCGGCGCTCCGGCCGCGATCAAGAGCGCCGCGGGCAAGATCCTCGACAAGGCGAGGCTGCTGGCCGGGGTGGCGCTCGACGCGCCACCGGACAGCCTCAAATGGGTCAACGGCGCCTTCGTGCGCGACAGCGACACGAGCCAGCTGAAGACGATCGCCGACGTCGCGCTGTATGCGCATGGGACCGGCGCGCTGCCGTCCGGAGTCGAGGGCGGCCTCGACGCCCAGACCGTCTATCGCGACTAGCTCCCGAGGTGGGCGTCGATCGTGACCGTGACTTCGTCGGCGACCTTGAGCGCTCCGAACAGGGCCGAGTACGGCTTGATCCCCCAGGCGCTCTGCCTCACGGTCGCCGAGCCGGTCAGGTGGCCGTCCGCTGCGATGTCGAGGTCGAATTCGAGCGGGTTGGTGCGGCCGGCGAACGTGAGGGTGCCGCTGACGCGCAGATGGCCGCTGTCGGGGGACCCTTCGACAGCGTTCGAGCTGAAGTCGATCGCGGTTGACCTGAGGACCTCGTCGTCGATCGTCTGCTGGATGTTCTTCTTGTCGTCCTCGTCGAGCTTCTTTATCCCGCCGCGGCCCTCCCTCACGCGGAGCGAGGACCCGTCGGCGTGCAGCGTGACCGCGGTGCCGTTCGGCGGCTCACCGAGTTGGAGGGTGCCGTTCCAGGACGTCACGTCGATCGTCAAATCGTGGCCCGCCTTCGCCGCTCCGCCCGTGCGGCTCGTCTCGACGATCAGCTTCGCGTTCTGCGGCCCCAGGTCATATGTGTCCGGCTTGATCGACATTGGCAATAGAGACCCTAACCTACCTAGGAGAAACCGATGGTTGAACTCGACCACAGCTTCCCGACCTCCAAGCCGATCGATGAGACCTGGAACGCGATTCTTGACCTCGAGAAGCTGGTGCCCGCGGTCGAGGGTGGGCGCGTGATCGAGCGCACCGGTCCTGAGAGCGTCAAGGCCGAGATCAAGGTCAAGATGGGCGCCATGTCGATGGTCTTCACCGGGACCGTGACGATCACCGAGCAGGACGAGGCCAACCACCGCGCGGTCATGCAGGTCAAGTCCAGAGAGGCCGGCGGTCAGGGCTACGCCAACGCCGATGTCGTGTTCACACTTTCCGACGGGGGCGGCACGCTCCACACGGCGGCGCAGATCGCCGGGAAGGCGGCGTCGATGGGCGAGGGCGTCGTCTACAGCGTGCTCGATGCCCTGATCAACAACTTCACCTCGAAGCTGGCGACGATCTGAGGTTGAGAGGCGCATGGAGCGACGCACCATGCGAGAGGTCCATGCGGGCGAGGTGCCGATCGACGGCGGCACCGCGGTTCAGGTCGACCCCGACCGTCCCGTCTTCCGGGGCAACGGCGGATACGAATACGTGTGCGTCGCCTGCGGAAACGTGCTCGCCTCGGGCATGGACCCCGAGTACATGACCCGCCGCGTGCGCGTCCGGTGCGCGCGCTGCCGCACGGTTAACATCTCGGCTGAGGTTCCTGTCACTCCGGCGAGGAGAGCCCGATGATCAAGGGCGAACTGGTGCAACGCGTAGCCCGGCTGACCGCCGATCGGACTCCGTTCGTCGTGGCGACCGTCGTCGGCTCACGCCGGCCGACCAGCGTTCGGCCGGGAGACACCGCCGTCGTACTCGCCGACGGCACGATCGACGGCTTCGTGGGCGGCGTCTGCGCCGAGTCAACCGTCCGGCTATATGCGCTCCGCGCACTCGAGACGGCAGAGCCGGTGCTGCTGCGGCTCGTGCCGGGCGACGGCGGGACAGAGAATGATGAGTCGCTCGATGGCGCGGTGACCGAGCACAACCCGTGCCTGAGCGGTGGCGCGCTCGAGATCTTCCTTGAGCCGCAGGTGCCGGCGGCGCGCGCGGTGATCGTCGGCGACTCCCCGATAGCGCGGGCGGTCGAGAAGGTTGCCAAGGCCGCCGGCTACGACACGGTCCGTCCCGACGTCGGGGAGGTTCACGTGTCGGGCGGCGACGCTGCAGTGATCGTCGCCTCGCACGGCAGCGGGGAGGAGCAGGTCTTGGCCGAGGCATTGACGGCGGGGGTTGGCTACGTCGCGCTGGTGGCCAGCGCTCGCCGTGGAGAGGCCGTCCGGGCCGAGCTCGATGTACCCGACGCGCTCCGGGCGCAGCTCCATACGCCCGCCGGATTGGCGATCGGCGCGCGGACTCCCGAGGAGATCGCGATCTCGATCCTCGCTGAGTTGATCAGCGATCAGAACGCGCACGCTGTGCGCGCTCCCGCTCCCGCTCCAGCCGCCTCGGCCGTTGACCCGGTCTGCGGCATGTCGGTCGCGGTTTCCGAGGCGACGCTGTCGTTGGAGATCGACGGTGAACGGGTGTTCTTCTGCGGTGCAGGCTGCCGCGACGCCTACGCTCGGGAGCATGCCCGCTGAGCGGTTCGTCACCGGGCTGGTCCTGGCGGCCGGCGGCTCGTCAAGGCTGGGGCGCCCGAAGCAGCTGCTTCCGTATGAGTCGGGGACGCTGCTGGATCACGTGCTCGGGACGGCCCGCGAATGTGCTTTTGATCAGCTCCTATGCGTGGTCGGCGGGGGCGCGGCGGAAGTGCTCCCCGCGGTCGACTTCAGCGGGGTGGAGGTCGTCGAGAACCCGGAGTTCGGCGAGGGCTGCTCCTCCTCGATCGCGGCCGCTCTCGGTAAGGTCGACCCACGGACCGAGGTGCTGGTGCTGATGCTGGGGGATCAGCCGGGAGTCAACGCTTCGAGCGTCGCCGCCCTGCTCGACGGCCTCGGGGACGGGGCCGTTGCCGCCTGCGGGTACACGGACGGGCGCGGACATCCGCTGGCCTTTGGACGCTCGGCGTTTGGCGAGCTGGCGAAGCTTCACGGCGACAAGGGCGTGTGGAAGCTGCTCGATCGGTACGGCGATGAGGTTCTCGACGTGCCCGTCGAGGGTCCGATCCCGCGTGATGTCGACACGTGGGAGGACTACGAGGCGGTGCTCGACGAGCACCGCCAATCAGCGCTGCGCCGCGAGAAGGCCTTCCTACGCGGCTGAGTCGCGATCCGCCTGCCGGGGTCCGCCGGCAGCATCCTTGAGGTCGGGCTCCGCGCCGTCGGGACGCTTCGCTCCTCCGTCCGAGGTCGCATCGGCCTGGTCGCCGCCGGACAAATCGACCCCAGTCTCGGTGGCCGGCGCCTGCGCACCGGTCGTTTTGCCCAGAACCTCGCTTCCGAGCTCCGGATCCTCAGCGAGCATCTCGTTCGGCGCGTCTGATCCTCCCAGCTCCGCGGGCACGACCCCCTCATCGGCGCGCGCCGCCCACTCCCCCTTCTCACGCGCCTCCTGCTCACCCGGCGTGGTTCCGCCACGCTGTTGGCTTGGCTTGGTTGACTCCTGCTGGTCTTCGCTGGCGCTCATCCGGTCTTCCTCCTCAGGTGCCTGTGGACCCTCTCAGAGGGCCATTCAGGAACGTACCCGCCACGAGGCTGAGCAACGCGCTCCTGCTACTTCGTGAGGCGAAGGCCTTCGGCCGGCCGCACAACTACGACGAAGGTCGCCCTTGCGAATTGCCCTCCAGGTCTCGGTCGGCCGGTGTGCCGGACTTTTTGCTTGCTCCGCGCCTTGTCGGCCGGAATAGCGGGGGCGGGGATTCGAACCCGCGACCTTCGGGT
>DASVYO010000014.1:0-22568 GCA_036392135.1 Solirubrobacteraceae bacterium
ACTAGCTTCGCGCCCGGGGAGAGAGCATGGCCCGACCGACCGACAGCAACGAGCAGCTGCTCTGCAGCTTCTGCGGCAAGAGCCAGCGGCAGGTCAAGAAGCTGATCGCCGGCCCCGGCGTCTACATCTGCGACGAGTGCATCGATCTCTGCAACGAGATCATCGACGAGGAGCTGACGACTCCGACGCAGCTCGACCTCGAGAACCTGCCGCGTCCGCGCGACATCTACGACGTCCTGAACGACTACGTCGTCTCGCAGGAGGAGGCGAAGCGCACGCTGTCGGTGGCCGTCTACAACCACTACAAGCGCGTACAGATGGGGGCCGAGGACGGTGAGGTGGAGCTGCAGAAGTCGAACATCCTGCTGCTCGGCCCGACCGGCTGCGGCAAGACGCTGCTGGCGCAGACGCTGGCGCGGATCCTCAACGTGCCGTTCGCGATCGCCGACGCGACCGCGCTGACGGAGGCCGGCTACGTCGGCGAGGACGTCGAGAACATCCTGCTCAAGCTCATCCAGGCCGCCGACTTCGACGTGAAGAAGGCCGAGACCGGGATCATCTACATCGACGAGGTCGACAAGATCGCCCGCAAGGCCGACAACCCGTCGATCACCCGGGACGTGTCGGGCGAGGGCGTGCAGCAGGCGCTGCTGAAGATCCTGGAGGGGACGACGGCCAGCGTGCCGCCCCAAGGCGGGCGCAAGCACCCCCACCAGGAGTTCCTGTCGATCGACACGACCAATGTGCTGTTCATCTGCGGCGGAGCGTTCGCGAACCTGGATCGTGTGATCGAGCGCCGCATCGGGCACCAGGGGGTTGGCTTCGGAGCGGCCATCCAGTCCAAGGAGCAGCGTGACCTCGGCCAGATGTTCGAGCACTGCCTGCCCGAGGATCTCATCCAGTACGGCCTGATCCCCGAGTTCATCGGCCGCCTGCCGGTCATGTCGGCGATCCACCAGCTCTCCCGTGAGGAGCTCATGCAGATCCTCACCGAGCCGCGCAACGCGCTCATCAAGCAGTTCCAGCGCTTCTTCCAGTTCGACGGGATCGAGCTGGTGTTCGCCGACGAGGCGCTGGGCTCGATCGCCAACAAGGCGCTCGAGCGCGAGACGGGCGCCCGTGGACTGCGCTCGATCATCGAGGAGGTGCTGCTCGAGGTGCAGTTCGAGCTGCCCTCACGCCGCGACGTGCGCAAGTGCGTGGTCACGCGCGAGACGATCGAGAAGAACACCTCCCCGACGCTGGTCACGGTGGCCGCGCCGGACGAGAACGAAGCCGCCGCCTGAACGGCGGCCCGGGCCCGCTGTTCGGCGCGAACGGTTTGAACCGGGACGGCGGAAGCAGCCGGACCTCCACAGCCACGGCTCCGGCCGCGCCACGCGGATAGGCCGCCGTAGACTCTCCCATCCGATGGCCGATCTCGAGTCGACAACGCGCTACGACCCGGCTGACGTTGAGCCGCGGATCGTCAAGAAATGGCTGGACTCAGGCGTGTTTCACCCTCGGCCAGAGGGCACGCCGGAGGACAACTACTCGCTGGCTATCCCGCCCCCGAACGTCACCGGGGTGCTTCACATGGGCCACGCCCTCAACAACACGATCCAGGACTGCCTGGCCCGCTTCCACCGCATGCAGGGTCGGCGCACGAAGTGGATCCTCGGCACCGACCATGCCGGGATCGCCACCCAGACCCAGGTGGAACGCGCCCTGGAGCAGGACGGCACCAGCCGCACCGAGCTCGGCCGCGAGCGGTTCGTGGAGCGGGTCTGGGAGTGGCGCCGGAAGTACGGCGGGACGATCATCGAGCAGTTGAAGCGGCTCGGCGCCTCCGCCGACTACGACGAGGAGCGCTTCACCCTTGACGACGCCTACGCCCAGGCCGTGCTCAAGGTGTTCGTCTCCCTGTATGAGAAGGGCTACATCTACCGCGACCGCTACATGGTCAACTGGGATCCGGGCACCGGCTCGGCCATCTCCGACCTGGAGGTGGAGCCCCGCGAGGTCACCGACAAGCTCTACTACATCGACTACCCGCTGGCCTCGGGCACCGGGGCGATCACGGTGGCCACCGTGCGCCCGGAGACGATGCTGGCCGACACGGCGATCGCCGTGCACCCTGAGGATGAGCGCTACAAGCGGCTGATCGGCGAGAAGGCCGTGTTGCCGCTGGTGGGCCGGAAGCTGCGCATCATCGCCGACGAGTACGTCCGCCCCGAGTTCGGCACCGGCGCGCTGAAGATCACCCCGGCCCACGATCCCAACGACTTCGAGATCGGCCGCCGCCACGGCCTGGCCCAGCCTCAGGTGATCGGGGAGGACGGCCGGGTCACCGCCGAGGCCCCCGAGCGGTTCGCGGGTCTGACCGTGGCCGAGGCCCAGGAGGGGGTGGTCTCAGAGCTCTCCGCACAGGGCCTGATCGCCCGCACCGAGCCCTACACCCACACCGTGCCGTTCTCGCACCGTTCCGGTCAGCGCATCGAGCCGCTGATCTCCCTGCAGTGGTTCATGGGCATGGACGAACTCGCCCGGCCGGCGATTGAGGCGGTGACCAGCGGCCGGGTTCGCTTCCATCCTGAGAACCACCAGAGGGTCTACCTGGACTGGATGGAGAACATCCGTCCGTGGTGCATCTCGCGCCAGCTCTGGTGGGGCCATCGCCTGCCGGTCTGGTACCGCGGGCCGGAGACCTACGTGGGCACCGCGCCGCCGCGCGGCGAGGGCTGGACACGCGACCCCGACGTCCTGGACACCTGGTTCTCGAGCGCGCTGTGGCCGTTCGCCACCCTCGGCTGGCCGGAGGAAACCCCCCAGTTGCAGGCGTTCTACCCGACCGACACGCTGGTCACCGGCCGCGACATCATCTTCCTGTGGGTGGCCCGCATGATCATGATGGGGCTCGAGTTCACCGGTCGTGAGCCGTTCACCGACGTCCACATCACCGCCATCATCCAGGCCCCCGACGGCCGCCGGATGTCCAAGTCACTGGGCACCGGCATCGATCCCCTGGACCTGATCGAGGGCGGCCCGCGACCGCCCGTGTTCGCCGAGCCCGGTAAGCCCGCAGGTGAATTCCCCGCCTACGGCGCCGACGCGGTGCGCTGGGGGCTGTTGGCCATGTCCTCCGGCCAGGACGTCCGCTTCTCGGAGGACAAGGTCGCCCAGGGCCAGCAGCTGACCAACAAGCTCTGGAACGCGGCCCGGCTGATCCTGCTCGGGGTCGACCCGGATGCCCGCCCGGCGATTGCGCCGACGGCCATCGAGGACCGCTGGATCCTGTCCCGGCTCGAACGCGTGAGGGCCGAGGTCGCGGGGCGGATTGCCCGCTTTGACTTCTCGCATGCCGCGCTCGCTCTGTACGACTTCATCTACGGCGAGCTGTGCGACTGGTACCTGGAACTGGTCAAGCCGCGGTTGCGCGCGCGCGAGGCCGACCTGGCGCCGACGCTTCTGCATGTCCTCACCGAGACGCTGTCGGTGGCCCACCCGCTGATCCCGTTCGAGACCGAGGAGATCTACTCCCACATCCCCGGGTCCGATGGCCTGCTCGCGGCGCGCCCCCCGGGTCCCTCCGCGCCGGCCGACGCGGACGGGGAGGCCTCGATCGCTCGCGTCATCGCCGCCGTACAGGCGATGCGGGCCTGGCGCGACACGGCCGAGGTCAAGCCGGGTACGACCGTGCTCGCACGCCTGCGGGCCAGCGGCTACGACGAGACCGTCGAGCATCTGGCCCGGCTCGCGCGGCTGGACCTGAACGGGGAGGAGCGGGACGACCGCCCGACTGAGACGGGAGCCGAGGGCGCCGGGGCGGCCGGCAACGGCGCGCCGGCCGGTATCGTGGCCACCGTGCCGATCCCCGGCGGCGTGATCGAGATCATGGCCGGGGGAGAGCTCGACCTTGGGGCCGCCGCCCGGCGGCTCGAACAGCGACGGGCCAAGCTGGTCGAGGAGATCGAGCGCGCCGAGCGTAAGCTCGCCAACCAGGGTTTCGTGGCCAAGGCGCCGGCGCCCGTCGTGGCGGCCGAGCGCGAGAAGCTGCAACGGCTGCGGGCGGAGCTGGAGGCCCTGTGAGCCGGTCGACGTGGGCAGTGCGGACATGAACCAGGGTGAGGCCGAGCGCTACCTGCGCTCGCTGGAGCTGTTCGGAATGCGGTTCGGGCTGGACCGGATGCGCCGGCTGATGACCGCCCTGCACCATCCCGAGCGCCGCTTTCGCTCCATTCACGTGGTGGGAACCAACGGCAAGTCCTCCACCACGCGGATGATCGCCGCGATCCTGGCGCGCCACGGGTTGCGGACCGGCGTCTACCTGTCGCCTCACCTGGTCTCCTTCGGCGAGCGGATCCGCGTCGATGACCGCGATCTCGAGCCCGAGCGGTTCGCGGCCGCGGTGGCCCGGGCGGCGCGGGCGGCCGAGCTGGTCGACCGCTCGGCGGCCCAGGATGACCACGTGACCCAGTTCGAGGCTCTGACGGCCGCGGCCTACAGCGAGCTGGCCGAGCGCGACGTGGAGGTGGCGGTGATCGAGGCCGGCCTCGGCGGCCGCTACGACGCCACCAACGTGATTCCATCCAGCGTGCAGGTTCTGACCAGCGTGGGGCTCGAGCACACGCGCTGGCTGGGGCCGACGTTGCGCGATATCGCCGGCGAGAAGCTGGCCGTCGTCAAGCCCGGCGGGACGCTCGTGCTGGGCGCCGAGCTGGATGCCGACGTCGAGCGGGTCGCCCAGCGGGTGGCCTCCGAGCAGCACGCCGAGATCGTCCGCGCCGGGGTCGACCCCGGGGTGCCGGTCGGTGCCCCCGGGGCCTACCAGCGCCGTAACTTCGCCGTCGCCCGCGCCGCCGCCGAGGCCTACCTGGGCACGCTTGATGAGGCCGCCGTGGCCGCGGCGGCGGCCGAGGTGCGCGTGCCGGGCCGACTGCAGCAGGTCGGCTCGGGTCCCCTCACGCTGCTCGACGGGGCGCACAACCCGGACGGCATGCGCGCGCTGGTCGGGTCGCTGCCCGATCTCGCCGAGCGCCACGAGCGCATCGTGGCCGTCGTCTCGATCCTGGACGACAAGGACGCCGCGGCCATGCTGCGCTCGCTGCTGCCGATCTGCAGCCAGGTGGTGTTCACCCGCAGCAGCAGCCCCCGCGCGCTGCCGCCCCCGACGCTGGAGTCACTGAGCCGCCAGCTCGGCGGCCCGCCCGCCGAGATCGTTCGCGTCCCCGACCGGGCCGTGGACCGCGCGCGGAGCCTGGCCGGGTCCGCCGGTCTGGTCATCGCCACCGGTTCCCTGACGCTGGTTGCCGACCTCCTGAGCGCCCAGCGCAGCCAGGCCCAGGCGCTGTGAACGACGACGACGAACAGCCGCGGCTTCTGACCATGATGGGCCTGGTCGCCCTGGTCGTGGCGGTGGTGATCCTGGTTTTCTTCGGAATCGGGTATCTATTCGGTCGGGCGTTCCTGTAGCGATGCGCACGAATCATGCCGCCGGTGACAGGAACCCGCGCACAAACCGCGTAAATAACGGAGCGAACCCGGCTTGACCCCCACTACACTCGGCTCGTCCATGCTGCCCTTCGCGATCTTCGGCATCCACAACAGCGCGCTCAACCTGGCCGTTGAGCTCGTTGTCCTGTTCCTGTTCGTGATCTGGTTCGCCCTGATCTACTGGACCTACGCCGACGCCCGCCGGCGGGTGGCCGATCCCCTGCTGATCGGCTGCGCCACGGCCGCTTCGCTGTTCCCGTTCGTGGGCACGATCGTCTACATGATCGTGCGCCCACCCGAGTTCCTCGACGATGTCCGCGAGCGTGAGCTGGAGATGCAGGCGGCCGAGGCACGCCTGGCTGAGCTCGGCTATCACCTCTGCCCGCACTGCGATTACGAGGTGGAGAAGGACTTCCTTCGCTGCCCGAACTGCATGCGCAAGCTCAAGGATCCCTGCCAGTCCTGCGGGCGTCCACTCGAGCCGACCTGGAAGGTCTGCCCCTTCTGCGAGGCCGAGATCGGAATGCCTGCCCCGGCCCCCCGGCGCGCCCGTCGCCGTCGTGAGACCGCCTCGGAGACTGCCGCCGAGCAGCCTTCGGCCACCTGAACCACTTCCATCCTCTAAGCCTGGAGCCGATAGCCGTGGAGCGCACGCTCATCCTTGTCAAGCCCGACGCCTTTGACCGCCAGCTGACCGGGGAGATAATCGCCCGCTTCGAGCGCAAGGGTCTGCGGCTGATCGCCCTGCAGCTGATGACCATGAGCTCGGAGATGGCCGCCCAGCATTACGCCGAGCACGAGGACAAGCCGTTCTTCGGCGAGCTGGTGCAGTTCATCACCTCCGGCCCGCTGGTGGCAATGGTGCTGGAGGGCGAGCAGGCGATCGCCGCCGCCCGGCAGGTGATCGGAGCCACCAACCCTCTGCAGGCCAACACCGGATCGATTCGCGGCGACTATGCGATCGAGGTCGGCCAGAACATGGTGCACGGCTCCGATGCTCCCTCGTCGGCGGCGCGCGAGGTGGCCCTGTTCTTCCCAGAACTCGGCTGAGCCCGCTGGTCCTCGCCTCGGCCTCGCCGCAGCGGCGGGCGATCCTTAAGCGCCTGGGCGTGGCGTTCACCGTCCGCGCGGCCCGGGTCGAGGAGCTGGAGGCCGGTCCTCCGGCCGAGGTGGCGATCGAGAACGCGTACCGCAAGGCCGCGGCCGTCGCTGCCGAGCAGCCCGGGAGCACGGTCCTCGGGGTCGACACGGTCGTCGCGATGGGATCGCGCCTGTTCGGCAAGCCGCGCGACCGAGCCGCCGCCCGGGAGACGCTGGGGGTGCTGGCCGGCCGGATCCATTCGGTGATCGGCGGTGTATGCCTGATCGAGGGCGGCCGAGTGCGGACGCTGGCCGCGAGGACCGAGGTGCAGTTCCGGCCGCTGGCCCCGGGTGAGATCGAGGACTACCTGGACACGGGCGAGTGGGAGGGACGGGCCGGCGCGTACGCCATCCAGGAGCGCGGCGCGCTGCTCGTCTCGGAGATCACCGGCGATTACCTGAACGTCGTCGGGCTGCCCGTGGCGGCGATCATGGAGCTCGCACCGGACATCCTGAGCCCCGGTTCTGCAACTTAGCTGCCAATTAGTCCTTTTCCAGCCTTTTTGCGGGATGACGGGGTGCGCGGCGGCGAAGCGTCCCGTGAAACCTTCGATACACTCGACCCAGGACGGCGCTGGCAGTCGGTATGGCCCAAGCTGTGCTTCTCGGCCTCGTCCGCGCTTCCCGCTACCTAGATCTTTGATGGGGTTCTTCACGTACCTGACCGGATTCGGCGGCCGCGACATGGCGGTTGACCTCGGCACCGCCAACACGCTCGTGTACGTGCGGGGGCGGGGCATCGTGCTGTCCGAACCGAGCGTCGTGGCGGTCGATTCACGCACCGGTGAGGTGCATGCCGTCGGCATCGAGGCCAAGCGCATGCTCGGCCGCACGCCTGGGACGATCTCCGCCATTCGCCCGCTGAAGGATGGCGTCATCGCCGACTTCGAGGTCACCGAGGAGATGCTCCGGCACTTCATCCAGAAGGTTCATCAGAACCGGTGGGCGCATCCGCGCGTGGTCGTCTGCGTGCCCAGCGGCGTCACCGGAGTCGAGAAGCGGGCGGTGGAGGAGGCGTGCCTGTCGGCCGGTGCCCGCCAGGCCTACCTGATCGAGGAGCCGATGGCGGCCGCGATCGGCGCCGGCCTGCCGGTCGGTGAGCCGACCGGCTCGATGGTCGTCGACATCGGCGGTGGCACCAGCGAGGTCGCGGTCATCTCGCTCGGCGGCATCGTCGTCTCGCAGTCGATACGCGTGGGCGGGGATGAGCTCGACGAGGCGATCATCAACTACGTCAAGCGGGAGTACAAGCTGCTCATCGGGCAGCAGACGGCTGAGGAGGTGAAGCTCGAGATCGGCTCGGCGTTCACCATGCCCGAGGAGGTCCAGGCGGAGATCCGTGGCCGCGACATGGTCTCGGGCCTCCCCAAGACCGTGATCCTGACCAGTGAGGAGATCCGCGGGGCGCTGGAGGAGCCGGTGTCCCAGATCATCGATGCGGTCAAAGAGACGCTCGACCGCACCCCTCCGGAGCTGGCCTCCGACATCATGGATCGTGGCATCATGCTGGCCGGAGGCGGATCGCTGCTACAGGGCATTGAAGAGCGCCTGCGTCACGAGACGCAGATGCCCGCGCACCTGGCGGAGTCACCGCTGACGTGTGTCGCCGTCGGATCAGGACGTTCGCTGGAGGAGTTCGAAGCGATCCACCGGTCAAGTAAGAATTCACGCAACCGTCGCCGCCGGTATTAGGTTTGAGAGCGCCTGTCCGGGAGCCTCGGAGCCGACTTTGGAGACTTTTAGCTCGTGCATGACAAACAGGTACGTCGCCGGCGCGCGGTTCTCGCGCTGCTGGTCGGCATATCCCTGATCCTGCTCACCGCGTACTTCGGTGAGTCGCCGAGCAGCCCGTTGCACAACGTGCAGCGGGGCATCGTCGAGGTGTTCTCCCCGGTACAGGAGGGGGCCAGCAAGGTTCTGTCCCCGGTCAAGGACGTCGCGGGCTGGTTCTCGGACACGCTGAGCGCCAAGTCGCGCAGTGATCGGCTCGCCCGCCAGGTCGCTCAGCTGACTCGCAAGCTCGACTATTACGAGCAGAAGGCCAGCGTCTCCGATCAGCTCGCCGCGCAGATGCGGCTCGATATCCGGGTCGGCATGAGCTCCTACCAGCCGGTGGCGGCCAACGTGATCGGACGCGACCCGACGCTCTGGTACCAGACAATCACGATCGACAAGGGCTCTGACGATGGCGTCGCCCTGAACGACCCCGTGACCGGTGACGGAGCGCTGGTCGGCAAGGTGACGACGGTTGACGCGACCGTGTCGCTGGTCACCCTGATCACCGATCACTCGTATGCCGTCGCCGCCTCGGTCCTGGACTCAAGCTCGGGCGGTGACAGCGGCGTGCTGATGCCGGCGATCGGCAATCCGACCTCGCTGCTGCTCCAGGATCTCCCGCCCCACGCCCCGATCCAGGTCGGCCAGCAGGTGGTCACGGCTGGGTTCACCGATCCCGCCAACCGGGCCCTGAGCTCCCTGTATCCGCCCGGGATCCCGATCGGCCAGGTCTCCAACGCCGATCAGAACCAGCTCCTGAACAACCAGCAGGTGCAGGTCGTCCCAGCGGCCAACCTCCGCCACCTGGCCGCGGTCCAGGTTCTCACGCGTCCGCATCCCGGGACCGCGCGGGCCGCGGTGAGCACCGGTACCGGATGAAAGATTCAGTCCGCCTGCCGCTGCGCCTGATCGGCCTGGCCCTTCTGACGGTCGTGGTGCAGGAGTCGGCCGTCTCGCAGATCTCGATCTTCGGAATCAGCGCGGACCTGACCCCGCTGGTGGTCATGTCGGTCGGCCTGCTGGCCGGCAGCCTGCCCGGCGCCATCATGGGGTTCGGTACCGGACTTCTGGTCGACACCGTGCTCGTGCAGACGCTCGGCGTCACCTCATTGCTCTACATCGCGATCGGCTACTGGTCCGGGCGCCTGCGGGAGCTCCGCGACCCCGCCCACGGGCTGATCCCGCTGGCCGCCGGGGCCACCGCGACCGCTGTGGCCGGCCTGGGCATGTCTCTGATCCAGTTCCTGCTCGGGGTCGACGCGCCGGTCAGCCTGCTGCTGCTGCAGCAGGTGTTCGTGACCATGCTCGTCAACACGCTGATCGCGCTGCCCGTGTACGCGTTCGTGCGCCGGGTCGTCCACTCCGCGCTGCCTGACGATGCTCGCCGCCGCCGGCGCCGGGCCTACACCACCGGCGGTCTCAGTCCGCTGCAGAGCCCGTCGCAGCGCCTCGGGCAGATGAACCGGAGCAGTCGCTGATGCCGGTGCCGGCCGGAGAGGATCGTCGCCCCCCGATGACCCCGCAGCTGGCCCTGCGCGTGGCCGTGGTCGGGAGCTTCGCGCTGGCCATGTTCGCGATCATCTTCTTCCGCCTGTGGTTCCTGCAGGTCCTGTCCGGGGACCAGTATCTGGCCCAGGCCCGCGGCAACCGAACCCGCGAGATCGCCATCGCCCCGGCCCGCGGGGAGATCCTCGACCGCAACGGCGCGGTCCTGGTCAGCTCGACCAAGGCGCTCGTGGTGCAGATCTCCCCGCCCGACCTGCCCAAGAGCCCCCAGGCCCAGGCCGCCCTGTTTCGCCGGCTCGCGCATGTGATCGGCATGTCCACGCGCCCCGGACGCTGCCGCTATGCGCTCGGGCCCTCGGTGGTCGTGAGCCGGCTGGCCCCGATCCCGTGCCAGGTCCAGCAGCAGCTGGGTCTGCTGCCCTATGCCGACGTGAACCTCAAGGAGGTCGACCGGTTCGTCCAGTACTACCTGGCCGAGCGGCAGTCGCAGTTCCCGGGCGTGCAGGTGACGAGCATCTCGGTGCCCGGCTATCCGCAGAAGACGCTGGCCGCGCAGCTGCTCGGGACGGTCGGCCGGCTCACCCCGCAGGAGGTCACGATGAAGGCCTACCGCGGGATCTCGCCCAACTCGATCGTCGGGCAATCGGGTCTCGAGGGGTGGTATGACCGCTACCTGCGCGGGACCCAGGGCTACGAGAACGTCCAGGTCGATGCTCTCGGGCGCGCCACGGGCGTCAACAGCCGGACCAACCCGATTGCGGGCCACAACCTGGCCCTGTCGCTCGACGCCCGGCTCCAGCAGGTCGGTCAGCAGGCGCTGGCCACCTCGATCGCGTCCAATCCGGGAGCCACCGCCGGAGCGTTCGTGGCCATGAACCCGGTCGACGGCCAGGTCTACGCGCTGGGATCGATGCCGAGCTTCGACCCGACGGTGTTCACCCGGACGCTGTCCGAGTCCACCTATCGCAGCCTCACCAACCCCAACGGCGGTGACCCGCTCCTGAACCGGGCCATTCAGAGCGCCGGCCCGACCGGCTCGACGTTCAAGCCGATCACTGCCACGGCTGCCCTGCAGAGCGGGGCCTGGAGCACGGGGGACATCTTCAACGACACCGGCCAGTACTGCATCAGCGGTCAATGCCGCCACAACGCCGGCAACGCCGTCGACGGACCGCTCGACCTGGTGGGCGCGATCCGCGTCTCCTCGGATGACTTCTTCTACAACCTGGGCACTCGTACCAACGTCGATCCCTACCAGCATCCCGGCGGCGGTCCCCTGGACCAATGGGCCCACATGTTCGGCATCGGACGCCCGACCGGGATCGATCTGCCCGGCGAGGACATCGGCACGCTGCCCACGCCCCGGTGGCGGCAACAGCGCAACAACCTCGAGACGCAGTGCGACCGCGCCACGGGTCCCTTCAAGGGCAAGCCCAAGCACCCGCCCGGCGGGTGCGGGATCGCCGACGGCACCAACCGCCCGTGGTCGGTGGGCGACAACGAGAACCTGGCCGTTGGACAGGGCGATGTGCAGGCCACCCCGCTGCAGCTGGCCGTCGTCTACGCCGCGCTGGCCAACGGCGGCACGATCGTCCGGCCACATATCGGGCTCGACGTGCAGAATCCGGACGGGACCGTGCTGCAGAAGATCGATCCGGCGCCCGCCCGGCACGTCCCGATCAACCCGTTCTATCTGGAGACGATCCGCCAGGGCCTGCGGGCCGCCGCCTCGCAATCGGGCGGCACGTCGGCCGACGTGATGGGCAGCTTCCCTGAGCAGGTGTACGGCAAGACCGGAACCGCCCAGTACAACGGCCAGCCCGACTACTCCTGGTACGCCTGCTTCGTCCCCCCGAGTGCGACCAGCAAGCCGATCGTGGTCGTCGTCCACGTCGAACGCGGTGGCTTCGGCGACGTGGCCGCCGCCCCGGTCGCCCGCCAGATCCTGTCCCAGTGGTTCTTCGGTAAGCCGGGGCCCTACAAGTCGGGGAGCTCGGCCACACTATGAGCAGCCGCGCGGGCCAAATCATGGGCCGAGCCCAGCTGAGCGCGATCCAGCCCGGGGAGGAGGTCATCGCTCGCCGCCCGAGGGTCCTGCCCGACCCGCTCCTCCTGCTGGGCGCGGCCGGGCTGGTCGTCTGCTCGCTGGCCACGCTCAACTCCGCCACCCGCACGGCGGTGCCGGGTCACCCGCTGTTCTACGTCGAGCGCCAGGGCATCTACGCCGGGATCGGGCTGCTGATCGCGCTCGTCCTCAGCCGGATCGACTACTCACGGCTGCGCGAGTACAAGTGGGGCCTGTTCGCGGTCATGATCGGCCTCAACCTGGTCGTGTACGGGATGCCCCCGATCCAGGGCGCGCGCCGCTGGGTTCCCCTGGGCTTCATGCAGTTCCAGTCCTCGGAGTTCGGCAAGCTGCTGATCATCATCGCCCTGGGGGCGTTCGCCGTGGACCGCTCGCGGCGCCTGCACGAGTGGCGCACCACGGCCCGGATCATGCTCCTGGCCCTGGTCCCGGCGATGATCGTCATTCCGCAGCCCGACCTGGGCACGGGCATGGTCTACGTGGCCGTCGGGTTCAGCATCCTGTTCTTCGCGGGGACGACCTGGAAGCAGCTGAGTGGTCTGGTGGCCATGTTCCTGGCCGCCATCGCGATCGTCCTGGCCGGCGCGCCGGCGCTGGGCGTCCACGTCCTCAAGCCCTACCAGCAGCAACGCCTGACCGGGTTTCTGAACCCCTCTCGCGATCCGGGCAACCAGACTTATCAGATCACCGAGTCGTTGATCGCCATCGGCTCGGGACAGAAGACGGGTCGCGGCAACGACGCGACTCAGACCAAGTTGAACTTCCTGCCCGCCAATGACACGGACTTCGTGTTCGCGGCGGTGGGCGAGACCTATGGATTCGTCGGAGCGGCGGTGGTGCTGTCGCTGTACGCACTGTTGATCTGGCGCACGCTGCGAATCCTCACGATGTCCAAGAACCTGTACGGAACCCTGATCGCCGGCGGCATTCTGGCGATGTTGATGTTCCAGGTCTTCGTGAACATCGGCATGACGATCGGGATCATGCCCATCACGGGCGTGCCCCTGCCGTTGCTCAGCTACGGCGGCTCATCGGTGATCGTCACCTTCCTGGCCATCGGGCTCCTGCAGTCGATCTATGTGCAGGCCCGGCTTGCCTCGAGCGGGAAGTCCCGGCCGAGGTAGTCACTATTTTCCGTGTATGTCAGCGCGACCAGATCCGCGCGGCAATCTCCTTAAAGGACTGAACAAAATTGAAGAAGCAAGTACTGGTCAGCGTCGACCGCGGGGAAACCCGGGTTGCCCTGCTGGAGTCGACGGGCACCGTCGCCCCGCGCAAGCCCAACCCGAACGCCGGGCGGCGCAGCCGCAGGCCGGCCAAGCCCGACGCCGGCTACCGAGTGGCCGAGCTCTACCTCGAGCGCCGCGGCAGCCGGTCGATCGTCGGCAACATCTACAAGGGGCGGGTGGACAACGTCCTCGCCGGCCTGGAGGCCGCGTTCGTCGATATCGGGCTGGAGAAGAACGGGTTCCTGCACGTCGATGAGATCGTGCTGCCCGGCGTCGAGGCTCCCCGGCGTGGCCGCGGCTCCGGGCGCGACGGTCGCCAGATCAACGACATGCTCAAGCCGGGGCAGGAAATCGTCGTGCAGGTGGTCAAGGACCCCCTCAAGACCAAGGGCGCGCGCCTGTCGATGGACCTGACGATCGCCGGACGGTACATGGTCTATGCCCCCTACGGCGAGGGGGTCGGGGTCTCCCGCCGGCTGGAGGAGAAGGAGCGCGAACGGCTGCGCAAGGAGGCCGCCAAGCTCGATCTGAAGGGCGCGGGAGCGATCATCCGCACCGCCGCCCAGGGCGCCTCGCGGGTGGACCTCGAGCGCGAGATGCTGTACCTGTTCAAGCTCGGCGAGGTTCTCGAGAAGCGCGTCCAGGAGACCCAGGCTCCCGCGCTCGTGTTCCAGGAGGCGGACCTGTCGGTCCGTGTCGTGCGGGACATCTTCTCCGCCGACTTCGAGCGGGCCGTGGTCGATGATCCCAAGCAGCATCACCGTCTGCTGTCGTTCTTCTCCCGCACCGCGCCGGAGCTGGTTGAGCATGTCGAGCTGTGGGAGGAATCCGAGCCGCTGTTCGAATCCTTCGGGGTGGAGGAGGTGCTGGCCTCAACCCTGTCGCGCCGCGTCGACCTGCCCAGCGGCGGCTACCTGAGGATCGACTACGCCGAGGCGCTCACCGTGATCGACGTCAACTCGGGCTCGTTCATCGGCCGCGGCAAGGGTGCCCGTCTCGAGGACACGATCACCAAGACCAACCTCGAGGCGGCCGACGAGGTCGTGCGTCAGCTGCGGCTGCGCGACATCGGCGGGATCATCGTCATCGACTTCATCGACATGGCCCGCGCGCGCAACCGGGACGCCGTGCTCAAGACGCTGCGCAAGGCCCTCGACGAGGACCGGACGAAGACCTTCGTGGTCGAGATATCCCCGTTGGGGCTGGTCGAGATGACCCGTCAGAACGTCACCGACGGCGTTCGGGAGATCATGACCCGGCCCTGCCCCACGTGCGACGGTGAGGGCGTGATCAAGTCCGAGGAGACGATCGCCATCGAGTTCGAGCGCCGGATGCGTGACCTGGCCAAGCAGACCTCGGCCGAGGCCGTCCTGATCCAGATGAACCCCCGGGTGAGCGCCGAGTTCACCGGCAACGACGCCCGGGTGCTGCACGCGGTGGAGGAGGAGACCGGCAAGTGGTTTCACTTCGAGGGCTCGGAGGGGCTGCCGCTGGACCACTTCGCGGTCCTGCTCGAGGGCGATCGCGAGCAGGTGCTCGAGCGGGCGCTGCCCTTCCGCGAGGGTGAGGAGGTCCACGTGGTGATCGTCGAGCCGCACATGTACAGCCCCGGGGATGCGGTGGCGAAGATCGACGGCTACATCATTCAGGTCAAGGGCGGCACCCGCTACGTGGGCGAGAAGCATGTCGTCCGGATCGATGAGGTCGGCCGGACCGCGGCCGTCGCCTCCTTGGTCGATGTTCCCACCGGTCCCGAGGCGCAGGATTCGGGTAGCGGTGGGGATGAACTAGAATCGAAGCCTCGGCGCCGCGGCCGCAGAGGCGGACGGCGCCGTTCGGGCGCCAAGGCCGGTTCCGCGGCGTCCACTTCAGATTCGGAATGACCATGTACGCAATCGTCAAGACAGGTGGCAAGCAGTACCGCGTGAGTGAGGGCCAGACCCTGCTCGTCGAGCGCCTGCCCGCCGCCGACGGGGATACGGTCGAGCTCGCGCCGCTGCTGCTCGTCGACGGCAGCGATGTCGTGGACGGGGAGGACCTGAGCACGGTGACCGTGTCGGCGCGCATCCTCGCTCACGAGCGCGGTCCCAAGCTGCGGGTGGTCAAGTTCAAGCCCAAACGTGGCTACAAGCGCCGCAACGGACATCGCCAGGAGCTGACCCGCATCGAGGTCGTCTCCATGGGCCGCAAGGCGACGCGCTCGCGCCGCAAATCATCCTCGGCGCCTGCGCCGGTGGCCGCCGACGCCGGGAAGGGAGACAGCGATGGCGCATAAGAAGGGCCTCGGCTCAAGCCGCAACGGCCGCGACTCCAACGCCAAGCGTCTGGGTGTGAAGGTGTTCGCCGGCCAGACCGTGTCCGGGGGAGAGATAATCGTCCGCCAGCGCGGCACCCGCTTCAAGCCTGGTGACGGCGCCGGCATCGGCCGGGACGACACGATCTACGCCCGCGCAGCCGGAACGGTGGCCTTCACCGAGGGACGGCGCGGCCGAGTCATCTCGATCGTGCCCGCCGGCGATCAGTCCGCGGCCTAGCGCCGGCCGTCAGGCCCGTCTCAGCGCAGTGCGGTCGCGCCGGGCGCGCCGGCCAGCACGGCGGTGCATTGAGGACAGCGGGTGGCCGCGGCGGGGATCTCCGTCGTGCACTCCGGGCACTGCTTGATCGTCGGGTCCTCGGTGGAGCGGCGCGCGGTGAACCCCTCGTAGGGCTTGACGACGAAGAAGAACACCGCCGCGCCCGTGGTCACGAACGTGATCAGGTTGTTGATGAAGTCGCCGTACAGGAAGTGACTCGAGTTGATCGTGAACGACAGCGTCGAGAAGTCGGGCTGGCCGAAGATGAGCGCGATGATGGGCGTGATCAGGTCGGCGATCAGCGCCTTGACCACGGCCGCGAAGACCAGCGCCATGACCAGGCCCACGGCCAACGAGACCAGGTCGCCCTTGATCAGGAAACTCTTGAAGTCCGCCACGAGCTGTTTCACGATCAGAATCCTCCCGCTGCGCTGGATGTATCGGCGCGCGCAAGCATAAACCGCCGACCGGCGGCTGGCGCATCTACTCTCAACACGTGCAGGATCGCGCGCGAATACACGTTCAAGCCGGCCCCGGCGGCGATGGTTGTCTGAGCTTCCGCCGCGAGGCGCACGTGCCCAAGGGCGGCCCCGACGGGGGTGACGGGGGGCGCGGCGGCGACGTGGTGCTGATCTGTGACGCCTCGCTGCGCGACCTGGAGCGCTACCGCCGCCGTGCCCACTTCAAGGCCGGCCGCGGCGGACACGGCCAGGGGGCGCTGCGCCATGGCGCCGATGGCGAGCCGCTCGAGATCCGGGTGCCGCCGGGCACCGAGGCGGTCCTCGAGGCCGACGGAACGCGCCATGACCTGGTCCGTGACGGGCAGCGGGCGCTGGTGGCGCGCGGCGGCCCCGGGGGGCGGGGCAACAAGCGCTTCGCCGGGCCCACTCATCAGACGCCCCGGTTTGCCGAGCGGGGGCTGCCCGGCGGGGAGACGTGGGTCACGCTCCAGCTGAAGCTGCTGGCCGACGTCGGGCTGATCGGGCTGCCCAACGCGGGCAAGTCCTCGCTTCTGGCCCGTCTGACGCGCGCCCATCCCAAGGTGGCGGGCTATCCGTTCACGACCCTGTCCCCGGTGCTGGGGACGCTCGAGGCGGAATCGCGCCAGCTGGTCATCGCCGATATTCCGGGTCTGATCGAGGGCGCCAGCGACGGGGCCGGGCTGGGCCACGAGTTCCTGGCCCACGTGGAGCGCACGCGCCTGCTCGTCCATGTCCTCGATCTGGCCCCGCTCGACGGCAGCGATCCGGTCCGCAATCACGCCACGGTCGAACGGGAGCTCGAGCGCCACGATCCCCGCCTGGCCCGCCTGCCCCGCATGGTCGCCCTCTCCAAGGCGGATCTCGTCGACCCCGAGACATCCGCCGCCGCGCGGGAGCAGTGGCGCCGGCGCCTGGGCGACGAGGTGCCCGTGCTGGTCACCTCGGCGGTGTCGCGCGCGGGTCTGCGCGAGCTGGCCGGCGAGATCATCCGTCGTGTCCCGGCCGAGCCCGAGTCATCGGACGGTGATGGCGCGGATGTTCCCGGCGCCGCCGAGCTCGCCGCCCACCGCGTGTTCCGGCCCGCGGCCGGGCGCAGCTTCCAGGTCAGGCGTTCGGGGGAGACCGCCTTCACGGTGACCGGAGCCGGCATCGAGCGGCTCGTGGCTCGCTACGACCTCGCCAATGACGAGGCGCTGGCGCATCTCGAGCGCCGCCTGCGCGGCATCGGCGTCCTGCGGGCGCTCGAGGCCGAGGGATTTCAGGCCGGTGACGAGGTCGAGATCGCGGGCGTCTCCTTCGATCTGGATCCAGACGTGTAGCATTGCCTGCGCTGCTCATCGGTGGGCAAGGGGTGACCCAGGGAAGAACAGCGGTCGTCCAACGCTCACGGAGGAAAAGTCCATGCGTCGTGCCCTTGCCGTGCTGCTGCTCGTCTTTGCGGCGGCGCTCACCCTGTCCGGAGCCGCAGGAGCGCGCGTCCTCCGCGTCGGCACCTACCACGGGAGCCGCGGGCAGTTCCGCACGATCCAGGCGGCGGTCAGGGCCGCCCATCCTGGAGATTGGATCCTGCTCGCCCCCGGCGACTACAAGACCGGGCCCGGGTCGATCACCACCCCCAAGGGGGCCAAGGACGTCCCGGCGGCGGTCCTCATCACCCAGGCCGGCCTGCATCTGCGCGGCATGAACCGCAACTCGGTCATCGTCGACGGCACCCGGCCGGGCTCGCGGGTCTGCAGCCGGTCGGGCAGCGCGCAGAACTTCGGCCTGAAGGTCAGGAAGCACAGGCCCTCGGGAGTCAACGGCATCGAGATCTACAAGGCCGGCCACGTCTCGATCGAGAACCTGACCGTGTGCAACTTCCTGGGCGGCTCCCAGAAGGCCGGCAACGGGATCTGGTGGAATGGGGGCGACGGCAGCGGCAAGGTGCAGGGCTACGGCTTCTACGGCGGCTACCTCAGCGCCACCAGCACCTACCTCAAGAACAAGAGCGCCGCCGGCGAGTACACGGCCGCTCAGTATGGGATCTTCTCCAGCAACTGGAGCGGCGGCACCTGGAACCAGATCTACGCCTCGAACTTCAACGACTCCGGCTTCTACATCGGGGCGTGCCAGCAGATCTGCAACCAGACCCTCAACCACGGGCACGCGCAGTACTCAGCGCTCGGCTACTCGGGCAGCAACTCGGGCGGCCGGCTGCTCATCGAGAACTCCGAATTCGACCACAACGAGGACGGGTTCGACACCAACAGCTTCAACGGCGATAGGCCCGCTCCGCAGAACGGCGCCTGCCCGGCCGGCGTCAAGCCGCCGGTCGCGGGCGCCCACACCTGCTGGGTGTTCTTCCACAACAACGTGCACGACAACAACAATCCCAACGTGCCCGCGGCCGGCTCGGCCGCTGCGGGCCCCGTGGGCACCGGGTTGTCGGTCTCGGGGGGTCGGAACGACACCATCATGGACAACACGTTCACGCACAACAACGCCTGGGGACTGATCTTTGTCCCCTACCTGGACACTGGCAAGCCGTGCGTTTCCGGCACCTACGGGGGCGCGTTTGGACCCAAGAGCTGCCTCTGGGACGACTGGGGTGATGCGCTGGTCGGGAACTCGTTCTCAAGCAACGGCAGCTACGGCCACCCGAGCAACGGTGATTTCGGCCAGATCAACCTCGAGACCCATCCGACGAATTGCTACAGCGGAAACCACGAGACCGGCGGTGGAGCGATCACCCCAGCCGGTGCGCAGCAGTTGCAGACCACCCATCCGGCCTGTAATAGGACGCCCCAGACGGCCGGCAGTAGCAGTGTCAAGTCGTTCCTCGGCGAGGTGCTCTGCGACAGCCAGATTCAGATCAGCCGCCGGACTCCGGCCGCGTGCCCGAGCGGTCCGTACCCGCGGGCGACGCGAATCGTCATGCGCCCGCTGGCCAAGCAGCGCACGATGCCCAACCCGTGCGCCGGGGTGCCGGCGAATCCGTGGTGCCGCCGGCGGGCCTGAGCCGCTGACACAACCTCTTCACACCGACGGACCGTAATCTGTAGGATCGCGCCCCACCCTGCACGCTGACGCCCCGAGGAGGGCCGGATGAGGTCTCGCGACTGGCTTTTCCCGCTGGTGATGGCGTTCTGCGCGACGTTGCCGGCCGCGGCCGGGGCCCAGGTGCTGAGGGTCGGAAGCTTCCGGGGCGTCCCCGGGCAGTTCGCCTCGATCCAGGCCGCCGTGAGCGCCGCCCGTCCCGGGGATGTCGTCCTCATCGGGCCGGGTGACTACAAGACCGACCCGGGGGCGATCACCGCCCCCGCCGGGCACCCCGAGTTTCCGGCCGGCGTGCTGATCACCACGCCGGGTCTGCGCCTGCGCGGGATGGACCGCAACGCCGTCGTCGTCGACGGGACCAAACCGGGCACACCACGGTGCTCGACCGCCCCCTCGGCGCAGAACTTCGGGCCCGCCGGCCCGGGGGGCGCCGGCCCGACGGGCCTCAACGGGATCCTGGTCTGGAAGGCCGACCAGGTGTCGGTCGAGAACCTGACCGCATGCAACTTCCTGGGCGGCTCGGGCGAGGCCGGCAATGAGATCTGGTGGAACGGCGGCGCGGGCAGCGGCCAGATCGGCGGCCACGGCTACTACGGCGCCTACTTGAGCGCGACCAGCACCTTCTACCAGGACGAGTCCAGCGCGGCCCAGTACGGCATCTTCTCGAGCAACTGGACGGGGGGCACCTGGGATCAGGTGTACGCCTCGAACTTCAACGACTCGGGCTTCTACATCGGCGCCTGCCAGCAGATCTGCGACCAGACGATGAACCACGCCTGGTCGCAGTACAACGCGCTCGGCTACTCGGGGACCAACAGCGGGGGCTACCTGGTCATCCAGAACTCGCAGTTCGACCACAACGAGGATGGCTTCGACACCAACAGCCAGAACGCCGACTTCCCGCCGCCCCAGGACGGGGCGTGCCCGAACAACGGCATCAGCCCGATCACCCACACGCACTCCTGCTGGGTGTTCAGGAACAACTACGTGCACGACAGCAACAACCCCAACGTCCCCGCGGCCGGGTCGGCGGCGGCCGGCCCGGTGGGGACGGGCATGTCGGTGTCCGGCGCCCGCGACGACACGGTCATGAACAACACGTTCGCGAACAACGGCGCCTGGGGCCTGATCGTGGTCCCCTATCCCGACAGCAACACTCAGCCCTGCACCGGCGGAACGCAGGCGCAGGGGCTGTGCGTGTATGACGAGTACGGCGATGCCGTGCTCAACAACCGGTTCATCCACAACGGCTTCTTCGGCAACTCCACCAACGGGGACATCGGCTTTGCCAACACCGAGCCCGGACCCACGAGCTGCTTCCAGGGCAACAGCGACCCGGCCGGGCTGACCACCTCGCCGGCGGGTCTCGAGAGCAGCTACCCGGCCTGCACCGGACAGACCGTGGCGCCCAATCCGAATCCTCTGTTCGTGCAGCAGGTCGCCTGCGACTCGGAGTCGATCCAGCTCGCGGTCCTCACCGGCGGCCAGACGTGCCCGCCGGTGGGGGCCAGCTATCCCCGTCACGGCGCCGGCCAGCCGATGCCTGGTCTTCCGTCGGGGCTGCCGAGCATGGCGCGCCCGTGCAGCGGCGTGTCCACCGATCCCTGGTGCAGCGGCCAGGTCTTCCGAGTGCGCGGGTGCGCTTCGGCGCGGCCCCGGACGGTGATGAAACTGGCCGTCCTGGAGAGCTTCCGCTCGGTGACGACGCGGATCGGACGCCGGCGGGCCGTGACGCACCGGGCGCGGGGCCGCCAAGCGGTCGTGCGGGTCAACCTGCGCGGCTACCGTCACCGCCTGGTCCGGGTGCGCTACACGGAGAACATCCGCGTCCACGGCCACCGCGAGCACGCGGTGTTCACGCGGATCTTCCAGCGCTGCTGAGGCTCGCCCGGGCGGGTGAGTCCAGCCCGCCCGCGTAAGCTCTCGCGTCGTGAGCACCGTGGTCGTCAAGCTGGGCTCGAGCCTCGTGGCCGACGAGCGCGGTGCGGTCCGGGCCGACGTGCTCGGGCGGCTGTGTGACGAGGTGGCGGAGCTGCATCACGCGGGCCACGCCGTGATCGTCGTCACCAGCGGGGCGATCGCCCGCGGCATGGGCGTCATGTCCCTGGCCCTGCGCCCCCGTGCGGTCGACGAGCTGCAGGCGGCCAGCGCGGTCGGCCAGGGCAAGCTCTACAAGGTCTACGACGAGCTGTTGCAGGCACGGGACACGCCGACCGCCCAGGTGCTGCTGACCTTCTTCGACATGAGCGCCCGTACCCACTACATCAACGCCCGCCAGACGCTGCGCAGGCTGCTCGACTGGCGGGTGGTTCCGGTCATCAACGAGAACGACACCACGACCACAGACGAGATCTCATTCGGCAACAACGACTTCCTGGCCGCCCAGGTGGCGATCCTGCTCGCGGCCGACCTGCTGCTGCTACTGACCGACGCCGACGGCGTCTACAGTGCCGATCCCCGGCGCCGGCCCGACGCGATACGGGTCGCGGAGGTCCGGGACTTCACCGAGCTCGACCGGCTCGAGATCGCCCAGGCGCCGTCGCCGCTGGGCTCGGGCGGGATGCGCTCGAAGGTGGTCGCGGCGGAGATGGCCACCGCGGCCGGGGTGCCGACCGTGATCGCCAGCGGCCTGGAGCCGGGGCGCATCGCGGCCGCGACCGCGGGGCGACCGGTGGGAACACGATTCGCCGCCCGGGCCGAGCGCTACTCGAGCTTCAAGCTGTGGCTGAAGTACGCCAAGCCGACCCGCGGGCAGGTGATCGTGGACGCCGGGGCGGCACGGGCGCTGACCGAGGCCGGAACCAGCCTGCTGCCGGTGGGAGTCCTGGATGTGGCGGGAACCTTTTCGGCCGGGGACGCGGTGGAGATCATCCACGATGGCCGCTCGGTGGCCAAGGGGATCTCGAACTACTCTGCGAGCGAGCTGCTCGAGGTCCGGGGGCTGAAGTCGGGGGCCGTTCGCCAGCGGCTCCCCCGGGCCAGCCAGGAGGCGATCCACCGCGATTATCTCGTGCTGGCGTAACCTTGACCCATGGCCAGCACCGCCGTCTCGATCACCGACATCTGCCTCTCCGCCCAGGGCGCCGCTCGGACGCTGGCGATGCTCGGCTCCGACATCAAGGACCGTGCGCTCGAGGCCATCGCCGTCGCCCTGCTGGCACGGACCGACGAGATCGTGGCGGCCAATGCCGTGGACCTGGAACTGGGGCGGGAGGCGGGGCTGTCCGGGCCGCTCATGGACCGCCTGGCGCTCGACGCGGTCCGCGTC
>DASVYO010000015.1:0-17185 GCA_036392135.1 Solirubrobacteraceae bacterium
CGCGCCGTCGGGCACCACCCCCGCTCCGCCGGCCGGCGGCACGGGGGCCCCCGGTGGTGGCACCGGCGGCTCGAGCGCCACCACGACCGGCGGCAGCGGAGGCGCCGGACTGGGAGGCAGCGGGGGTTAGTCCCCCGCCGAGCCCTGCCTGAGGCTCAGGCTCGGCGAGCGTCAGCCCGGAGCACGGCCTCCGTGGAGATCGTCAGTACGGATCGGCTGGGTACCCCGGGCCCAGCTTGCCCTGGGCGTGCGCGGCCAGCGATATGGCGCCCGCGAGCCAGAACGTCCCGGACGCGGTGCCACCGTGGCAATGGCCGCTGCTGCCGCCGGGCACGCCCGACCACAGGAACGCGTCGACATGCGCGAACCCCGTGTCGGTCGTGGGCCGGGGGCCGATCCCCCGCCCGGGAGCGTTGCAGAGGTCCTCGACGCCCTGGGTCGTGGGATGCCGGTTGAGCAGGGGGCCCTGCCCGTTGCCGGCCGTGTTGATCACGAAGTCGGCCCCGTGGGCGAGCCGGGAGACCTGCTCACCCCAGCGGATCTCGTTGATCGTCCACTGGCTGTGCGTGTCATTGGTCCAGAAGCCGCGGATCCGGCCGACGCCCGAGGCCTCGAGCACGCGGGCCGTGTAGCCCGGCCCGTTGCTGTCGGAGTAGCCGCCCTCCAGGTAGACCACGGTGTGGGGCAGCGCGGCCATGGCGCCGGTCTCGTACCGCAGATCGGCCTCCCACTGGGGCAGCGAGCCCTTGCTCTGCACGCACCGCGAGGAGCCGATGGCGTCGTTCTCGACCAGGACCACCGCCGGACGGTTGGCCACGCCCGCGGCCAGCTCATCCACCCGCCGGCGAAAGGCCGGCCCCATCGCGCTCATCATGGCCGGGGTCGGGCAGCCGCCGACCACCGGGTGCATGAAGTACGTGGAGATGATCGGGATCGTCCCCGGATCGGCGGTCAGGTTGAGACAGAAGATCTTCTGCACCTGGCCAAAGATCGCGCCGGGGCCACCGCCCCCGGAGAAGATGCTGAACCGGTTGGTCTCCGGCCCGGAGGCGATCTTCTCGAGCATGTGCACCTTCCAGGCCAGGGCCGGATCGGCGTTGAGCTTGGCGAGCAGCGCTCCATGGCTGAGGTCATCGGAAAACCGCGCCCACGAATAGCTGACCGGGTATTTGCTGGGATCGCGGCCCAGCAGGGTCGCGATCGCCTCCGCGGCCGGCCCGTGCCGGGGGCCGGCGACGAAGAACTGGGCGCCGTTCAGCGGGTTCGGCCCCGGCGCCTGCGGGAGCATCAGCGGATTGCCGGGATCGCGCTGGGCGGGATAGGGATCGGGGCACTGCTGGGCATAGGCGGCATGCGCGCGGGGAGGTGTGCGGGCGGCCGCTGGGGAGACAACCGCCGCGAGCGCCGCCATCATGGCCAGCACCAGGATCAAGCCCGGGTGGGCACCGGGCGAGCGGGATGAACGCGGGCGTCGTGAGGAATCCAAAGTCGCAGACATGAGCTTCTCATCGGCCGCTGGAGCGGAACCTTAAGAGCGCTCTGGACAGCTGAACGAGGGGCGCGAGACCTCCCGCAACTTTGCCCGGAGGCCCGGGTTCTACCGAAGGTGGAAATCCGGTGCGAGCGCGCTGACGGCCCCTGGCGGCCGCGTCCGAGGCCTCCCTGGGGGCCTGTGGGAGCCCGCGCGATGGTGGTCGCGCTGGCGCGCGCGGTGGTTCTCGCGCTGGCCCTGATGACGGCCACCTCGGCCGTCGCGCGGGCCCAGGGTCCGGCCTACGTGGCCACCCCGCCCACGCCGGGCGCCCTATACACCGACGGTCAGGCCGGACGCTACCTGCTCGGGGGTGAGTGGCTGTACCGGGCGGACCTGGGCAACGTGGGCCTGGCCCAGGGATGGCAGGGCTCGACGGCCACCGACGGCTGGTCTCCGGTCTCGGTGCCCAACAGCTACAACGCCGGCGACTTCTCGTCGGCGAGCATGAACGGTTATGTCGGCTGGTACCGGCGGGACTTCACCCTGCCGGCCTCTGCCTTTCCCCGCTATGTCCCGGCGGCCTTTCGGCAGTGGATCGTGCGCTTCGAGTCGGTCAACTACCGGGCCACGGTGTGGCTCAACGGACGTCTGCTCGGCCAGCATGCCGGCTCCGAACTCCCGTTCGAGCTTCCGCTCAGCGGTCTGCGGCCCGGGACCAACCGGCTGGTCGTCCGGGTCGACAACTACCGGCTGCTGTCCGATATCCCGGCCGGCTTCGGGGGCGGCGCCTGGAACTACGGCGGGATCCTGCGCGAGGTCTACCTGCGCACCGCCCAACGCGCCGATCTCAGCCAGGCCGTGATCAGGCCGTCGCTGGCCTGCCCAGCCTGCGCCGCCACGGTCAGCGCCTTCGTCACCGTGCGCAACGTGACCAGCCGGACGCAGACCGTGTCCCTGGTGGGCCGCTACGGCAGTTTCCCGCTCGCGTTCGGCCGGGCCAAGATCCCCCCGCACGCGATCTGGAACGCCGTCGCCGTGGCGCACATTGCCAAGCCCGACCTGTGGTCGATCGACCACCCGTATCTGTACCGCACGACGCTGCGCCTGAATGACTCCAGCGGGCGCAGCATCGGCGGCTACGTCTATCTGAGCGGGATCCGCAAGATCTCGGTCGGGCCCCGGGGACAGCTCGAGCTCAACGGCCGTGCGCTGAGGCTGCGCGGGGTCAACGTGCGCGAGCAGGATCTCCAGACCGGCGGGGCGCTCAGCCCGTACCAGCTGGGCCGGATCGTCGGCTGGGTCAGGGCGCTGGGCGCCACCGTGATGCGCTCCGATCCGCTCAGCCCCCAGGTTGAGGAGCTGGCCGACCGGGACGGAATCCTGATCTGGTCGGAGATCCCGGTCAACCGGGTGGTCCCTCGCGAGTACCTGAATCTGCCCGGCTGGCTCGCCGGGGCCCACTCCTACCTCACGCAGAACATCCTGGCCAACGAGAACCATCCTTCGGTTCTGCTGTGGAGCATCGGCAACGAGCTCCCGACGCCGGCCACGGTGCCGGAGGCCAGTTACATCGCCTCCACCGCCGCCCTCGTCCGCCGGCTGGACCCGACCCGGCCGGTGGCGATGTCGATCAGCAGCTGGCCGGGAATCCCCTGCCAGGCCGCCTACGCGCCGCTCGACGTGATCGGCTACAACGACTACTTCGGGTGGTTCGACTCCGGCCTGGGCTCCACCGCCGACCGGGATGCGCTGGGGCCCTTCATGGACAGCCTGCACGCGTGCTATCCGAACAAGGCGGTGGCCGTCACCGAGTTCGGGTTTGATGGCAACCGCGACGGGCCGGTCGAGGAGCGCGGCACCTATCAGTTCCAGTCCGCAGCGCTGGCCGATCACCTGAGTGTGTTCGCGTCACGGCCCTGGATGGCCGGTGCGATGTACTTCCTGCTTCAGGACACTCCCTTCTTCCCGGGCTACACGGGGGGCAATCCGACCCCCGACCCCCCGTTCAACCAAAAGGGGCTGCTCGACCTTCAGGGGAACCCCAAGCCGGCCTGGACGGTGGCGCAGGCCATCTATCACGCGACGGTTCAGATCGCCCCGTCCCGCGCGCGCCGCGCCCGGACCCGCGCAGCGCCGCGCAGCCGCCGCTGAGCCCGCCCTCAAGCGCTTGGCACGGGAGGTCCTGTACCTTCCCGGCCGTGCGTCTCGATTTCGATGCCGTGACGTGAGCACGGGACGCTACCTCCTCGGCGTCGCGGCACTGTTCTGCATCCTCGGCTCACTCGGCCTCGGGGCGGTCCGGCTGCGAGCCTTTCTGCTGCCCACCTGGCGGGGGGCCTGTGCCCGCCTGGCCGAGCTGGTGATCGGCGTCGCCCTGCTGGTCCTGATGATGGAGCTGCTGGGTACGGTGAGCCTGTTTCGCCTCGTCCCGCTGGTTGTGGCCTCGGTCCTGATCGGCCTCGGGCTGCGCTTCGGCCTCCCCGCCTCGCGTCAGGCGCCCGAGCCACGCGCATCCGGGAGGCCCGGTCGCCGCCTCGACGCCGGCGGCGTGCTGATGACCGGCCTCTCGCTGGCCGCGGCGCTGGCGGTCCTCGGCGAGTGGCTGGGCCCGACCCTGTCGGCGTTTGACAACGGAGTCCTCGGCCAGGACTCGATCTGGTACCACATGCCGCACGCGGCCTCGTTCGCGATCACCGGCAATGTCAGCTCGGTCCGTTTCACCGACGTCGACTACCTGAACGGGTTCTACCCGGCGACCGCCGAGCTGTTTCACGCCCTGGGCATCGTCCTGATGGGCAATGATGTCCTGTCCCCGGGCCTCAACATGGTCTGGCTGGCCCTGGCCCTGTTCGCCGCCTGGTGCCTCGGAGCCCCCCGCCGGCTCGGACCCACCACGCTGCTCGCCGGCGCGATCGTGCTCGCCCTTCCCACCCTGGTCAACACGAACGCGGGCAGCGCCGACACCGACGTGTCCGGGCTCTTCTTTGTGATCTCGGCCATGGCTCTATGGCTCAACGCGGTCACGCCGGCCACCGCAGCCGCCCCTCCCGGGGGGACGGAGTCGCCCGGGGCGGCCGAGCCGGTCGGCACGCCGCCGGCCCTCGGCGGCGTCCGCGGCGGGAGCCTGCCCGCGCTGTTCCTGGCCGGCGTGGCGGCCGGATTGGCCATCTCGGTCAAGCTGAATCTGGGCGGGCCCGCGCTCGCGCTGACGATCGGCGTGATCCTCACCACCCAGCGTGGCATCCGCCTCCGTGCGGCCGGCCTGTGGTTCGGAGGGGCCGTGGTCGGCGGGGGGTACTGGCTGCTGCGCAACCTGATCGCCGTGGGCAACCCGCTGCCGTGGTTCAGCTTCGGCGTGCTGCCCACCCCCCAGCCTCCGCCGCTGCAACAGCACACCAACTATTCCATCGTCAACTACGCGACCTACCCGCGGATCCTGTCTGACTGGTTCGCCCCGGCCCTGGCCAAGGGGCTGGGGCCATGGTGGGTGATCATCCTGGTCCTGGCCGTGGTCGGACCGCTGGTCTGCATCGTCCTGGGCGGCAACCGGCTGATCCGGATCACCGGTGCTGTGGCCCTGCTGGCCGTGATCGCCTACCCGCTCACCCCGCTGTCGGCCTGCGGCCCATGGGGCAAGCCGATCGGCTTCCACGACAACCTCCGCTACGGAGCGTCGGCGCTGACCATGGCCCTGGCCGTGACCCCGCTGGCCCTCCCCCTCGCCCGTCGCTACGTCCGCGAGCTCGTGTTCGGCGGCTTCGTGGCCGTGCTGGTGGCCACGATCGCTCAGCAGCGCCTGTGGAACTCCCGCTATGTGCTCACCGGTCCCGGTCGGGCCGCGGCCCTGGTCCTGGTTGTGACGGCGATCGTGCTGCTCCGGCCGTGGTCCTGGCTCCGAGCCCGGCCCCTGCTGTTGCGCGCCCTGGCCGGCGCGGGCGCCGCGACGCTGGTCGGCGCGGGAGTGGCCGTGGCCTACACCGGTCAGCGCGACTATGTCCACGACCGCTACAGCGACCGTACCGGCCTGTACGGCATCCACCAGCTGTGGCACTGGGCTGATCACCTGCGCCACGCCCGGATCGCCCTGGCCGGGTCCTTCGGTTGGTATTTCAGCTACCCGGTGTACGGCGATCTCGTCTCCAATCACGTCGTCTTCATGGGTCAGCGCGGCCCGCATGGATCGTTCACCGCGTTCCGCAGCTGCCAGGCCTGGCGGCGGGCGGTCAACACCGGCCATTTCCGCTACGTCGTGGCGACGGCCAAGCGAACCATGTGGACCCGGGCCCTCAGCTACTCACCCGAAGCCGACTGGACGCGTTCGGATCCCGCGGCCAAGCCCGTCTTCCGCCACCAGAGCAACGTCGCACCCGTCCAGGTCTTCAAGCTGTCGGGACCGATGGACCCGGCGGGCTGCGCCCACCTGGGCGGCGTGACCCGCCGGCCCGCGCACGCCCGCTCGCGCCACCGGTGATCCCGCACGCCGCTCCGAGGACAGGCCCCGTGCGGTTCTCGGACGGTTTTTTGGTAGGTTCGGCGCTGCCCAGCCGGGGCTCGAGCGGCGGAGTGCTTGACGGAGCGGTCGCCAACAGGCTGAGCGGACTCGTGTTGTGGCCTGACCAAGCCGGATGGAGCGCGGGCAGATTCCGAACCAACAGGGATGTCGATGAGGAGTTGCGGGCCCACGCACGGCCTCCGTTTCGCGGCCGCGCTGGTGGCGGTGGTCCTCAGCCTGGCCGCCGGGCCGGCGCGGACCGGGGCGGCGTTTTCGCCCCCCCGCGTCCTCGCCAACCCCCTGGCCTACGGCGGGCGGCTGTTCTCCTGTCCCGATCCCGATGTCTTCAAGTTGCCCGGCCAGGAGCGCTGGGTGGCCTCGTGCACCTCGGACTACGGCCAGCTGAATCCGCGCCCCGGACGCTCGGATTACGGGCGGAGTGGCGCGGCCTTTCCGATCTACGAGACGGTGGGCAGCAGCCTCAAGCACTGGGTGTTCCGGAGTTTCATCTTCCCCCCCGGCCGGCACCCGCCGGGAGCGCTGCCTCCGCTGGGCGCCGCGCCCGGAGGTCGCTACTGGGCGGATGAGATCCACAGGATCGGCCGGAACTGGGTGGCTTACTTCGCCGCCCAGATGGTCCCGACGGCGGCCGATCCCGTGCCGAGGGGAACGTTCGCGCTGTATGTGGCCTGGACGAGGAACCTGTTCGGCGGTAGCTGGCAGTCGCGCCTCCTTCACTACAGCGGACAGTTCAACGCTGTCCCCGGCAACGCCATGGAGTTCAGCGGCGGGGTGATCGACCCCTCGGTGGCGCGGAACCCGCAGACGGGGGCACTGGACATCGTCTGGGCCAAACAGGCCAACCTGATCTTCGAGGGTCAGCTGACTCCGGATGGCCTCTCGCTGGAGCCGCATGTGTCGCTGGCCGTGACGGCCAATCTGCCGTGGGAATGCAACCCCAACCCGACCGGGCAGCACTGCGTGGTCGAGGGGCCCGTGCTGTACGCCGATCCAGTTCACCGGGGGCTGATGGATCTGTTCTTCAACGCCTCCGGTACGTGGGATGACACCTACAAGACCGGGATCGCCGTCAGCGCCGATCCCCAGCATCTGAAGTGGTCGGTCTACCCGAGTCCGATCGATCAGAGCGCGCTCGGCTATGGGCTGCAGGGCCCCGGGATCGGCGCCCAGCCTTTCGTGAGCCCCGATGGGAGCCTGCTGATGGCCGTCCACCTCATGACGCACGCGACCCACGCCTCCCAGGAGCGGTATCTCGGGTTCGTCAACGTCAGCTACGCCAGCGCGTTGCGGCTGGCCGTGTCCCAGGATGACGCCAGCGACGCTCCACCATCCGGTTCCTCCACGCAGGGTGCCGGCCAGATGACCCTTCCGGTGCCCAGCATCAACAGCGGCACGCCCACGAGGGTCGTGTCCTACCTGGCTTCCGCTCCGCGTTAGAGCCGCTGGCGGAGCGATCAGGGCGCGCCCGGCGTCGCCGCCGCCTGCGCCCAGCGCGAGACCGGGCGCGAGAGGAACCGGCTGCCGGCCGCGCAGAAGCGCCACGGCAACTCGACCGCGCGGGTGATCCCGATCCGGCGGTCGGCGACGATCTCCGGCCGCTCCCAGCCGGGCGGACGGGTGGAGATCCGCACCGGGCCCGCGCTCAGGTCCGAGCGGTTGTCGACCAGCTCGATGTCCAGCGCCTGGGTGAGCTTGCCCGGCCCCGAGCACAGGTCGCGCTCCCGGGCCGGCCCGCCCCGCCGCAGGCGCATGAGCTGCAGGCCGGCCACCGGCTCGAGCGCGCGCAACAGCACCGCCGCGCCGGTCTCCCGGCCCTCGCAGACGGCGTTCAGGAGGGCGTGGATCCCGTAGGAGCGGTACACGTAGGCGATCCCGGGCGGCCCGAACAGGGTGCTGGTCCGGGAGGTCAGCCCGACATAGGCGTGGCAGGCGGGCTCGGAGTGGTGATAGGCCTCGGTCTCCACGATCACGCCCGCCGTCTCTCCGTGGCTGAGCAGGCAGCCGACCAGGTCCCGGGCCACCTCCACGACCGGCCGGTCATAGAAGCCGGCGCCGAGCCCGGCGGGCCGGTCCGCGGCGGTCGCGGGCTGCCTCACGACAGGGCGGCGCGGGCGTGAGCCAGCTGCTCGCGCACGCGGGCCAGGCTGGTGCCGCCCTCCGACACCTTGCTCTCGAGCCAGGCTCCGTCCTCGAGCAGGCGGTAGAAGCCGTCCTCAAGCAGCGGGGTCTGCTCGGTCAGCTCGGCCGGAGTGAGGTCGGACAGGCGCTTGTTCTCGGCCACCGCCCGCCGGACCAGGGCGGCGACGACACCGTGGGCCTCGCGGAACGGCATGCCCCGTTTGACCAGCAGATCAGCCACATCGGTGGCGGCCAGGAACTGGTCACCGGAGGCGGCGGCCAGGCGCTCGCGCTTGAAGGTGATCGTCTCGAGCATTCCGCGGGCGGCGTCGAGGCACAGCTCGAGCGTGTCGCAGGCGTCGAACAGCCGCTCCTTGTCCTCCTGCATGTCCTTGTTGTACGTGAGCGGCAGGCCGTGCATCACGCCGTGCAGGGCGACCAGGTCGCTGAGCACGCGGGGTGCCTTGGCCCGCAGCAGCTCGGCGGCGTCTGGGTTCTTCTTCTGGGGCATGATCGAGGAGCCCGAGGCCCAGGCGTCGGAGACCTCGGCGAAGGAGAACTCCTCACTGGACCACAGCACGATCTCGGCGCCGAGGCGCGACAGATGGGTGGCACAGGTCGTGGCCGCGGCCAGGTAGTCGAGCACGAAGTCGCGGTTGGAGACGGCGTCGATCGAGTTCTCGGCCACGCCGGTGAAGCCGAGCACGCCGGCCACCGCATGCCGGTCGGTGTCGAAGTTAACGCCGGCCAGGGCGCCGGCGCCGAGCGGCAGCTTGGCGGTCGCCCTGACCACGGCCTCGAAGCGCTCGCGGTCGCGGACCAGCATCCACACGTAGGCCAGCAGGTGGTGGCTCAGGTACACGGGCTGGGCGCGCTGCAGGTGGGTGTAGCCCGGCATCGGCCAGTCGAGGTGCTGTTCGGCCACCTCGACCAGCGTCGCAGCCAGCTGCCCGATGCGAGCCAGCGCGTCGTGCGCGTGCGCGCGCACGAACATGGCCATGTCGGTGGCCACCTGATCGTTGCGGGAGCGGGCGGTGTGGAGCTTGCCGCCCACCGGCCCGACGATCTGGGTCAGGCGGCGCTCGATCGCCATGTGGATGTCCTCGTCATCCTCGGCGAACGGGAACCGGCCCTCGGCCAGCTCCCGGCGGACCTGCTCGAGTCCCTGCTGGAGCTGATCGCGGTCCTGCTCGGAGATGATGCCCTGCGCGGCCAGCATGCCCGCGTGCGCCAGCGACTGGTCGACGTCATAGGGGCTCAGGCGCCAGTCGAACGAGATCGAGTCGTTGAGGGCGCGGAAACCGCCGTGCTGGGGTTCGGTGAAGCGTGAGATGCCCGGCATTATGGAGGGCGGGTGGATTGGTCGCTTGGCGCCCGGGGGACCGCGTCCCGCGGCGGCTCAGCGCCCGAGCGCCGCGCGCAGCGCCTCGGCCACGCGCGTTACCTGACCGTCGGTCATCTCCGGGAAGAAGGGCAGCGCCAGTGACCGCGCGGCCACGTCCTCGCAGACCGGGAACTCCCCCTCGCGATGGCCGAAGCGCTCGCGGTAGAAGCTCATGAGATGGATCGCCGGCATGTACGGCTTGCTCTGGATGCCCCGTTCGCCGAGCCGGCGGATCACCGTGTCGCGCTCGCAGTCCCGCGGAACCTGGACCACGAACACGAACCAGCCGCGGCGGTCGCCCCCGGTGTCCTCGCAGGGCAGCGACAGCCCCTCGATCCCGCCCAGCGCCGACCGGTAGCGCTCGGCCACCCGCCGGCGGCCGGCCAGCATCGCGTCGAGGCGCTCGAGCTGGGCCAGGCCGAGCGCGCAGGCGATGTCCGAGAGCCGGTAGTTGAAGCCGAGGCGATCGTGGTCGAGCCAGCCCATGTCCGGCGCCCGGCCCTGGTTGCGCTCGGAGTCGATCCGCTCCTTGAGGGCCGGATCGGCCATCGTCACCATGCCGCCCTCACCGGTGGTGATCTGCTTGTTGGCGTAGAAGCCGAACACGGCCGGGTGCCCGCGTGAGCCGACCGGGCGGCCGTCGGCATGAACCGCGCCCAGCGCCTCGCAGGCGTCCTCGACGATCGGCAGGCCGAGCCGCTCGAAGGCCGGGAGGTCAGCGGGAAAGCCGAAGATGTGCACCGGCAGGATCGCCGTCGTGCGCTCGGTGACGGCGGCCGCCGCCGCGGCGGGATCCAGGTTGAGGGTCACCGGGTCGATGTCGGCGAACACCGGGCGGCCGCGCTCGAACAGGACCGCGTTGGCGCTGGCCACGAACGAGAAGGGGCTGGTCACGACCTCGTCGCCGTCGCTGACGCCGACGGCGCGCAGCGCCAAATGCAGGCCGGCGGTACCGCTCGACACGGCGCTGGCGTGCGCGACCCCGAGCCGGGCGGCGAACGCGCGCTCGAATTCCTCAAGCCGCGGCCCCAGCGACAGCTGGCCGGAGCGGAGCACGGCCAGCACCGCCGCCTCCTCCTCCGGCCCCAGCACGGGCCGAGCCAGCGGCACCATCTCGACGCCGGTGGCGCTCATCGACCCCGACCCTGGCCGGCGCCCGGCGCGGTCATGAGCCGGGTGCGGCGGCGCGGCCCAGTACCGGGCGGGCCTCGGTGGTGGGCTGCATGCCGCGCTCGAGCGAGTCGACCAGCGCCTCCCAGGAGGCCTCGATCACGTTCTCCGAGACCCCGATCGAGCCCCACACCTGCTCGCCGTCCGAGGCGTCCAGGAGCACGCGCGTGACCGCGCCGGTGCCCTTCGTCTCGTCCAGGATGCGGACCTTGAAGTTGACCAGCTCGATGTCCTTCAGGTGGGGATGGATCTCGACCAGGGCATCGCGCAGGGCCCGGTCGAGCGCGTTGACCGGTCCGTTGCCCTCGGCGGTGCGGACGAAGCGCTCGCCCCCGATCCAGATCTTGATCGTGGCCTCGGTCTCGACGCGCCCGTCGGCGCGCTTCTCCACGATCGCCCGCCACGATTCGAGCCGGAACAAGGGCTCGTACTCGCCGGTCTCCTTGCGCAGCAGCAGCTCGAAGGACCCGTCGGCGGCCTCATAGTGGTAGCCCCGGTGCTCGAGCTCCTTGACCCGCTGCACAACCTGGCTGGCGGTCTGGTCGTCGAGCTCCAGGCCGAGGTCGGCGGCCCGGCTCTGGACGGTGCCCTTGCCCGACAGCTCGGAGATCAGCATCTCCCGCCGGTTGCCGACGATCTCGGGCGCGATGTGCTCGAACGTCGCCGGGTCGGCGCTGACCCCGGCCACGTGCATCCCGCCCTTGTGAGCGAACGCGTTGCGGCCGACGTACGGCGAGTCGGGGTCTGGGGTGAAGTTCAAGAGCTCAGCCACGTAGTTGGCGGTCGGCGTCAGCGTCGCCAGCTGCTCCGGGCTGAGGCACCGGTGGCCGAGCTTCAGCTGCAGGTTGGGGATGATCGTGATCAGGTTGGCGTTGCCGCAGCGCTCGCCGTAGCCGTTGATGGTCCCCTGCACGTGTGTGGCCCCCTGGCCGACCGCGGCCAGTGAGCAGGCCACGCCGCAGCCGGCATCGTCGTGGCAGTGGATGCCGACCCGCACGCCGGTACCTCCGACGGCCCTCACCACGGGGCCCATCGCGGTGGCGATCCCGTCGGGCAGCGTGCCCCCGTTGGTGTCGCAGCAGACGACCGTCTCGGCGCCGGCCTCGATCGCCGCCCGCAGGCAGCGCAGCGCGTACTCCGCGTCATCGGCGAAGCCATCGAAGAAGTGCTCGGCGTCGTAGACCACACGCTTGCCCGCCGCGACCAGGAAGGCCACTGACTCCGAGATCATGCGCAGGTTCTCGTCCCGGTCGACCTTGACCACCTTCTCCAGGTGCAGTCCCCAGGTCTTGCCGACCAGGGTGCAGACGGGCGCGAAGCTGTCGGCCAGGCCGCGCAGGGCGGGATCCGACCCGGCCGCGGTGTCGCGCCGGCGGGTCATGCCGAAGGCGGCGATCTGGGCGTGGCCGAAGCTTTCGCCGGCCAGCAGCCCGAACAGCTCCTGCTCCTTGGGGTTGGAGCCCGGAAAGCCGGCCTCGATCAGGTCGATCCCGAGCTCGTCCAGGCGGTGGGCGACGCGGAGCTTCTCGCCCGCCGAGAGCGACATGCCCTCCCCCTGCATACCGTCGCGCAGGGTCGTGTCGTAGAGCTCGATGTGGGTCACGCCGGACCCGGATCGGTGCGGCGGGCGGGTTGCGCGCCGGCCACCCGGCTCATGGCGTTCCGGACCCGGCGCCGGCCTGGGCGGGCTGACCGGCAGGCATGTCGACCACGTCGAGCCAGTCCGTGTAGCGAGGGTCGCGGCCGTGCAGGGCGGCCTCGAACACCCTCTGCAGATCCCGCGTGATCGGTCCGGCGGTGCCCTCGCCGATGACGTGGTCATCGATCTCGCGCACCGGCACGAGCTCGGCGGCGGTGCCCGACAGGAACACCTCATCGGCCAGGAACAGCTCGGCTCGGGCCAGATCGCGCTCCACGACCTCGTAGCCGAGATCGCCGGCGATGGTCAGGATCGAGGCCCGGCTGATGCCATCCAGGATGCCCGCCGTCTGCGGCGGCGTGACGATCCGCCCGCCCTTGACGATGTAGATGTTCTCCCCCGAGCCCTCGCTCACGAACCCGTGGGTGTCGAGCAGGATCGACTCCTGATAGCCGGCCTTGGTGGCCTCGATCTTGGCCAGCACGCTGTTCAGGTACTGCCCGCTGGCCTTGGCGTGCGGGATCAGCGCGTCGGAGGAGATGCGCCGCCAGCTCGACACCTTGGCCCGGATCCCGGTCAGCTTTGACTCCTCACCCAGGTAGGCCCCCCACGGCCAGGCGGCGATCGACACCGACACCTCGCAGTCGAGCGGGTTCAGCCCCATCTGGCCGTACCCGCGGTAGACGATCGGCCGGATGTAGCACTCCTGCAGGTGGTTGGCCCGCAGCAGCTCGTGCGTGGCGCTGCGCAGCTCCTCGAGCGTGTAGGGGACCGGCATGTAGTACAGCTCGGCCGACTGCAGCAGCCGCCGCAGATGGTCGCGGTGGCGGAAGATCCCCGGTCCGTGGTCGGTGGCGTAGGCGCGCTCGCCCTCGAACACCCCGGTTCCGTAGTGCAGCCCGTGGGTGAGTACGTGGATCTTGGCGTCCTCCCAGGCAACCAGCTCTCCGTTGTGCCAGATGAGGTCGGCTTTCTCCACGACGTCTCCTTGTTGGGGCCTTCGGGGACCCGGGCCGGGGTTTGTTACAGGTGCTTCAGAACTCCCCGGGTGGCCTCCGCGGTGCTCGCGTCGCCGCCCAGGTCCGGGGTGCGCAGCCCATCGGCCAGCGCCCCGTCAACGGCCGATTCTACCGCCGCGGCCTGCTCTTCCAGGCCAAAACCGTGTCGCAGCATGAGCGCCACCGATAGGAACATGGCCAGCGGATTGGCCTTGCCGGTGCCGGCGATATCGGGCGCCGAGCCGTGCACGGGCTCGAACACGCCGGGGCCATCCTCCCCCAGCGAGGCGCTGGGCAGCATCCCCAGGCTGCCCGTCAGCATGGCCGCCTCGTCGCTGAGGATGTCACCGAACATGTTCTCGGTCACGATCACCTCGAAGTGGCGCGGGGCCGAGACCAGCCGCATGGCCGCGTTGTCGACCAGCAGGTGCTCGAGCTCGATGTTGGGAAACTCGCGGCCGTGCACGTCGCGCACGACCTCGCGCCACAGGCGGCTGGTCTCGAGCACGTTGGCCTTGTCGACGCTGGTCACCCGGGAGCGGGCGGAGCGGAAGGCGACCCGGGCGATCCGCTCGATCTCCCCCCGGGTGTAGAGACAGAGGTCGGAGGCCGAATCCGCGGTGCGCGTCTTCTCGCCGAAGTAGATCCCGCCGGTCAGCTCACGCACGACGAGCAGGTCGGTCCGCTCGATCACCTCGCGTTTCAGCGGGCTGGCGTCGTACAGGGCCGGCAACGGCTTGACCGGGCGCAGGTTGGCGAACAGGCCAAGGCCCTTGCGCAGGCCGAGCAGGCCCTGCTCGGGGCGCGGTCGGTCCGGGTCGGTGGTGTCCCACTTGGGTCCGCCCACCGCGGCCAGCAGCACGGCGTCGGCGTGCTGGCAGGCGGCGAGCGTCTCCTCGGTCAGGGCGGTGCCGTGGGCGTCGATGGCGGCGCCCCCGAACAGGTGCTCCTCGTAGTCGAACGCGCCCGGCGCGACCGCGCCCAGCACCTCCAGGGCAGGGGCCATCACCTCGGGGCCGATGCCGTCGCCGGGGAGCAGGATCAGTTTGTGGCTCACAGGGCGCGGACCGTACCGTCTCGGCCCGCGCCCTGCAGCCTCGCCGCCCTATGGCACCACGTAGTTGACCGAGGTTCCCCAGTTGGCGTAGCCGTCGCGCGTTCCGCCACAGGTCCCGATGGTCAGGCTGAACGCCTTCCCGGTGCAGTTCGGATATTGGATGTATTCGTTGGCGAAGTAGATCCGGCCACCGGACCCCGGCAGGAAGATGCCCTCGCTGTAGTCCCCCCAGCGGGGCCGGACGGTGCCCGGATATCCCTGGTACTCGGTGAAGCCGTCCTGGGGCGACTGGCCCATGTCGGCGATGTTGGTCACCGAGCCGGTCAGGCCATTCGATGTGGCGGTCAGCCGCCCGTAGGCGGTGCTGGGATAGAACCCGCCGTGGTCGGCGTGGGTGGGCCCGCCGTTGCCGTTCAGCGTGAACAGCATGATCGCCCCGCCGTTCCCGCCGGTGCCCTCGCCGGCCATGGCCGGCATCTCCAGATTCTCGTGCGCGGCCGAGACGTAGCCCTGGTTGGTCAGGCTGAACCGGCCGGTCGTGTCGAACGAGCCGGTCCCGACCACCCAGTAGACCGCGCCCTGATGCAGCTCCGATTGACGCCCGAAGGTCTGGCTGAGCTGGGTCGTGGTCGCGCCCCACAGCTGGTTCTGGGCCTGGGACACCTGGGTCATGAAGTCGCCGTTGGTGGCGAGGCCGCCTTCGGGGCACGAGGCCGGCGGCGGTGTACCCACACTCAGCCCGGCCGCACCGCACTGGTCACCCAGCGGTATCGGCCCGGCCTTCTGCGCGGTCACGATGCCGGTCGGCAGCGCGGCGCTCGATGGATCGTTGTAGGCCGCCACACCGGAGAACAGCTGGCCGCCGAACTTGACCGCGCTGCAACTGTTGCAGTGCTGGCTGGTCAGGCTGCTCAGCCCGGTCCAGTCCCACACCGCCATCCGGTTATCGCCGGAGGTGGGTGCCCCGGCGAAGCTGTTGAAGTCCAGCGAGTCCATCATGAACCCCGACCCGCCGTAGCCGTTGTCGAACTGACCCACGTCGGCGGGCTGCGCCGGGATCACCGCCGCCCAGCACGCGACGCCCGCCGTGCCGGCGCAGGTTCCGTCGGGTGTGGAGATGCGGCCCATGTTCTCGATCGCCACGTTGACGGCGGCATCGGGATGTCCGTTCGGGTCGGTCACGGGAAGACCCTGCTCGAGCGCCGTCTTGTTGAAGGCCAGCTCCTGGGCGCCATTGAAGAAGCCGCCGCCCATGCCCGGCACCGAGCTGTTGAGCGGGAACTCGTCATAGAACATCAGGAAGGCGTCGCGGGTCACGCCGATCTTGGCGAAATCGTTCAGCAGGTAGGGATACCCGGGCTCGCTCGGGTTGTAGTTGGCGTTGGCGAAGTACACGTGGTAGGGGCCGTACGGGCTCGAGCCCTGGCTGACCGCAATCCCCTCGTAGCACGTGTTGGCGACGGCGGCGAAGCAGCCGCTGAACGGTCCCCCGCTCTGCTCGGTGCTGGCCGAGGCGATCTCGGTGAAGAACCAGTGTCCGCCGTTGCTGGGGTCGAACTCGCACGAGGGATCCCCGCCACTGCTCCAGCCGCGGCCGGTCAGGCCCATCACGCTGTCGAGCGGGATCGGCGCGGACTGGCGCTGCAGGGCGGTGTTGAACACCAGCATCTCGCCGATGTTGTTGGTCTCGACGGCGTATCCGTTGCCCGCGCACAGTCCCTGGTCGGGGGGCTCGATGTCGCCGATGAAGTTGGTGGGCATCGACGCGCTGTCGACCGCGTTGAGCCCCTTGACACCCGTCGCGCCGCCCGCCGAGGTGCTGATCGAGTCACAGCCCGGTCCGAGCGGTTGGCAGCTGACCGAGGGCAGCGAAGCCGCGCTCGTCGTCGGGGCCAGGACGGCGGAGCTGGCGGGGCGCACCCGGGTGGTCGGGCTGCGCAGGGCGCGCGGGCGGTCCGCGGCTGCGGCCCTCAGGCCCGCCGTTCCCTGGGGGCTAGATCCCGTCGACGCGATCGATGGGGTGTTGAAGGGGCCGGTCAATAGCGCGCAGCCGCTGGCACAGCCGGTGGCGGCCGGGCCGACGAACGTCGGCGAGAACTGGCCCAAGCTCGACGTGCTCACCCCGCTCACCTGAGCACCGGCGGCCGTTCGGGCACTCGCCCCCGTCACCGCGACTTCGAACAGCGCCACCGTGCCCAGCGCCACCGCACACGACAGCGACGCGACGCGTTTGCGCGAGATCCTCCCACCCATGGCCCTGCGCCTCCCTCTGAGCGTCTCTCGACACCCCTAGCCTTCTCCGCTCAGGAAAACGTAGTCCCGCGGGTGCGGTCCTGTCAAGACCGCCGCGCGGTCATGTTCAGGCGCACGTAGTCGAGCACCAGTGGCTCGCCGCAGCACTCGATCACGCGATCCACGAACGGGTCACGGAGCTCCCCCGGCAACGGATCGAGATGGCGCACCAGGCACACCGTGCGCAGGAAGTCGCGCTCGGGGAGAACCCGCTTGGGCTGGAGCCACGTCCTGACCTGGCTGAACCCCGCGCGCTTAAGCCGGTCCGCCGTCTCCTCGGCGGTGGCGTAGTTCCACGGCCGGACCCAGTCGGTGAAGTACGGGGCGAACGGCGGCTCGCCGGCCACCGCCTCCCCGATCCGCCGGAAGGCCTCGATGTTGCCGCGGCCGCCGCACTGGGCCAGCAGCCGGCCCCCCGGCCTCAGGTTGCGGTGCAGGGCGGCGAACAGCGCATCGTGGTCGAGGATCCAGTGGAAGGTGGCGTTCGAGAACACGACATCGACCGGCTCGGGCAGCGACAGCTCGGTCAGGTCCTGGCAG
>DASVYO010000016.1:0-8302 GCA_036392135.1 Solirubrobacteraceae bacterium
CGCCTTCACCTCACGCTTGAGGTCCTGACGCTCGCGCGCACCCTCGGAGACGCGGTCCAGCGCCTCAGCCACGTTGGAGCCCGAACGCCGGTTCAGAGCGGCGATCAGGGCGACCTGATCGAGATCCGGAGCGTCCATTCGCTTGGCCACGGCCTCCAGCGCCAGGTCCAGCGGCCGCCCCAGGGCCTCATCGGTCACCGCTCGCTCCAGCTCGCTCTTGGTCGGTTCCTCAGCGCTTTCGGCGACCACCGTGAGGGCGGCCACGAGGCTGCGTCCGACCCGGATCGCGCTGGCCAGGTCCTGAAGGTACCCGGGCAGCGACACGCGGAACTTCTCACGTTGCTTATCGGCCGCCCGCGCCATCATCTTCCGGAGCGCGAACCACCAGCCCACGAGCGGTACCAGAGCGAACAGCCCGGAGCCGGTGAGCAGGACCAGCACCGCAGCGCTCACCAGCGCCAGGAGCAGGGCGCGCTTGACCAGCTCGATCGGGCTGCGGCGGTTGTGGGCGATCTCCACGTCGAGCGCGAACGCCCGCCAGCGATCGCTGTTCTCGAGCCGGTGGACGATGCTCCTGCTCGGCACCTGCGGGACGGCCGGGGAATCCGCGACCGGGGACTCCGCGGCGGCCATCTCCACGAACGTGCCCACGCGCATCCGAACCCCACGTCGCGAGGGCCGGTGAAGGGCCAGCAGCACGGCTGCGCCCACCAGCACGCCCACGATGCCGGCGACCGCCAGCGTGCCGATCGCGGAGGACCAGAACGGGACCGCCGCGGCCGGCGCCGGCGAGGATGCCTGGGCCGGGGCGGGTGCCACCGCCGGGGGCCGACGCGTGGCCGGCGAAGTGGAAGCGCGCGGTGCACCGCGGCGCCGGCTGCCGTCAGGCGGCTTGCCGCCCGACGGGCGGGCGGCCGGGACCTGGTAGCCGGCCGCGACCGACCCGGGAACGTGATCGATCTGCGCGAGCACGCTGGCCGGCCGCCCGGCCGGCACAACCGAGCGCCAGCGCGCGACGTAGGCGCGGGTCAGGACGGAGTAGATCTCGCTGCCGATCGCGCCCAGGCGCGACGGGGCGCCCTGGACGGACTGGCCGGGCGCAGCGTTGCCCAGCGCGGTCAGGCTCGCCGGTGTGGCCGCCTGATCCTGCAGGCCGACGGTGAAGATCGGCACGTGCGCCGCGGCCGCCGCGCTCGACACCGCCGCGACCTTCGCCGGGTCCGCGGTCAGCGTGCCGACGCCGTCGGAGACCACGATGACCGCCCCCAGGGCGACATGAGCCGCGCGCAGCTGGGCCAGAGCGAGGCCCACGCCGGACGGCACATCGGCGCCGCTGCCGCTCGCCGGCGCGCTCCGCAGGGCGCTCTGGAGATGCGCGGCGTCAGTGCTGAGGGGCGCGATCAGACTCGAGCCGCGGTCCAGTCCAACGATGCCGAGCTCCTGCTGGGCCCTGCGCAGATGAGCCAGCTGGCCGGTCATGGAGAGGATCGCGGTACGCGCGCTGAGCGGCATGTGGAGGCTGTGCTGCACCACCAGGACGAGGCCGAAGTCGCCGGGGCCGGCCTGCGGCGTGGGCGTCACCGACAGGCCGCGAACCGCGGCGCCGTTCTCGGCCACGTGGAGCGTGGATGAGCTCACGGCTGCTCCAGCGGGCGGGATCAGAACCAGGGCTCGGTTGGGAAACACCGACCCCGAGTCGAGCCAGCCCGTCAGCGAGGCCGCCTGCGCCACCCCGGCACTCAGGGCGAGGAGCGCGAGCATCAGCGCGCCGACCAGGCTCAGGACGCTCGCCGGGCGGCGCCTGGCGGAGGCGCGCTCAGGCACGGCCGTTACCGGCCAGGGCCACCGGAGCGAGCCGTCCCATGGCCTCCCGGGGAAACTCGATCCCCCGGTGCTCGAACTTGTCCAGGAATCCGGGGCGGAGTCCGGTCGGCTTCAGCGAGCCGACGATGTGATTCGTATGGGCGACGGAGTCGACCTCGAACTTGTACAGGTCTTGGAGCGTGATCACGTCGGCCTCCATCCGCTGCACTTCGGTCACCGCCACCACGCGACGGGTCCCGTCGCTCATCCGCTCGATCTGGATCAGCAGGTCGAGGGCGGAGGCGATCTGCTCGCGGATCGCGCGCAGGGGAAGGTCATAGCCGGCCATCAGGACCATCGTCTCCAGGCGGGCCAGAGCATCTCGCGGCGTGTTGGCGTGCAGCGTCGAGAGCGACCCGTCGTGACCGGTGTTCATGGCCTGGAGCATGTCCAGGGCCTCGGCCCCACGGCACTCCCCGATGACGATCCGGTCAGGGCGCATGCGCAGGGAGTTCTTGACCAGGTCGCGGATCGCGATCTCCCCCTCGCCCTCGATGTTCTTCGGCCGGGATTCCAGGCGCAGCACGTGACGCTGGTTGAGGTTCAGCTCGGCCGCGTCCTCGATCGTGATGATGCGCTCGCTGTCCGGGATATAGGAGGACAGAGCATTGAGCATCGTCGTCTTCCCGGACCCGGTGCCGCCGGCGATCAGGATGTTCAGCCGGGCCTGCACGCACTTGGAGAGCAGCTCAGCCGTCTCGATGCTGAGCGAGCCCTTCTTGATCAGGGCGTCCATGTTCAGCTTGTGCTTGCCGAACTTGCGGATGGTGAGCAGCGGACCGGTCAGGGACAGCGGCGGGATGGTGGCGTTCACGCGGCTGCCGTCGGGCAGGCGCGCGTCGACCATCGGGGAGGACTCATCGATGCGGCGTCCGACCTGAGCCACCATCTTGCTGATGATTCGCATCAGGTGGCCGTCATCGGTGAACCGCACGGGCGTCCGGTGCAGCCGGCCCGCCCGCTCCACCCAGATGTCGTAGGGGCCGTTGCACATGATCTCCGAGACCGTGTCGTCCTCGAGCAGGCGCTCCAGCGGCCCGTGACCGAGGATGTCGGCGGTCAGCTCGACCGCGATCCGCAGGCGATCCTCACGGGAGATCCCCGGCTCCTTGGCCAGGCGCTCCTGGAGCTCTTCCTGCACGCGGTGGCGCAGGGTGAGCTCGTCCAGCTGCGTGTTGAAGAGCTGGCGGCCCAGATCCTCGATCAGCTGGAGATGGATCCTGGTCTTCATCTCGGAGAAGGGGACCGCGAAGCGGTTCTGCTTCTCCTCCGGCTGGCTGTTGGAGAGGCGCTCGTGAAGCTGCATCAGGCACTCCGCCTCCGGCGGAAGATCGACTGGCGACCCTGCGCCGAGCTCGCCTCGGCGGCCGCCGTGGGCAGCTCGATGACGGGCGCCATGCCCTCCTGGGCCGACCGTTGCCGGGCCTCCTCGATATAGAGCTCGGCCAGCATCCGGTAGGCCTTGGCCGCCTCGTGGTTGCGCTGCAACGCGATCGGCTCGCCCTGATTGACCGACCGGGTGATGTCGCGATGGCTCGGGACCAGGATGTCGACATCGCGGCCGAGGATGGCCAGGACGTCCTCACGCTCGATGCCGACGTTGGTGTTGGCCCGGTTGAGCAGGATCTTGACCCGGCGGCGGTCGTACTCCATCCGCTCGAGCGTCTCCAGGCCGAGCTTCGTGTTCTTGAGCGACAGGGTGTCGCGCATGGCCACGACGCAGACGTCGGTCGAGGCGTCGATCAGGCTGATCACCTCCGGCCCGAAGCTCGGTGAGGTATCGATGATCACGAACTCGAACATCTCTCCCAGCAGGCGCTGCACCTCGGCCAGGAAGGGGACCGTGATCATGGCCGCCTGATCGGGCCGGACCGGGGCCAGCAGCGCCCGCGCCCCCGATGGATGCTCCATCAGGAAGTCCTCGAGCTTGTCGGCGTCCAGCGACCCGCCGGAGCGGACCAGGTCGTAGATCGTCCGCATCGGCGTCAGCCCCATCGACAGGGCGACGTCGCCGAACTGGAGGTCGAGATCGAGGATCGCCACGCTGTGGCCGGCGTCGGCCAGCGATACGGCCAGGTTGACCGAGGTCAGGGTCTTGCCGCTGCCACCCTTGAGACCCAGCACGCAGATCACGTTGCGCACCGTCTCGGTCTTGGTGGCCACCGCACCGCGTTTGCGGATCACGGACTTCTCGAGGGCGAACGCCAGCTGTCGCGACAGCGCCGGGTCGACGCTCACGCCGTGCTCCGTGGGCAGCGCGACGATGTCGTCGACGCCGTTCGAGAACACCTCGTGCAGATAGTCTCCGCTGCCGCTCGGGCAGAGCAGGACGATCGGCCGGCTGGCGTGCTGGGTGTGGGCCTTGACCACGAAGTCCCGGGCCTCGGCGGTGTAGTCGGCTACGGCGATGATCAGGGCGTCACCGAGGCCGAGGCCGCTGGCCGTCGGTCCGTCGAGCTCGAGATAGTCCAGCACCTGGATGTTGGGGTCCCGCGCGACGAGCGTCTCGACCAGACCGCGGTCGACCTCTCCGTCGAGCGCCACCAGGACCTGCAGTTGGGCACTCATCAGTGGCCTCCGGTTGGGTTGGCGTTGACCTGGGCGACGGCGTCCGCGATCACGGTCTGTTCCGTGGTCACCTTCGCCGGTGTGGCGACGGCGCCGTTGGGCCGCAGGGTGAGATAGAGCGTCGCGTTCTGGGCCGCGAAGATCAGGTCGGCCGCCTGCTTGGCCGTGACGGCCAGGACCATCGATCCGCCGCTGATGGTCGTGGCCGGAGCGCCTGACGCGGGCGCCGGGGTCGCCGACGCGGACGTCGAGGTGGTCGAGCTGCTGGCGGCGGTGGTGCCGGTCGGTGCGGCACTGGCCGGCTGGGCCGAACCGGTGCTGGTCGAGGAGGTCGCGCCCGCGGGCTTGATCACCTCGATGTTCGGGTCCAACAGGACCATCTTCCCGCCGAAGCTGGCGTAGATGTCAACGCGATCGCCGGCCTGGAGGATGTCCGTCGCCCCCGGTGACTCGCTGATGTTGAGCGCCACCGCCCGCTGGTCGGGGGTGAGCAGACCAACGACCCCGGTCGGGCCCGAGAAATCCGCCACGGTCAGCTGCTGACCGGGCAGGATGTTGGTCGTGGCCACCTTGCCGGCCAGGGCCGAGGCATCGCTCACCGCGCCCGCCTGAACCTGGGCCGCGGCGACCGGCGTGGCCTTGTACAGCCCACGCGCGGCGATCACGTTGCCGGCCATCCCCTGGGGGATCTGGGCGGTGGCGATCAGGACGGTGCCCTGAATCGGGGCCGGCGCCTGGACCTGGGTCTTGTACTGGCCGAGCGCGAACACGAGGATCCCCGCTGCGCAGGCCGCGCAGATCACGGCCAGGATCAATGCACCCTGACGGGTGGCCAGCATTCCGCCCAGGCTTGGCCGGGCCATCCTTCTCTGGGTGAGTTTCACGGGTTGACTCCTTGCGGGTTCACGTAAGCGGGCAGTTGGTGTTGCTCGGGGGCAGGACGGCGCCGGTCGGATTGCCGGCCGCCCACGGAGTGGAAGTCGGGGTGACGCCCGGCGGAAACTGCTCGATGCGCATCGTGGCCGCCTGGCTGACGGTCGCCGACGGCGTGCCGATCGGTGAAGGGAAGTTGACGGTGCTGACCACACACACCCGCAGCGGCGCCCCGGAGACGTAGCCGCTGGTCGCCGTGGTCGGCTGGTAGATCCAGACCTGGGCCTGTTTGACATCCGAGCTGCCGTTGGCCAGCTCCGGTTGCGCCTGCGCACGCACGTAGCACTGCAGCGTGGGCGTGGCCGTGCAGGCGGGAGGCATCACGTAGCTTCCGGCCTGCCAGGCAATCGACGCCCAGCGCACGCCAGTCTCGGCCAGCTGCGTCTCCTGGTTGGAGTAGTCCTCGTAGCGACCGAAGTAGACGATCCCCAGGATGATCAGGATGAGGACCGGCAGCACCACCGCGAACTCGACCAGTGACTGGCCGTCCTCCCGACGGAGCCGGGCTGCGAAATTGCGCAGTGTGTTCGTTGTGGGGGTGCATAGCGTCATTGCCATTCCTGTTCGGAAGCGACACTCAGGGCCGCTAGCTCTCGTATCGATGTGTGAGGTATGGGGCTGGACTGAGAGAACCGCTAGTTGGACCTAGACCAAGGTCTAGTGGTGAGGACAGGACCGGGGGCCGGCCCCTGGCGACTGGGGGATCGGCCGGCCGGGGCCGTGCGAACGGCCGGGAACGGGGGCTCGGCGCGGGCTCGGCGCGCGACGATCGAGCCACGGTCACACCAACGACAAGAGCGCCCGTCGGAAGCCTGGAGGTGCAGGACTTCGCAGCGGGCGCTCTGTCGTTGTTGCGGTACTGACGGCCTAGAGGTGGCCGGAAGTGCTGCTGAAGAGGCTGGAGATGCTGCCGCCGAGCAGAGCCGCGGCGACGACGACGATGATCGCGATGACGGCGATCAGGATGCCGTACTCCGCCATCGTCTGACCCTCCTCACGGCGAAAGCGAGCCGCGAAGATGGTGACGAGGTCAAAAAGGTTCATCATGTTGTTTTCACCTCCTCCCCTTCTGTCATGCCGGTTGCCCCGGTTTGTGTGTGGTGAGAAGGCGGACGATGGGCCACCGGCAAGACCGGTGCTGGTTGAGGAGTTGTCCGCCATGGCTGAGACATCGGACCTCAGCGCCGCGCGCCCCCAGAGACCAACCGCTAGTTCCCACCTAGACCAAGGTGGGAACCCCCGGTGAGGCACTCACTCTCAACACCAACCGGTAGCGGGAGCTAGACGTTGGTGGGGTCGGGAACCCCCGCGCACGGGGCGACATTCACCGCATGCGCGCATCCGAACCGACCCCCACCCGACGAGTCCTGCTCGTGGCCGAGGACCGCCGCTTCCGGGCGCTCGCCGGCACCCTTCTGACCCGCCGGGGCTATACGGTCCACGTGCACGCGCGCGGGGAGACGCTCGCCGCCGCCGCCGTTCGGACGGGGGCCGACGTGGTGGTGATCGATGCCAGCGCGTCGCTCACCGCCGCCGCGCTCGAGGCGGCCCGCCTGGGCGCGCTCAGTCGTCCGGTGGGCATCGTGGCCGTCAGCGGCGATCCGCACACGGGCCTGACCGCGCTTCCGGTGCTCCCCAAGTGGAGTCCGTTCGAGGCCCTGCTGGCCGCCGTGGAGCGGGCCTGTGCCGAGGTCGCTCCGCCTGAGGTCGCCAGTGCGGCGCTCTGAGGCCCCTCCAGCTGACCCCCAAGACTCGATGTTCTGCCTGATCCTGGAACGCTTCGACTACGAGCGGACGGCTGATCGCCTGGCCGTGATGCAGATCCTCGCCGGCGTCCCGGCAACCGAGCCCGCACCGTCGACCGCTGAGCTCGCCGTCCACGCGGGACCGGGGACCCCGCTCCGCTTTCCGAGCCACGCCTGCCGCACTGAGCGCCGGCTCCTGACCGGGGGACAGACGCAGATCCTGTGGCAGGCTCTGTTCGCGGTTCCGCTGACCATCGTCGAGCACCCCGGTGTGTGGTTCGAGCTGGACGCCGGAGCCGACCTGACCGAGACGGTCGTCCTGCCGGTCCCCGAGCTCCGCCATCCGGGACCGGCCGCGCTGCAGCTGATTCCGCCGCGCGCGCCGTCGCGTTCGGGCGGGGGTCACCTCCGTCGGACGGTGGCTGTGGCCACTGCGGTCGCCGTGACCGCCACCTCAACGCCTGCCCTGGCCGTGGCCGCCGCCGCGGCCCCGGCCCTGCACCCCTCGGGCACGCGGGAGCGGATCGTCGACCAGGCGCGCATCGCGCAGGACCGGCTGGCCCGGCGCCCGGTGAAGGGCAACCGCGTCGAGGGCCTCACCCCCACCCGGCTCGCCCCCATCCGGCCCGGACCCACTCGGGCGGCCGGCACCACGAGCACCGCCTCCGCCTCCGCCGCCACGCCGGCGACCAGCATCCCGGTGGCCACGCCGAGCCCGCCGGCCACGGCCGGAACCTCGAGCGGGGCCGTCACCGGCACCATCGAACCCACGCAACCGCCCTCGGCCACCCAGACCCCCACCGCCACCCAGACCCCCACCGCCACCCAGACCCCCACGGCGACGCAACCGCCCACGGCCACGCAACCGCCCACGGCCACCCAGCCGAGCACCACGACCACGCCAGGGCCGTCGTCCGCCGCGCCGACCGTCGCGCCGAGCCCGCCGCCCGCGGCCATCACATCACCGCAGGTGAATCGCTCCCGGCCCGAGCCGAGCTCACACCCCCGCGCGCACTCGCGGAGCCACCATCATCCGAGCCCCGGCGGCGCCCCCCTGGCCGGCGGCCGGGGCGGCCCCTCATCGACTGCGCTGCCCGGAACCACCACCCCTGCGGTCGGCGTTTCCACGCTGAGTACCAACCCGCCCGGCTTCTACGGACCGAGCACGTGGACCGGGACAGTCACCGAGGACC
>DASVYO010000017.1:0-36092 GCA_036392135.1 Solirubrobacteraceae bacterium
CCGCCCCGCCAACGCATCCCCAAACCCCACCAGATTCCGATCAATCGCCGTCCGCGTCGGCGGATTGAACGCCATATTGATGTCCTCAAACTGCACCGGCACACTCGTCTGCGCGATCGGCATCGTCCCCCCATCCGCAAAATCCCGACGCGAGCTCCCCTTATGCAAATCCACGAACTTCAACCCCAACACCGACCGCGGCCGCACCTCCGCCGTCGAATCCACCGGGACCTGTCCGCGGCTCTGGTCCAACTGCAGGGTCAGCTGGGCGCCGATCTGGCCGCTGCGCAGCCGGATCGGCTTCTCGTCGGAGACCAGTCCCACGCGGTAGCCGCCCTCATTGACCGCGTCCCCGGCCACGATGTCGGCGCCGCTGGCCAGGTCAACCTTCAGCTCCCTGGTGGGTACGAACGGCAGCCCCTGGTTGGCGTTATAGGCCAGGAACACCGCCACCAGCAGCACCAGCACCGTCATCGCCCCCACCAGCACCGGATTGGCCAGGGCAGAGGTCGGGGCGGCGCTGGACGTGGCCTTTAGGGCACTGTGCTCGCGGTCACCCAGCAGCCCGATCAGGTCGAGCCCGACCGGATCGGAGCCACGTTCCTCGGCGCGGCGGAAGGCCCGCTCGGCCTCCTGCCAGTGGTTGAGGCCGGCCAGGAGCAGACCCAGCCGCAGGGTCCCGAAGCCGTCGCCGCGATCATCTGCCCGCCGCAGCGCCTCGAGCGCACCGTCGACGTCGCCCCGGTGCTCGCGCAGCACGCCAAGCTTGGCCGACGCCGCCCCGTCGCCCGCCGCATCAGCCTCGGCGTAGAGCTTCTCCGCCCGGTCCAGCCGACCGGCCCGGGCCGCTGCATCGCCGGCCCGGATCCTGTCCGCGCTGCCGGTGCTCATGCCGCGCCGTCGAAGGACCGCCGCCGCATCGCGCTGCCCATCGTCGCGGCGAGCGACCCCCCCAGTGCGCCGCAGCGGCAGACCGCGGCTCGCGAATCCAGTCTTGTCCGGCGGCGGTCATCCATGACAATCGGCCGACATCCTACTCAGTGGTAGCGGAAGGGCGCCCCGGTCGATGCCGGGGCCATTGCCAATATCCGCCCTTCAGCCCGAACGCCCGACGATTCCCAAGTGACCGCGATCAGCAGCCCCGATCCTCAGCTCGAACTGAGCGCCGCCCGGGCCCGGCGCATCGCGCTCGCGGCGCAGGGTTTTGGCCGTGCGCGGCCTTCGCGGGCGCCGAGTGTCAACCAGATCTCGGCGCTGATCAGCCGCCTCGGGGTGCTGCAGCTGGATTCGGTCAACGTGTTCAGCCGCGCCCACTACATGCCGCTGTTCTCCCGCCTCGGGCCGTATGACCGCGCGCGCCTGGATCGGATCGCCGGCCACGACAACGGTCGGGTCGACCGGCGACTGGTCGAATACTGGGCGCACGAAGCGTCGCTGATCCCGCTCGAGCTCCACCCGCTGTTCCGCTGGCGGATGGCGGACGTCGACCGCGAGGCGTGGGGGTCCATCGCCCGCATCATCCGGGAGCAACCCGGGCTCGTTGCCGAGACCCTCGAGCTGGTGCGTGAACGGGGGCCGATCCGGGCCCGCGACACGGGCGCCGTGCGGCCGCCTGCGCGTGAGGGCCACATGTGGAATTGGCACGAGGGCAAGGTGGCGCTCGAGCACCTGTTCTTCACGGGTCAGGTGGCGGCCGCCCGGAGGGTCAACTTCGAGCGCCTGTACGACACCACTGATCGGGTGCTTCCCCCGGAAATCCTGGCCCATCCGACGCCCAGCGCCGCCGATGCGCAGCGTCAGCTGGTGCGGGTGGCGGCCCACGCCCTCGGCGTGGCCACCGAGCCCGACCTGGGTGACTACTTCCGCCTGCCCCGGGCCGCGTCCAAGGCCCGGGTGGCCGAACTGGCGCAGGCGGGCGAGCTGATCCCGGTCGCGGTTCAGGGCTGGGACGCTCCCGCCTACCTGTGGCCCGGCAGCCGGCAGCCCCGCCGCATCAAGGCGCGGGCCCTCCTGTCGCCGTTTGACTCCTTGATCTGGTTTCGCCCCCGCACCCGGCGGCTGTTCGACTTCCATTACCGGATCGAGATCTACACGCCCGCGGCCCGTCGCGTCTATGGCTACTACGTGCTGCCCTTCCTGCTTGACGAAGCGCTCGTCGCCCGCGTCGATCTCAAATCCGACCGCCGGCGTGGCGTCCTGCTGGTCCAGGGCGCCTTTGCCGAGCCCGGCGTCGATGTGTCGCATGTGGCGGCCGAGCTGATGGCCGAGCTGAGGCTGGTCGCGGCCTGGCTGGGACTGGAGGCAGTCGAGGTCCTCGAGCGCGGGGATCTGGCCGGCCCGCTTCGTGCGCATCGGAACCGATGAGCGCTCCGGGCCCCGACACCCGGATGTCCGCAGTGGCCCCCGGCGAGCGGGTCCGGTCGCCCAGCGTGCGCGGAACCGGCGCGGGGACCCCGGCGGCAGGGGTCGGGTGGGCGGCCCTGGGGGTGCTCGCCTTCTCGATCACGTTCCCGGCGACCACGCTGGCCGAGCGGGCGTTCGACCCCCTGGTGGTCGGCGCGGGCCGGTCGGTGATCGCGGGGGCGATCGCGGCGCTCACCCTGCGGCTATCGGGGGTCCCGGTCCCGGACCGGCGGCACTGGGTCGGTCTGATCGCGGTCGCCCTCGGCTGCGGGATCGGCTTCGGCGTGCTCAGCGCACTGGCCCTCCACCGCACGAGCTCGAGCCACGGCGCCGTGGTCATCGGGCTGCTGCCGGCGGCCACGGCAATCGTCGCGGTACTCCGCATCGGCGACCGGCCGGGACCCGCGTTCTGGATGGCCAGCCTGCTGGGAACGGTCGTCGTGACCGGCTACGCGCTGTCCCGCGGAGCGGGCACCCTTCACGCCGCCGACCTGCTGCTGCTGGCCTCGGTCGTCGTGGCCGCGGTCGGGTATGCCGAGGGCGGGCGCCTGGCCCGGGAGCTCCCCGGCTGGCAGGTGGTCGCCTGGGGCCTGATGCTGGCCATGCCCGTGGCCGTGCCGCTGACGCTGATCGGCGCGATCCGGTCACCCGCCCACCATCTGGGCGCCGCGGCGCTGGCCGGCTTCGCGTACGTGGGCACGATCTCGACCTTCTATGGCTTCTTTGCCTGGTACCGCGGCCTGGCCGAGGCCGGCGTGGCCCGGGCCAGCCAGATCCAGCTGGCCCAGCCGCTGCTGACGATCGTTTGGTCGCTGCCCCTGCTGGGTGAATCGCTTGACCCGATGGCGCTGTTGGCCGCGGTGGTGGTGGCCGGCTGCGTGCTCGTCACCCAGCGCGCGCGAGCCGGATAGCTACCGTGAAGCGGTGCCTGTGAGCCGCACCCGGAGCTCGACCCGCGCCGGCCGGGTGGGAGCGCCCAGGCTGAGGAAGTCACGCACCGGACCGTGGTTATCGCAGTACGGACACCGGAGACACTCGACGATCGCGCGTGGCCCGGGACCGATCGCCACCGGCGCATCGCACCGGGGGCAGGCCAGGGTGCCAACGCCCAGATGACCAGCCTCGCGGGGATGGCGCTCGTGCTCGTGCACGGCGGCCGCACGTGGGGGCAGCGTCAGCCGTTGGCGCAGCGGACTGGTGCTGTGAAACCCACGCACCAACCGGAGTCTAGGGTCCGGGGCCTACGCCGGCTCGAGGGGACTCAGCTGGGTCTGGTTGGGGCGGTCTGAGCCGCTTCGGCGAACCAGGTAGATGGCCACGGCCAGCGCTAGGGCGAGGAAGCCGAGCAGGCCGAGTTCCAGGAGCTGGTTGGTCAGGGCATGGCCGCCCGGCGTCTGGCGCTCGAGCTCGGCCGTGATGATCAGGATGCGCCGCACGACGGCGATCAGCCCGACGAACAGGAACGGATCGACCACGATCTGGCCGCGGAGAACCACGTACCGCAGCGTGTGCAGCAGCTCGGCCACGATCAGTGTGAGGAGAACGCGGTCGAGCACCATCACGCCGGTGTCCACTGCGCTCCGGTGTTTGGACACTGCCGTGACCAGGCCGCTGACGGTGCCGACCACGATCAGGACCGCGGCGGCCAGCAGCAACAGGCCGACGATCACGTAGAGCGTCTCCTCTATCCCCCACAGCCCGGTGCGGATCCCCCGGGCCATCCGGGGCGCCAGCTCCCCGTCGTCGTGCGGCTCGATCATTTCGGGACCCGGTTGCGTGTCAGCCGGCGGCGGTCCATCACGACAAGATCGCAGCTGTCCAGGACAGCTTCCAGCCGGGTGGCGATCAGCCCCCCGGCTGAGACTGGAAGTCAACTCCCGGGTCAACGACCGGAGAGCGCTGAGAAGCGGCGGACGGGCCTCGAACCCGCGACCTCAAGCTTGGGAAGCTTGCGCTCTACCAACTGAGCTACCACCGCGTCGGACCCCATTCTAAGACCTCGGAGGCGTGCTCTCGGCTTCGCGGCCGGGCGCCCGGCCGAGCTAGAGTTTTCTCGGCAATGCGCCGGTTCGTGCTCCCGGGACTCATCGTGATGGCCGCCGTGGCTCTGCTGGCGCTGCTGGCCTTCGGCGTCTCAGGGCAGAACAGCGGCTCGTCGATCGACTCCCAGGTGGCACGGGGCACGTTCCCGACGGCGCCCGATGCCCACCTCGCGCTGCCGGTGCTGGGCTCGCACCAGACCAGGTCACTGGCCGATTACCGCGGGCAGGTGGTGGTGCTCAACGTGTTCGCCTCATGGTGTGACCCGTGCCGGGCGGAGGCCCCGATCCTGGCCGACGCCGAGCGCTCGCTGCGCACGCAGCATGCCACCATCCTCGGGGTGACTTATCTCGACAACACGTCGGCCTCGGAGGCGTTCGTGCGCCAGGAGCACATCACCTACCCCGTGCTGCGCGACGTCAGCGGCAACTTCGTCCGCTCGTTCGGGGCCACCGGCGTCCCCGAGACGTTCGTCATCAACCGGCAGGGTCGCATCCAGGCCGTGCGCCGCTTCCAGCTCGACACCACGTGGCTGAAGCAGACGCTGCCGTCGATCCTCTCGGCGCGATCGTGAGCCCCCGCCGCCGGCGCCGGCGCCGGATCGTGACGGCGCTGAGCGCCGCGCTGCTCATGGCCTGCTGCGTGTGCCCCGCGGCCGGCGCCGCGGCCCGGAGCCACGCCGATTTCATCCAGGTTCAGAACGACGTCATGTGCGTGGCCTGCCACGAGCCGCTGGCTGTGGCCCAGTCGCCGGAGGCCTTCTCGGAGCGCGCCTACATTCGCCAGCTGATCGCCCAGGGCCTGACCAGGACGCAGATCGAGAAGAACCTGGTCGCCAACTACGGCCCGGCGGTGTTGGCCAAGCCCCCGGCCGAGGGCTTCAACCTGGTCATCTACATCCTGCCCCCGGCGGTCCTGGCCATCGGAATCGCCTTCCTGCTCTACACCCTGCCGAAATGGCGCCGCAGCACGCGCGTGACGGCGGGCGCGCCGCTTCCGGGCGCTGCCGGCCCGCTGGATCCGGAGGACGACCGGCGCCTGCGTGAGGACCTGGCCCGCCGGGCGTGAGGCCCGGCTCGGATGGCCTCAGGCGTGACCGGCTGGCCTGAGCGCCCGGCCGGTCCTACATCGAGTCCGGAACCGAGACGCCGAGCAGGTTCAGGGCCAGGGCGATCGTCTGCCGCGCGCTCTGGGAGAGCGCGATCCGGAAGGACTCGACCGACTCCGGCTGCGCCCCCACCACCTTGCAGTCGCGGTAGAAGGCGGTGAACTCCTGGGCCAGCTCGAGCGCGTAGGCCGCAATCCGGTGCGGCCCGCGCTTGATCGCCGCCTCGGCGATCTCGTCCGGGAACGACGCGAGCGACTTGACCAGGGCGCGCTCGGCCGGATGCAGCTCCCCGTGGCCCCAGTCGGCGTCCGGGGCCAGGGCGGCGGCCACCCGCCCGGGCGCGAGCTTGCCCAGCATCGTGACGATCCGGGCGTGGGCGTACTGGATGTAGTAGACGGGGTTCTCGCGGTCCTGGCGCTTGGCCAGGTCGAGGTCCAGGTCGACCGTGCGGTCATGGGAGCGCTGGAGCATGAAGTAGCGGGTGGCGTCGACCCCGATCTCGTCCAGCAGGTCATCGAGCCGGATGAACTCGCCACGCCGCTTTGACATCGCCGCGCGGTCACTGCCCTCCACGAGGTGCACGAACTGCAGGATCGGCATCTCGAGACGATCGGGATCACCGCCCAGCGCGGCGAATGCCGCCTTCATCCGGGCCACGTAGCCGTGGTGGTCGGCGCCCACCGGAAGCAGCTGGCGCTCAACCCCCCGCTCCTGCTTCTCGAGCAGATAGGCCAGATCGGCGGCCAGATAGGTCGGGCCGCCGTCGGCGCGCACCAGTACCCGGTCCTTGTCGTCGCCGAAGTCAGTGGTGCGCAGCCACAGAGCGCCTTCGGAACGGTAGCTGTGACCGCCCTCGGCCACGATCGCCAGTGCCCGGTCCAGAATCGAGGGCGAGCCCTCATGCAGGGTGCGCTCGCTGAAGAACCGGTCATAGCGGACGCCGTAGCGCTCGAGCGTCGCCTTGACCTGGCCCAGGAGTATCTCAACCGCCGCGTGCGCGGCCTCGTCCGCGGTCATTGACTCGACCTTCGGGATCGCGGCGGCGAGATCGCTCACGTACTCGCCCTGGTAGCCGCCGTCGGGAATCTCTTCACCGCGCGCGCGGGCCAGAACCGACTGGCCGAGCAGGCGGATCTGGCCGCCGGCGTCGTTGAAGTAGTACTCGCGGTGAACGTGATGGCCCCAGTGCTCGAGGATCCGGCCCAGCGCGTCGCCGTAGGCGGCCGCCTGCCCGTTGGCGGCCACGAGCGGTCCCGTGGGGTTGGCGGACACGAATTCGAGCAGCACCCGCTCCGGGTGCTCGACTCCGCCGGCGCCGTACCCCGAACCGGCGTCGAGCACGTTGCGCGTGGCCCGCCGGTACCAATCGTCAGACAGGGTGAGGTTCAGAAAGCCGGGGCCGGCGATCTCCCATCCGGCCAGCTCATCGCTCAGCGACCGGGCGAGCTCCTGCCCGACCCGGGCGGCGATCTCCCGCGGCGGGGCGCCCAGGGCCGGCGCCAGCAGCATCGCCACGTTGGTGGAGTAGTCACCCTGGTTCTGGCGCTTGGGGCGCTCGACCCGGGTCTGGGCCGGCGTCTCCCCGTCACCGCGGACGCTGGCCGCAGCCGCCTGGACCGCCTCGCGCAGCTCGAGCAGGGGCGGGCTCACGGGCTCGGGACCCCCAGGGGCTGGAAGGCCGCCTCGAGCTGCTCGAGCGCGGACGGGCTGCCGATCGCCACCAGCATGTCCCCGGCCTTGACCACGGTGCCGGGGGCCGGTTGGGGCTCGAGCCGGCCGTCGGCGTGGCGGACGGCCACGATCACCGAGTCGCCCCGCACCGCCTCGAGCGTCTGGCCGACGCCCTCGCTGCCCGCGGTGGCGTCGATCTCCTCCATCCGGTAGTCGGCGACCTCAACCACGCCGCGGACCTGGGGGTGAAGCGCCACCCGCGCCATCTCGGCGCCCGAGGTCTTGTACGGGGAGATGACCCGATCGGCCCCGGCCTGGCGGAGCTTCTTCTCGGTGTCCTCGGCCGACGCGCGGGCCACGATCAGCAGGTCCGGGCGCAGGCCGCGTGCGGTCAGGGCGATGAAGATGTTCTCGGCGTCCGAGTCCACGCAGGCGATCAGGGCGCGCGCCCGCTCGATTCCCGCCTTCAGCAGCACCTCGTCATCGGCGGCCTCGTTCTCGATGTAGCGGACGCCCATCGATGCCGCCAGGTCCCGGTGCGCCGGATCGCTGTCGACGGCGACGTGGCGCACGCCGGCCAGGCGCAGGTCGCGGGCGACCTGCCGGCCGACCCGGCCGAAGCCGCAGATGATGAAGTGGTCTGAGTAGGAGTCGATCACGCGCTGGGTCCGCCGCTCGTCGAGCAGGCCGCTGAGCTGGCCGGAGACGAAGAACTCCGCCACCGTGGCCAGGCCGTAAAACAGCGTACCTATGCCGAACAGCTCCAGACCGACGACCACGACTCGTCCGGCTGCGTCCTGAGGATCGGGGATCGCCCCCAACGTGGTCACGGTGTCCAGCGTCCACACGAACGAATAGGCCAGTGAGGCGCCCTGGGTCAGGCTGAAGGCCAGCGTGCCGATGACGATCAGCGCGGCCAGCGCCGTCAGGAGGATGGCCAGCCGGCGGCCGAACATCCGCACCTCGCGGCGGCTGCGGGTGCGCTGTTCGAGCGCCCGTCGCCGCGTCGGGATCTCGCCACCGCTGCTCACGGTCAATAGTGGTAGGGCTCGCGGGCGAGGATCTTGTGCCCGCGGTAGAGCTGCTCGAGCAGCACCACCCGGGCGAGCTGGTGCGGGAGCGTGATCTCGCCCAGCGAGAGCCGGTGATCGACGCCGTCGAGCTCGAGCCCGAATGGACCCCCGATCACGAAACACAGATCGCGCCCGCTCTGGCGGCGGTCCTCCAGGAACCGAGCGAAGCTGATCGAGTCGAGCTTCTCGCCGCCGCGGTCCAGGAGCGACACGAACGCGCGATCGGGCACCCGGCGTGCCGCCTGCTCGTCCTCTCGGACCTCGATCAGCTCGAGACGGGTGTGACCGGCCAGCAACTTCTGGTAGTGCTGAACGTCATCGGCGAACGGCGGACGCAATCTCCCCACGGCGACGACGACGATGCGCACGATGGGATACTACGAGGATATGGAAGATCCCAATCAGCCTGAGCGCCACATCAACATTCACTTCTCGCCGGAGATCATGGCCGGCGTGTACTCCAACTTCGCCAACGTCAGCCACTCCGACTACGAATTCACCATCACCTTCGCGCGCGTTGACCATGAGGTCGAGGAGGAGGAGATCCCGGGCGTCGTGGTCTCCCGCATCAATCTCAGCCCTCGCTTCATGCGGGAGCTGATCGAGGCCATGCAGGACAACTACTCCAAGTGGCAGACGCGCGAGGGGATCAAGAGCCTTCCTGAGTGGGGAGGCGGCTCCCCGCCGCCGTCCGCTGGGACCTGATCGCCCGGAGCGTGACAGCGGTGGTGGGCTGCGGCATCCTGCTGCCGACCTTCGATCCGCTGCGCACCGCCGAGCTCCCGCTGCTCGCCGCCGCGCGCCGCGCCGAGGCGCTCGGCTTCGATTCCGCCTGGGCCGGAGACCATCTGGCCTGCCCCGCGCCGAACCTGGATGGGCCGACCAGCCTGGCCGCGGCCGCGGCCGTCACCACCGAAATCCAGCTTGGTTTCAGCATCCTCCTGCTCGGCCTGCGTCCGCCGGCCTGGACCGCCAAGCAGCTGGTCACGCTGCAGCTGCTCTCCGGCGGCCGCCTGACCGTCGGGGTCGGCGCCGGCGGCGAGTTCCCGCCGGAGTTCGCGGCCGCCGGCGTGCCGGTCAGTCAGCGGGGCGCGCGGCTCGATCAGGCGCTGGCCGCGCTGCCGGGGCTGCTGACCGGCCAACCCGCCACCAGTCCCGGCGATCGCGGCGGGCCGGCCCTGACGATCCCCCCGCTCGAGCCTGCCCTCCCCCAGCCGCCGCGGATGCTCGTCGGCGGCCGCGGCGAGCCGGCCCTGAGGCGGGCCGCCCGCTATGGCGACGGCTGGCTGCCGATGTGGCTGACGCCAGAACGCCTGCGCGAGCGCGCCGCACTCCTGGCCGAGCTGGCGGTCGCCCAGGGCCGCCCGCAGCCGTCGGTGACGCTCCTGATCGGCGTGCACGTGGACGAGGACGAGCGCCGCGCCCGCCGTGAGGCCGGCCGGTACCTCCACGGGCAATACGGGCTGGAGCTGTCCGCGGTCGAACACTGGACCCCGCTGGGTAGGATCGAGCGGGTGCTGGAGCAGATGCACGGGTACCTTGCCGCCGGCGTGTCCGAGTTCATCTTCTTTCCGCTGGCCCGCGACCCACTGGCCCAGTACGAGCGACTGGCCGAGCTCAGGGCCGGGGTGCGAGCCCTGGGGGCCCGGCCGTGAGCGGCTACCGCTATGACCCGTCGGCCTTCCGGGCCGTCTTCGAGCACCGCTTCACCTATCTGGCCGGGGTCGAGCGCAACGCTCATCGCTTTGCCCGCCGCCCCGCGCTGAGCGATCCGGTCAGCGGCCGCTCCTGGACCTACGCCGAGCTGTGGGCCGAGTCGGGGCGGCTCGCCGCAGGACTGGCCGAGGCGGGCGTGGGCCCCGGTGACGTGGTCGTGTTCGCCCTGTTCAACTGCCCGGAGTTCGTGCTGCTGTGGGTGGCCACCCAGCGGCTGGGGGCGATCTCCTCACCGATCAACTTCCGCCTCTCCTCGGGCGAGACCGCGTACGTGATCGATGACAGCCGGCCCAGGGCGTTCATCTACGATGCCGCGCTCGCGGCGACCGCCGCCGATGCCCTGCGCCGGGCCCAGCACGGGCCGGAGGTGATCGCGGTGGTCGGCGAGGATCCGGCGGGGACGGCGCCTCCGTTCGCGGCGCTGACCAGCCAGGCCAGCGCACCCCCGGCCCCGCCGGCGGGCACCACCGTCTACGACGAGACCACCCGGCTCTACACCTCGGGCACCACCGGGATGCCCAAGGGGGTCTCGCTGAGCAGCCTCGTCGAGGTGCTCACCGCCCACGACGTGATCATGCACTTCCCGCTCTCGCCCGAGGACCGCACGCTGAACATGACACCCTGGTTCCACCGGGGCGGCCTCTATTCCGGCGGTCCCAACCCGGTGCTGTACGTCGGCGCCGAGGCCGTGGCGTGGCGACAGTTCGACGCCGCCGCGATCCTCGACCTGGTCCAGGAGCGGCACCTGACCTTCCTGATCGGAGCCCCGACGAACCTGGCCTTGCTCAGCCGCGAGCAGGCCGAGCGCCCGCGCGATCTGTCATCCCTGAACGGCATCGTGACGATGGGCGCCCCCCTCGACCGCGAGGCCTGCCTGCGCTACCAGCGGGTTCTCACCCCTCGGATCTACAACGGCTACGGCACGACCGAGGCCTTCTGGAACACCTTCCTGCGTCCCAGCGACCTTCCCGATCACGCCGGCTCGGCCGGCCGGGCCTGCACCGACGATGACGTCGCCGTGGTCCGCATCTACGAGGACCGGCGCGCCGAGCCCGACGATCACGCGGCCCAGGACGGCGGCGAGGTGGGTGAGGTGATCGTGCGCTCGGTGAAGTCGGGCTACGCCTACGTGAACCAGCCCGCGGAGCAGGCCGACCGCTTCCATGACGGCTGGCTCTACATCGGCGATCTCGCCACCTGGGATTCGGACGAGTACGTCACCATCGTCGGCCGCAAGGACGACATGATCATCTCCGGCGGCGAGAACGTCCACCCCACGCAGGTCGAGGCCGTGCTGGCCGAGCATCCGGGGGTCAGCGATGCCGCCGTCGTGGGTCTCCCCGACGAGCGCTGGGGCGAGATCGTCACGGCCTATGTCGTGGCCGGCGACCCCGAGCTCGATGCCGCGGCGCTCGAGACCCACTGCCGCGGCCATCACATGCTCGCCGGCTACAAGCGCCCGCGTCTGTACCGGTTCGTCGATGAGCTCCCGATGACCGCCACCGGGAAGAAGCTGCATTATCGCCTGCGCGAGCAGGCCGCGGACGACGCCGCCGCCGGGCGGCTGCGGGCGCCGTGAGCCCCACCGCGGGGCGTGGTGATCCGCTCATCACCGGGATCGGCGCGCTGACTCCCCTCGGGAACAGCGCCCCGGAGACCTGGCGGGGGCTGACCACGGGCCGCTCCGGCATCGGCCCGATCACCCGTTTCGACGCCGCCGGCCTGCCCGTGCGGATCGCCGGCGAGGTGCGCGGCTTTGACCCGGTGGCCGAGCTGGGACCCAAGCGGGCGCGGCGAACGGCGCGGTTCTCGCAGCTGGCCATCGCCGCCGCCCGGGAGGCGATGCGCGACGCGAGACTGACCCTGTCGGGCGCAGCTGCGGAGCGCGCCGGGGTGCTGATCCACACCGCAATCGGCGGGCTGCCCGAGACCGAGGAGAACGTGGTCGGGATGGCCGCTCACGGCCTGCGCGAGGTGAGCCCCTACTGGGTGCCATCGATGATCCCCAACATGGCGGCCTGTGAGGTGGCCATCGATCAGGGGCTGCATGGTCCCGTGTCGGCCAGCGCGCTGGCCTGCGCGAGCGGCACGGCCGCCCTGCTCGATGCCCGCCGCCTGATCCTCACCGGCGAGGCCGACGTCGTGGTGGCCGGCGGCAGCGACGCCGGGCTGACCGAGACGATCCTGGCCGGCCTGGCCAAGATGGGGCCCCTGTCGGAGCGCAACGACGAGCCCGAGCTGGCCAGTCGGCCGTTCGACGCCGAGCGCGACGGATTCGTGTTCGGGGAGGGCGCGGTCGTGATGGTGGTCGAGTCGGCGGCCCACGCCGCCGCCCGCGGCGCCCGGTCCTACGGCACGATCATCGGCGGCGCGCTGACCGCCGACGCGTTTCACATGAGCGCCCCCGAGCCCAGCGGCGTCCATGCCGCCCGCGCCATCTCGCTGGCGCTCGAAAGCGCCGGCGTCCGGGCGCATGAGCTCGACTACATGTGCGCCCACGGGACCGCCACGCGGGCCAACGACCGCGCTGAGACGCGGGCGGTCCACCGCGCCCTGGGTCCGGCCGCGAAGCGGGTGCCGATCAGCTCGCCGAAGTCGATGACCGGCCACCTGATCGCCGCCGCCGGTGCCCTGTCGGTGATGAGCTGCCTGCTGGCCATGCGCGACGGCCTGCTTCCCCCCACCACCAACCTGCACACGCCCGATCCGGAGTGCGACCTTGACTACGTGCCGCTGACCGCGCGCCCGGCTGAGGTCCGTACGGCCGCCGCCAACGCCTTCGGCTTCGGGGGCCAGAATTGCGTGGTCGTGGTCCGCGCGCCCGAGCCGGCCGCCGCTTAAGGCGCCACCGCGGGCGCCGGGGTGAGGCCGCGCGCCGCAAACGCCTCGGCGGCGCCGATCCGCTCGAGCGTCGGCGGATGCGTGGCGAGCAGTCGGGAGACCCAGCGCGGCGGGTCGAGGTCGGCCACGTTCTGGAGTGCGATCGCCCGCTCGAAGGAGATGAACGCCTCGGGAGCCCCGGCCAGCTCGAGCGCGAACTGATCGGCCCGCCGCTCCAGAGCCCGCGACAGGCGGTTGCCGATCAGGCCCAGCGGCGCGCTGACCACCGCGGCGGCGAGCCCCAGCGCGGGCAGGGCGGCCGGCGTGCCCCGCTCCGGCGAGAGCGCCCCGCTCAGACACTGGACGGCCAGCGCCGCGGCGGGCGCGACGAGCGCGGCGTAGAGGACGTTGCGCGGTACGTCGCGATGGCGGACGTGACCCAGTTCGTGCGCCACGACCAGCCGGATCTCGTCCCGTGAATAGCGGTCGAGCAAGGTGTCGAACAGGACCACCCGCTTGGTCGGCCCGAGTCCGGAGACATACGCGTTGGCCGCGGTCGTGCGCCGGCTGGCGTCGACCGAGTAGACCTGGCCGACCCTGACCCCGGCCCGGGCGGCCAGGTCCAGCACGTCGCTCCGGGTCTCCCCCTCGGGCAGGGGCGTGAAGTCGTTGAAGATGGGCTCGAGGATCACCGGCGCGAGCGCCGCCAGCACTCCCCCGAACAGCACCGAGGCGCCCGCGGCGGGCAGCCACCAGGTGCGCGGGCGGGCCCGGATCAGCCCGATCACCGCCGTCCCGGCGCCGGCCGCCAGCACGGACTGAATTCCCAGGGCCTTGCCCAGGTCGGCGAGCCATCCGCCCCAGGACTGCGTGTCGAGGCCCGCCGCCATCGCCCGTCGCCGGGCCACAGCGCTCACCGGCAGCGTCGGCAGCAGCAGCGCTCCCGACAGGCCCACCGCGGTGCCCGCGGCGCCGAGCAGCGGACGGCGAGCGCCCCACTGCAGGGCCGCCGGCGGCCGGCGCACGATCGTACCCAGGGCCGCGAGGTCGATCGCGGCGCCGAGCAGGCCCAGCGCTCGCTGCGGCCGGGCGTACGCTCGCCCCCGCTGCACCTCCGCGGCGCTGAAGTACTGCTCCAGCGATACCGGGAGGGGCTCGATCGCCTTGCTGCGCGGGCTGAGCAGGCGCCGGGCGGCCTCCGCGGCGGCGGCCGCGAGAACCACGGGCAGAAGCGCCGGGACGCGCTGAGCAGCCTTCACAGGAGAGACTGTAGGGATGCGCGTCGCGATCATTTCCGACATCCACGGCAACCGCCACGCCTTCGAGGCCGTCCTGGACGCCGTCGAGGAGTCCGATTGCCAGGAGCTGTGGTGCCTGGGCGATCTGGTCGGCTACGGGGCCGATCCGAACGCCTGCGTCACCCTGGCCCGGCGGCACGCCGCGATCTGCCTGGCCGGAAACCACGACCTGGGGGTCCGTGGCAGCCTGCCGCTCGAGCAGTTCTCGCGCGGTGCGGCCCTGGCGGCCACCTGGACGCAGGGGGTGATCACCGCGGAGACGCGGGAGTACCTCGACGGCCTGGAGCCCTCGAACCTCGACGAGGTCGTGGGCCTGTATCACGCCAGTCCGCGGGATCCCGTCTGGGAATATGTGCTCTCGCCGCTGCAGGCCGAGCTGTGCTTCGACCTCCAGCCCGATCGCGTCGCCCTGATCGGTCATAGCCACGTCGCCCTCTCGTTCTCGCGCTTCCCCGGGGCCACGGCCACGGGCGAGACGCGTGCCGCGGGCATCGAACTCGACCTGTCAGAGGGCGAGTGGCTGCTCAACCCGGGCAGCGTCGGCCAGCCCCGGGACGGGGATCCCCGGGCCGCCTGGCTCGAGCTCGATCTGGATGACTGGACGGCCCGCTACCACCGGGTCGATTACGACATCGCCGGTGCGGCGGCGGCGATCCGGGCCGCCCGGCTGCCCGACTCGTTGGCAGAACGCCTGCTCTACGGGCAGTAGCGCGCGCCCCGGCCGGTCCGGAGGTACGGTACCGCGGGTCCGTCCACCTAACCTCACGGCAACCGCGGCAGCCTCTAAAGTCAAGCGCCGGATGGGCAATGGCTCGCGAGCATTCCTGGCCGGAGGCCTCGGCTTCGCGGTCGCCTTCGTTGTCGCCTGCGGCGGCCAGAACGGCCTGCTCGACTCCAGCCAGGCCGGCAACCTCAACGCCCAGCTGAACTCGGTCTCATCAGCCGTCTCGGCCGGTGACTGCGCCACCGCCCGGACCGCGGCGCAGGCCTTCAGCAACGAGGTCGCGGCGCTGCCCCCGACCGTCAACACCACTCTCGTCCGCAATCTCGGGCAGGGCGCCTCGACGATCAGCGAGCTGGCCGCGCGCGACTGCGCCCGGTCGAGCAGCAGCACGAGCTCCTCCTCCTCCTCCTCATCGTCGTCGACGACCACGTCGACCAGCACTCCGACCACCACCTCCACGCCCAGCTCGACCTCCAGCACGAGTTCGACCTCCACCACTGCCACCAATCCGACCAGCTCGAGTTCGACCAGCACCGCCAACGGTGGCGGCGCCCTCGGCGGCGGTGCCGGGGCCGGCAGCGGTGGCGCCCTCCCGACCGGCTGAGACGCTCACATGACAGGCACAACGACGATTGCCAGCAGGTACCGGATCGAAGGCCGCATCGGCGTCGGTGGCATGTCGACCGTGCATCTGGCCTTCGACAGCCGGCTCGAGCGCTACGTGGCCATCAAGCTCCTGGCCGCCCATCTGGCGGACGATCCCGCCTTCGTCTCGCGCTTCCGCCGCGAGGCGCTGGCCGCCGCTCGGCTCGTGCACCCCAACATCGTGCAGGTGTTCGACTTCGGCTTCGACGCCGGCCACCATCAGCACTTCATCGTCATGGAGCACGTGCCGGGCCACTCCTGCGCCGAGCTGCTCCGTGACCGTGGTCATCTCGACCTGGAGACGGCGCTGAACATCGTCACGCAGGCCTGCCGCGGGCTGGAATACGCGCACCGGCACGGCGTGATCCACCGCGACGTCAAGCCGGGCAACCTGCTCGTGTCCGACGGGGACGCCGTCAAGCTGGCCGACTTCGGCATCGCGCGCGCCACCGACCAGTCGAGCATCACCCAGGTCGGCTCGGTCCTCGGCACCGCCGCGTATCTCGCTCCCGAGCAGGCCCGCGGCGAGGAGGCCGGCCCGCGAGCCGACCTGTACTCGCTCGGCGTGGTCACCTACCAGCTGATCTCCGGCCGGCTGCCCTACGAGGCCAACTCGCTGTCTGAGCTGACCCTCAAGCAGCAGCGCCAGCCCCCGCCGCTGCTGGACGAGCTCAATGACCAGGTGCCCCACAGCCTGGCGTTGGCCGTGGCCACCGCCCTGGCCATCGACCAGAACGACCGTCCGGAGAACGCCCTCGAACTGGCCGACATGCTCCGCGATGGAGCCAACGGGATCGCTCCCGGCCGGACGCCCGCGCCGCCGACGGCCGCCACCCGTTTTCTGGATGACGAGGAGGCCACCGCGGCCACGCGGGTCACTCCTCGCCCGGGCCCGCGCACCGCCCAGACCCGGGCCGCGCGGCAGGTTGAGGCCCGCCGTCCGCCTCGCCGGGTCGAGCCCGGGTATCCGCGCCGTCCCGCCCCCGCGCCGCTGCCCCCGCCCGAGGACAGCCCGGCCTTCCGGCGGGGACTGGCGGTGCTGGTCCTGGCCGTGGTCCTCCTGATCGTCGTGATCATCGCCATCTCGATCGCCAACAGCACCTCCAACACGGTGATCCACTACCAGCGGATCGCGGGGCGCGACGCGCAGTCGGTGGTCAATCAGGTTCAGAACCTGATCAACCAGTACACGAAGTAGCGCCTCATTCCGGGACCGCGGCTCCGTCAGACGCCGGCCGCGCGGCCGGGCGCCGCCCCGGCCCGGAGCGCCGACGCTGTCTGAGCCAGGCGCCCGTCGGCGATCGCGCCACGCAGGTCGGCCATCAGGCCGGCCATGAAGCTCAGGTTGTGCAGGGTCACCAGCCGCGCGCCGGTGTGCTCGCGGGCGCGCAGCAGGTAGTGCAGGTACGCGCGGGAGTACCCGCCCGTGCAGGCGGGGCACGCGCAGCCGTCGAGAATCGGCTCGGGGCTCGTCCGCCAGCGGGACTTCATCAGGTCCACCCGCCAGCGGCGCTCCGGATCGGGCACGAGGGCCATTCCATGGCGCCCCAGACGGGTCGGCATGGCGCAGTCGAACGTGTCGATCCCGAACTCGACCCCGGCGATCAGATCGTCGATCTCCCCGATGCCCAGGAGGTGCCGGGGCCGCTCGGGGGCGACCCGCTGCAGGTCGGCGGTCGCCCAGTCGACGACCTCGTACATCTGGGCCTTGTCCTGGCCCAGCGAGCCGCCCACGGCGATTCCCGGACAGCCGCTGGCGGCGATCCGCTCGGCGGAGACGGTGCGCAGGTCGCGCTCGACCCCGCCCTGCACGATGCCGTACACCTGCTGCCCCGGGGGCCCGTGCTCGGCATGCCAGGCCAGGCACCGGTCAAGCCAGCGGTGGGTGCGCTCCATCGCGCGCGCCGTGTACTCACGGGTGACGTGAAACGGCGTGCACTCATCGAACACCAGCGCGATATCCGAGCCCAGCGCGGCCTGGACGGCCATCGAGGTCTCTGGGGCCATGAACCGCTCGCTGCCGTCCACGTAGGAGCGGAAGCGCACACCCTGTTCCTCGATGGCCAGGATCCGGCCGCCGCTCTGGGCGCCGGCCCCGCCGGTGGAACGGCGGCCCTTGATCTCGTCGGCGACCCCCCCGTGCCCCATCGAGAAGACCTGAAAGCCACCGGAGTCGGTGATGATCGGGCGCGGCCAGCGCATGAATTCGTTCAGCCCGCCCAGCCCCGCCACCAGCTCCGGGCCCGGGCTGAGGAACAGGTGAAATGTGTTGCCCAGCACCATCTCGTAGCCCAGCGCCTCGACGTCCCGGGGCTCCAGCAGCTTCACCGAACCCCGGGTGGCCAGGGGGACGAAGGCGGGCGTCTGCACCGTCCCGTGGGCGAGCTCGAGAGTGCCGCGCCGCGCGCGGCTCCCCGGGTCACGCTGGTGGATCGTGAACATGGCGCCAGACCCTACCCAGGCGCCCGCCGTAGGCTCCTGACCATGCGCATGAGACTGGCCGCCCTGACGGGACTCGTCGTCGTCCTGGCGCTGGCCGGCTGCGGCTCCTCGGGCTCCGGGTCGCATGCCAGCTCCGCGGCTCCCGGACCGGTGGCGTCGGTCTCCGGCCATGAGGTGTTCTCCCGCCAGTGCGCCTTCTGCCATTCGCTGTCGGGCCACAGCACGCCCAAGCAGCAGGGCGGGGATCTGCTGGGCATCCACCTGCAGCGGCCGGTGCTGACCCAGTACACGGCGGAGATGCCGGTCAGGCACAAGCTGAGCCGGGCCCAGCTGAAGGCGGTGGTCGATTACGTGCTGGCCGTTCAGCGCGGCGGCTGAGCTCCGGGGCACCGGTCCGTGCGGACCGGGGACTGGGAGGCCGGGTGCCGGGGCGGCGTCGCCGGGTGGCGCTACGCCGGGCCGGGGACCAGCTCGCCGACCCCGGCCAGCGTCGTCGTCCCGGTGGAGCCACCGGCCACGATGATGGCCTGGCCGACCGTGAGCACGCCGGCGTCCGAGAGGCCGTTGGGCAGGCTCCCGGCCACCTTGACGGCGCCGGTGTTGGGGTCGATCGACCAGACGTTCCGGGTCGTCTGGGTGTCCAGGTCCCCGCGGCCGCCGACCAGATAGACGTAGTTGCCCAGCGCGGCCGCCCCCCCGTGGGTGATCGGCTGGGGCAGCTGGCCGATCGTCTTCACCTGGCCCGTGGCCGGGTCGAAGCTGTAGATCGCCCGGCTGGCGCCGGCCGGGGTCGAGCCGCCGAGGATGATCACCTTGCCGCCCACCGCCGTGACCGCGGCGTAGCGCAGGCCGTCGGGGGTATGGCCGGCCACCCTGGCGGTGCCCCCGGGCTGCCAGGCCAGGATCGTGTTCAGGTAGTTGGTCCCGTCGTAGCCGCCGACCACATAGGCCGTGGGCCCGACCTGGGTGACCGCCGAATCGGAGGAGGCGGTGGGCAGCACACCTACCTCCCGCACGGCGTGGGTGCCGGGGTCGAAGCCGAGGATGTGGTTCAGCTCCGTGAGCGAACCGCCGCCGAACACGTACACCTGACCGGCCAGATTCGCCGCTTCGGCGTCGTGCTGGGCGTTGGGCAGCGAGCCGCTGTAGACGAGCCCCCGGGCGCTGACGAGGTAAACCTGGGAGGTCGAGGTGTCAGCGGCGTCCAGGCCGCCCAGAAGCGCCGCCTGCGAGGTGCCCACCGGCGCGGTCGCCGGATCGCGAAGCGGCGCGGGCAGTGAGAACAGCGTACGGTACGCGAGCCGCTGCGGCCCGGCAGGACCCGCATGGTGGGCGCGCGATCCGCTCCGGTGAGCCTGGTCGTGACCGCTCGACGCGGTCGTTGAGCCACCCGAACCACAGCCTGACGCGGCCAGCGCGAGGCTGAGCAGGACGGCGCCCCACGTGGCGCGCTTTGCTGTCATCCTCCCGCGGGATCGCGTTTGGGGGCAGCGTGAATAGCCATGAGACCCAAGCAAGCCCGCCAGACTAGAGCAACCCGTCACCATCCGGCCCTTCACCGGCCACCGGCATCACGGCGGGCCCGCGAGCGCCGTCTGCACCGCCTGCTACCCGCCCTGGCCGCCCTGGTGATCGTGCTCGTGGTCCTGATCGTGATCGTGAGCTCGGGCGGATCCGGGCCCCAGCGGGGCCGCTCCCTGCTCAGCAGCAGCAGGGGGCAGAACGGCCACGCAAAGCGCTCCGTGCCCGGCCCGACGGCCAGCAACGTGTACGCCGGGACGGCCCCGACTGACCTGAGTCCGGTCGTGAAGAACGACCCTCAGCTCGTCTACGTGCCCAACACCCTCAGCAACACGGTCGACATCATCAGCCAGCGCACGCTGAAGGTGATCGGACAGTTTGCCACCGGCGCCCAGCCCCAGCACGTGACCCCGGCCTGGAACCTGAAGACCCTGTACGTCGACAACGACATCGGCAATTCGCTGACCCCGATCGACCCCCAGACGGGGCGTCCCGGCCGGCCGATACCGGTCGAGGATCCCTACAACCTGTACTTCACGCCCGATGGCAAGTACGCGATCGTCGTCGCCGAGCGCCTCCAGCGCCTGGACTTCCGCAATCCCAGCACGATGGCGCTCGTCCATTCGCTGTCGCTGCCGATGTGCGCCGGCGTGGATCACATGGACTTCTCCGCCGACGGGCGCTACCTGTATGCCAGCTGCGAGTTCGCCAGCCGCATGATCGAGGTGGATCTGCGGACCCAGAAGCTGGTCGGCGTCCTGAATCTCGGGACCGGAACCGCCGCGCCTCAGGACGTCAAGCTCGCCCCGGATGGGCACACGCTGTACGTGGCCGACCAGACGACCAACGGTGTCTGGGAGATCGATCCGCACACGTTCAAGGTCACGGGCTTCCTGCACACCGGGGACGGCGCCCACGGCCTCTACCCCTCCCGGGACGACCAGTACCTCTACGTCTCCAACCGCCGGGCGGGATCGATCTCCGTGGTCAGCTTCAAGACCAAGCGGATCGTCAAGACCTGGCAGCTCCCGCTCCCGGCCAGCCCGGACATGGGCGGCGTGTCCGCCGACGGCAAGACCCTGTGGCTCAGCGGCCGCTACGACAGCGTCGTCTACGCGATCAACACGATCACCGGACAACTCCGGGCGGCGATCCCGGTCGGTGGCGGCCCACACGGGATCTGCGTCTGGCCCCAGCCCGGCAGCTACTCGCTCGGCCACACCGGCATCCTGCGCTGAGCGCCGGCCGGGCCCACCGGTGCCGGGCGCCGGGCCGGCCCACTGATGCCGAAGCGCGGGCCGTGAACGGGACGACCCCGGACCGAACTGCGGCCCGGGGTCGGTGACTGCCGGTCCCGGCGGAGACTGGGGCTATGCCTGCGCCGGGGCCTCTGAGCCCTCGATCGTCGCCTGCGGCCTCGAGCCGCCGACGCTGATCTGGACCTTGCGCGGCCGGCGCTGCTCGGGCTTCGGGATCCGGATCTCGAGCACGCCATGGTCAAAGCTGGCCTTGACCGCCTCGGCGTCGACGCCCTCGGGGAGGGTCAGCGTGCGCCGGAACGTGCCGAAGCCCCGCTCGAGGCGGCGGTAGCCGCCCTGCCGGTCCGCATGCTCGAACCTCCGCTCACCCGACAGCGTGAGCACGTTGTCCTGGACCTCGATGTTCACGTCCTTCTCGGTCAGCCCGGGGAGATCGGCCTTGAGGACGTACTCGCCCTCGGCCTCGGTGATGTCCATCGCCGGGGTCCACCGCCGCAGACCGCCGTTCTGGCCAGTGGCCGCATTGGTCGGCGTGTCGAAGAAAGTCGAGAACAGCCGGTTCACCTCGCTCTGGAACGGACCCAGTTCGCGTGCCGGCTCCCAACGAATAAGTGCCATCTCTACCTCCACTTGAAAGAGTAAGTACCGCTCATGACCTGCATTATGAAATCTTAGTCTAGCCATGTCAAGTTTTCTCAGGCCCAGCACGGAATGCCTGAGGCGCGCGGCCGCGTATCACGGCGTCGATGCGGCGCCCGTCCCCTCCCACTCCCTCAGCCGTGTGTCAGGCCATCAACGAGCGGCCGGTCATCTCGGCCGGCTGATCCATCCCCAGCAGCGCCAGGATGGTGGGCGCGACGTCGGCCAGCACGCCGCCGCTGCGCAGGCCCAGGCCGCCGACGGTGATGATCACCGGCACCGGGTTCAGAGAGTGGGCCGTGTTGGGGCTGCCGTCGTCCTCGAGCATGTGGTCGGCGTTGCCGTGGTCGGCGGTGATGAAGCAGACGCCGCCGGTCTCGTGGACCGCGGTCACGACCTCGCCCAGGCAGCGGTCGACGGTCTCGATCGCCTCGACGGCGGCGGGAATCACGCCCGTGTGGCCGACCATGTCGGCGTTGGCGAAGTTGATGATCCCGAAGCGCGGGGGCGACTCCCGCCAGGCCTGCACGAACGCCTGGGCCGCCTCGGGAGCGCTCATCGCCGGCTTGTGGTCGTAGGTCGGGATGTCCCGGGGGGAGGCCACCAGCTCGCGCCGCTCGCCGGCGTACGCGGCTTCCTCACCACCGTTGAAGAAGTAGGTCACGTGGGGGTACTTCTCGGTCTCCGCCACGTGCAGCTGGGCGCCCCCGGAGGCCGCGATCACGCCCGGCAGCGTGATCGCCGGATGCTCGGGGGCAAAGGCCACCGGGTACGGCCAGCCCTCCTCGTACTCGGTCATCATCGTGTACCGCCGGACGGGCTCGGCGCCCCCGCGGTCGATCTCCCCAAAGTCCGGATCGGCCAGGGCCTGGGTGATCTCGCGCATCCGGTCGGGACGGAAGTTCAGGCCGATGACCGAGTCCCCGGAGCGGATCCGAGCCTCCTTGCCGACGGTGGTCGGCCGGATGAACTCGTCGGTCTCGTCGCGTTCGTAGGCGCCCCTCACCGCGGCCGGGCCCGAATCGGCCGCATGCTCGCCGCGGCCGTGGACGAGCAGGTCGTAGGCGAGCTGGACGCGATCCCACCGCCGGTCGCGATCCATCGCGAAGTAGCGCCCGATCACGGTCCCAACCCGGCCCGTGCCCGCCTCCGCCATCCATCCCTCGACCTCGGCCAGGAACCCGGCCCCCGACCTCGGACCGGTGTCACGCCCGTCGGTGAAGGCGTGGAGCACCAGGTCGGCCACCCCGAGCGCTGCGGCCAGTTCGACCAGCGCGCGGAGATGGACGAGGCTCGAATGCACGCCTCCGCCCGAGACCAGGCCGATGATGTGCACGCGCTCGGAGCCACTCAGCGCATCCCGCAGGACCTGGTTCTCGGCGAACCCGCCGTCCGCGGCGGCCTGGTCGATCCGGGTCAGGTCCTGCATGATCACGCTGCCCGCGCCCAGGTTCAGATGGCCGACCTCGGAGTTGCCCATCTGGCCGTCCGGCAGACCCACGGACCGCCCGCCGGCGCTCAGCGTGGTCGTCGAGCAGCGTTCGGAGTCCCACAGCTCATCGAATACCGGCGTCGTGGCCAGCGAGATCGCGTTTCCGGGTCCGGGATCGGCCACGCCCCAGCCGTCGAGGACGATCAGCGCCGCGCGCGGCACGGGCAGCGAATCCGGCCCCGGAGGGATGCTCACGCCCGGCTCCGGCCAGGGTCTGCCGAACCCCTCATCGAAGGCGCCTCATCCGGCCGCGTCCACGATGGCCGCGAACGACTCGGGGTCGAGGCTCGCCCCCCCGACCAGCGCCCCGTCCACGTCGGGCAGCGCCAGCAGCTCGGCCGCGTTATCCGGCTTGACGCTGCCGCCGTACAGGAGGCGGGTGCTGAGGGACGCCTCGGCAGAGCGGTCGGCGACGAGCGCGCGCACGAACCCGATCGCCTCCTGGGCCTGCTCCGGGGTGGCCACCTGGCCGGTGCCGATCGCCCAGATCGGCTCGTAGGCGATCACGATCTCGCCCACGCGCTCGAGCGGTACCTGAACCAGGGCTTCCTGAACCTGATGGCGGAGCTTGCGTTCCGTGTCCCCGCGCTCGCGCTCCTCCTCGGTCTCACCGACGCACAGGATCGGCAGTAGACCGGCGGCCAGCGCCACGGGCAGCTTCTGGGCCAGCGCCTTGTCGGTCTCCCCGAACAGCTGGCGCCGCTCCGAGTGGCCCAGGATCACTCCGGAGACGCCGATCTCGGTCAGCATCGGCGCGGACACCTCACCGGTGAACGCGCCCTCGGCCGCGTGGTGCATGTTCTGGGCGCAGACCGCGACGCGCGATCCGCGGGTCGAATCGACCATCGCCTGCAGCGCGGTGAAGCTCGGGCAGATCGCCACCTCGGCCCGCTCCACCGAGGAGACGCGCGGCAGCAGCGCCTGGATGAACTGCTCCGCCTCCTCGATCGTCTTGTGGAGCTTCCAGTTGCCGGCGATCAGGGGGGTGCGCTCGGGGTTCATGCCAGTACCTCTACCCCGGGCAGCGCCCGGCCCTCGATCAGCTCCAGCGCCGCTCCCCCGCCGGTGGACAGGTGGCTGACCTCGTGCTCGAGACCGAACTGGACGAGCGCCGCCGCCGAGTCGCCGCCACCGACCACGGTCACCCCGGGCGCCGCGGCCACGGCCTGCGCGACCGTCCGGGTCCCGGCGCTGAACGGCGCGAGTTCGAAGGCCCCCATCGGCCCGTTCCAGAACACCGTCCCGGCGGTGAGGATGATCTGACCATAGGCCTGAGCGCTGCGAGGGCCGATGTCGAGGCCCATCAGACCCGCGGGCACATCGACCCCGTCCAGCGGACGCGGCTCCGCATCGGGGCCGAAATGATCGGCCAGGACCAGATCGCTGGGCAGGGCGATCGATGCTCGGGCGCTCGCGCCGGCCTCGATCGCCCGGTGGGCCAGCTCGACGTCCTCGGCCACGCACAGCGAGGCGCCGATGTCGTGGCCCTGGGCAGCCAGGAACGGGAAGCACATGGCTCCCCCGATCAGGATCGTGTCGGCGACCCGCTGGAAGGACTCGATGACGCCGATCTTGTCGCTGACCTTGGCGCCGCCCAAAACGGCCACCAGCGGGCGCGAGGGGGACTCGAGCAGCTGGGTGAGGGTGGTCACCTCCTTCTCCAGCAGCAGGCCCGCCGCACGCCGCGGCATGAGCCGCGCAACGCCCTCGGTGGAGGCGTGTGCTCGGTGCGCGGCGCCGAAGGCGTCGTTGACATAGACGTCGGCCAGGCCGGCCAGCCGGGCGGCCAGATCGGGATCGTTCCTGGTCTCGCCGGGCTCGAAGCGAATGTTCTCGAGCAGCAGGACGTCGCCCGGGCCGAGCGCGCGGGCCAGCTTCGCGACGTCCTCGCCGATGCCCGGCGGGGTCAGCGTGACCTCGGCGCCGAGCAGCTCACCGAGGCGCGCGGCCACCGGGGCCAGGGACAGGGACTCGTCGATCCCCTTCGGCCGTCCGAGGTGGGAGACCAGGACCAGCGCCGCGCCCCGCTCGCGCAGCGCCGCGATGGTCGGGAGGGCGGCCCGGATGCGGGTGTCGTCGGCGACCCGCCCGTCGTGCAGCGGGACGTTGAAATCGACCCGAACGAGGACGCGCTGGCCGTCGAGCTCGCCGAGGTCAGCGAGCGTCTTCACAGGATCTGCTGAACGAGGTCCGAGACGCGGTTCGAATAGCCCCACTCGTTGTCGTACCAGGAGACGACCTTGACCATCGTGCCGTCCATGACCGCGGTCAGCGGAGCGTCGACGATCGAGGAGGCCGGGTTCCCGACGATGTCGGTGGACACGATTGGGTCCTCGTTGTAGACCATCAACCCTTTGAGCGGACCGCTCTCAGCGGCCGTCCGCAGGGCGCCGTTGATCTCCTCGACGCTCGTCTCCCGGTTGGCCTCGATGGTCAGGTCGACGACGCTGCCGGTGGGGACCGGCGCCCGGATCGCGAAGCCGTGCAGCTTGCCGTTCAGCTCCGGGATGACCAGCCCGATCGCCTTGGCCGCGCCGGTCGAGGCCGGGATCAGGTTGATGGCCGCCGCGCGGGCGCGCCGCAGGTCGCGGTGAGGCATGTCCTGCAGACGCTGATCGGCGGTGTAGGCATGGATCGTGGTCATCAGTCCGTGCTTGATGCCGACCGTGTCGTGAAGCACCTTGGCCACAGGGGCCAGGCAGTTGGTGGTGCAGGAGGCGTTGGAGATGACCTGGTGCTTGTCCCGGTCGTACGCCTCCGCGAAATTGACGCCGAGCACGACGGTCGTGTCGGGATTGGTGGCCGGCGCGGAGATGACCACCTTCTTGGCCCCGGCGTCCAGGTGCTTGCCCGCGTTCTCGCGGTCGGTGAACAGGCCGGTGGACTCGATCACCACATCCGCGCCGAGCTCGCCCCAGGGCAGCGCGGCCGGGTCGCGCTCGCCCAGCACGCGGATCTCCTGACCGTCGACGGAGAAGCCCGACTCGGTGGCCTTGACCTCGCCCGGGAAGACGCCGTAGTTGGAGTCGTACTTGAGCAGATGGGCGATCGTCTTGGGATCCACCAGATCGTTGACGGCCAGCCATTCGATGTCCGCCCCGCGCTCGTAGGCAGCCCGGAACACGTTCCGCCCGATCCTGCCGAAGCCGTTGATCCCGACACGTACCGCCATGCGCACTGCCTCCAGTCGTCCGCCTACCGTCACGAGAGAGCCGGCCTCGCCTACCGCCGGGCCGGCTGGGACAGGCTATCCGAAGTCTCTTCTCACCCTCATCGCCGGGACACGATCTCCACCCGCAGCCCGTCCGGATCGCGGAGATAGGCCGCGTAGTAGCGGCGGCCGTACTGGGGCCGCTGCCCGGGCGTCCCGTCCGTGCTGCCGCCACCGGCCAAACCCGCCGCGTGGGCGGCATCCACGGCGGCCTTGCCGCTGGCCTGCAGAGCGAGGTGGCCGTAGCCCGGCGCGGGCGGGGAGCCTCGCGTGACGAACCAGATCAGGGGCCCGTTGACCCCGTAGGCCACCGCGTGCGAGGACTCGTGCACGCGCCGCGCGCCGAGGGCGAAGAAGACTGCGTCATAGAACCGGGCCGAGCGCTGCAGGTCGGTGACCTCGAAGCCGACATGGTCGATCACGCCGGCCTCGTCACGTCGCGGTGAAGGACCTCGACCAGCAGGCCCTTCGTCTCCGCGTAACGAGCGGCCAGATGCTCGGCCACCGCCACCGAGCGATGCCGGCCACCGGTGCAGCCGATGGCCACGACGAGATGCGTCTTGCCCTCGGACCGGTACTGGGGCAGGAGATAGTCGATGAACGGATCCAGCTGGGCGTAGAAGCGCTCGAGGGCGCCGTCGGCGTCGATGAACTCGACCACCTTGGTGTCCCGTCCGGTCAGCGGGCGCAGGTCTGGCTCGTAATGCGGATTGGGCAGGAAGCGCACATCGAACATCAGGTCGGCGTCACGACTCGGACCGTATTTGAAGCCGAAGCTCTGGAAGGTGACCGCGAGCCGGCCCGGGCTGCGCGTCGGGAGCAGCTGCTCGGCCAGCTTGCGGCGCAGCATGGCCGCGGTCAGCCCACCGGTGTCGATGATCACGTCCGCACGCTCGCGCAGCGGCGCCAGCAACTCCCGCTCGCGTTCGATCCCCTCGACCACGCTGCCCCGCGGCGAGAGAGGATGGCGGCGCCGGGTCTCCTTGTAGCGCGTCAGGAGCGTCTGCTCGTCGGCCTCCAGAAACAGCACCCGAGGCCGGAACCCGCTGGCCCGCAGACCGTCGAGCATCTCGGCCAGACCCTCGAAGTAGCTGCCGGCACGCACGTCGGAGACCACGGCGGCATTGGCCACCTTCGAGCCGCTGTGCATGAACAGCTCGATCAGCGACCGGATCATCTCCGAGGGCAGGTTGTCCACGCAGAAGTAGCCCTCATCCTCGAAGGCGGCCATCGCGGTTGACTTCCCCGCCCCTGAGAACCCCGTGATGATGACCAGGTCAGTGAGGTGGGAGGCCTCCATCCGGGTCTCATTCTGACCACCCCCGCGGACGGGGGTCGGCCGGGGTGTGGACACGCCGCGGATCCCTCGTCGCGGGGGCTCAGACCCCGGTCTTGTGCAGCTCGCGGTAGACGTCGCGAGCCAGCTTGCCGGGCACGCCCGGGACCGCGGCCAGCTCCTCCCGGGAGGCGGCCAGAATCGCGTCCGGGGAGCCGAAGTGCGCCAACAGGGCTCGCTTGCGTGCCGGCCCGACCCCGGGCAGCCCATCCAGCACGGAGGCGGTCATGGCCCGATCCCGCCGGATCCGGTGGTGAGTGATGGCGAACCGGTGGGCCTCGTCGCGCACGCGCTGCAGCAGCTGCAGCTCCGGCGTGTCGTGGTCGAGCAGCAGTGGCGCGTCGCGACCGGGGATGAAGACCTCCTCGATCCGCTTGGCCAGCGAGATGACGAGCACACCGCGATCGCGGAACCCCTCCAGAGCCCGCAATCCGGCGGCCAGTTGACCCTTGCCGCCGTCGATGACGACCAGGTTGGGCAGCGCCGCGAAGCTGGGGTCGTAGTCCTTGTCGTGCGGCGAGACCTCGCGCTGCTGCTCCCAACGGGCAAAGCGGCGACCCAGGATCTCCTCCATGGCCGCGAAGTCATCCGGACCGTAGTCGCCGTCGCCGGCGCCTGACCGCGAGCCCTCACCCCCGTGGCCATCGCCGACGGTGAACACCTTGAAGCGGCGGTAGTCGGACTTCTTGGGCGCCCCGCCCTCGAACACGACCATCGAGGCGACCGTGTTGGTGCCCATCAGCGTGCTGATGTCGAAGCACTCGATCCGCAGCGGAACGGTGTCCAGACCGAGCGCCTGCTGCAACCCGTCGAGCGCCTCGACGCGCTGCTGGCGTCGTCGCTCGGAGCGGAGCTTCTCCTGGTCGATGGCCAGGCGCGCGTTGCGCTCGGCCAGTTCGAGGATCCGGCGCTTGTCGCCCCGCTCGGCGGCGCGGATCTCCACCGATCCGCCGCGGCGCTGGGAGAGCGCCTCGGCCAGGGCGGCGTCCGCGCCGACCTCGGATTGCACGACCAGCAGCGGCGGCACCGACATGGCGCTGGCGTAGTACTGGAGGATGAACGCCTCGGCCACGGTGGCCAGATCCTCACCGGCGGCGTTGTCGAGGTAGAAGCTCTGGCGGTCGGACAGAACGCCGTCGCGGACCTGGAACACCTGCGCGTTGGCCTCGCCCTCGGAGACGGCGACGGCGATCGCGTCCAGTGAGCCGGCCCCCTCGTGCGCGACCCGCTGGCGCTCGAGCAGCGAGCGGATCGAGCGCAGGCGGTTGCGCTCCCGGGCGGCATCCTCGAAGCGCTGCTCGGCGGAGGCCAGGCGCATCTCGTATTCCAGCCGCCGCTCGATCTCCTGGTAGCGCCCGGACAGGAAGGCGATCACGCCGTCGATCGAGCGGCGGTACTGCTCCCGGTCGACGTAGCCGACGCAGGGGGCCTCGCATCGCTTTATGTAGTAGTCCAGGCAGGGCGACCCGCTGCGGCGCCCCGGCTCGGACCCCTCGCAGGAGCGGAACATGAACACCTTGCCCAGCACCTCGAGCGTGGAGCGCACCCGCTTCGCGTTCGAGTAGGGACCGAAGTAGGCCCGGTCGCGCCGGTGGCGCTCCCGCGTGAAGTAGACGCGCGGGAAATCCTCATCGAGCGAGATCGCGATGTACGGATACGACTTGTCATCCCGCAGCCGAATGTTGAGCCGCGGCTTGTACTGCTTGATGAAGTTCTGCTCGACGAGCAGCGCCTCGGCCTCCGTGTGCACCACCAGCGACTCGATCTGATCGATCATCTCCAGGATCTCGCGCCCGGCCCGGGTGCTGGGGTTGGAGAAATGCGAGGCGACCCGCTTCCTGACCGACTTCGCCTTGCCGACGTAGATCACCTTCCCGCGCTTGTCGCGGAACAGGTACACACCGGGCTCGTCGGGGAGCTCGCGGCGGCGCTCGGCAGGGTAAACCGACATCCCATCTAACGATAGGAGTGCTGAGCGGCCACCCCGACCCAACAACCGGTCGGCACCCCGACCCCCGCTCTCGGTCGACGACCGCCGCGATCTTCCCACGAACCCACGGCGGCGGAGCGAGCGCCGCAATCACCCGGCGACTAATCCTGGCGGGCGGCCCAGATGATCGCGAACGCGGTGTACACCGCGCCGCCGATCAGGATCAGCCAGACGACGCCCCCCAGGGGGTTGGTCCAGAGCCGGTTGGTGGCCGTGAGCGTGATCGTCAGCACGGCGGCGGCGGCGTACACGGCCGCCCGGCGGCGCTCGCCCAGCGAGTAGATCGCCACCCGGTGCTGGCGGTACATGAGCGACGCCAGCCAGGCAATCGTGGCCAGGAAGGCCAGCGAAACGGCCTGGCGGATCACGCCCGCGCTGGTACCGCCACCGGGCGCGAATGCGACCACGGCCGCGATCACCACGATGATCAGCACGTTGCGCACGACCGGGTTCAGTGACATTGCCCTACAGGGTACGCCCGTCGCGCCGGCGCGGTGGACGGGCTCAGCTCAGACGTCCGGCCAGGGTCGGCTCGGGCCGCGCCGACCCGGCCCGGGAACGGCTTGGGTCGTCGAGTCCGCCGTGGGTCTCGGGAGCCGGGGCCGCCTGCCGCTCGCCCTCGCCGACCGCTGTGCCGTCGGCGTGCTCGGCCGCGAACCGGTAGCCGACGCCGAAGTGGGTGTGGACATAGCGCCAGTCCGGCGAGACGCGCTCCAGCTTCTGGCGCAGCTTGCGCACGAACACGTCCACCGACCGGTCGCCGCGGGCCATCGTGTAGCCCCACACCCGCTGGTAGATGTCCTCCCGCTCGAGGACCCGGCCCCGGGCCGCGGCCAGCTCGTAGAGCAGCTCGTATTCGCGCCGGGACAGGGTGGCCAGCTGGCCGTCGGCCTCGGCGTCGAAGCGATCGGGGCGGATGGCCAGCCCGCCGGCTCGGATCACGTCCTGATCGAGCGGGGCCTGGCCGGCGGCGCGGCGGCGGACGACCGCCTCGACGCGCGCGACCAGCTCCTCCGGGTGACACGGCTTGGTGATCCAGTCATCCGCGCCGGCCCGGAGCGCCCGCACGCGGTCGGCCACGGAGGCCGGGTCGGAGCACACCAGCAGGGCCAGGCCCGGCAGGGCCGCCGCGGTACGGGCGACGTAATCGATGCCCGTCAGCGCCGGGTTGATGATCAGCGCATGGAGCCGGAGCGCGGTCAGCTGCTCGGGGGCGGGGCCGTAGCTCAGCAGCCGCCGCTCCCAGCCCAGTGCCTCGAACCGCCGCTCGAGCACCGTGACGAGCCCGCTGTCATCCTCGATCAGGGCGAGACGCATATGCCCAGCTTCCGGAGTACTGGCATCTGCACGTTAATGCTAGGCCGCAGCCGGACGGGTTGCCCTCCGAGCCGACCCGCCCCGCCTATCCGGCCACGGCCTCCCAGCGCTCGTAGAGCTCGGCCACCGACCGGCGGGCCTGCTCATGACGCTCCGTGGACCGGGCGCTGGCCTCGGGCGTGGCCCAGGCCGCCGGGTCGGCCAGCTCATCCTCGAGCGCGCGCAGGGCGGCCTCGGCGGCCTCGATCTGCTGCTCCAGGCCGGCTGTGCCCTTCCCCTTCCCCTTGCCGTTGCCCTTGGGGGGCGTGCGCTTACGGCCGTCCGCGGCCGGGGCGCCCGCCGCACTGACCAGCTCGGACTGTGCCTCGCGGGGAGCCGGCCTGGGCGAGGCGGGCGCCTTGGCTCGCTCCTCACGCACGCGCAGGTACTCCGGCCAGCCGCCCACGTAGCTGTGCAGGGTCTGGTCCTCCAGAGCCACGGTGCGCGTGCCGATCGCATCCAGGAGCGCACGATCGTGGGAAACGAGCAGGAGCGTGCCCGGGAAGGCCCTGAGCGCCGTCTCGAGGGCCTCGCGGCTCTCCAGGTCGAGGTGGTTGGTGGGCTCGTCCAGGATCAGGACGTTGGCCCCGGAGTGGACCAGGATGGCCAGCGACAGCCGGCGCCGCTCGCCTCCGGAGAGCCCGTCGAGGGGCTTCTCCGCATCCTCGCCGGAGAACAGGAAGCCGCCGAGCAGCGCCCGCGCCTTGCCCGGGGTCAGGCCGGTGGCACGCTGGGTGGCCTCGAGCACGGTGCGGGCCGCCGGGTTCAGCTCCTCGCCGTGCTGCGAGAGGTAGCCCAGCTTCACGTTGTGGCCGCTGCGGAGCTTGCCCTCAGACAGCTCACGCCGTCCGGCCAGGGTCTCGATCAGGGTCGTCTTGCCGGTGCCGTTGGCGCCGACGAGGGTCACATGCTCGCCCCGTTCGAGCCACATCTGCGCCCCGCGCAGCAAGGTCTTCTCGCCCGCGCGCAATGAGGCGTCCTCGAGCTCGAAGACCACCCGGCCGCTGCGCTCGGGGGGCTTGAAGGCGAACGCGAGACTCGCGTGGTCGGCGGGATCACGGGTGATGCGCTCGATCCGGTCCAGGCGCTTGGCGCGCGACTGGGCCTGCCGCGCGCGGGTGCCGGCGCGAAACCGGGTGACGAACCGCTCCAGGCGCTCGATCTCGGCCTGCTGGCGCTCCATCGCCCGGCCGAGGGCGAGCTCACGCGCCGCCTTCTCCTTGCGCCAGGCATGCCAGGGGCCGGCGAAGAAGCGGCTGCGGCCCGCCTCCAGCTCCAGCACGGAGGTGCCGACCGCCTCCAGGAACCAGCGGTCATGGGCGACGAGTACGACGGCCGCGTCAAGCGCGATCAGGTGCTGCTCGAGCCACTCCAGGGATTCGATGTCGAGATGGTTGGTGGGCTCGTCGAGCAGCAGCAGGTCCGGCGCGCCGGCCAGCGCGCGCCCCAGCGAGGCTCGTGTCAGCTCGCCGCCGGAGAACGTGCTGAGCTGGCGGTCGAGCTCGGCGGCGTCGCGGAAGCCCAGGCCGTGCAGGGTCGACAGCGCGCGATCGCGCCAGTCGTAGCCGCCGGCGTGCTCCAGACGAGCCTGGGCCCGCGCGTAGCGATCGAGCGTCGGGGCGTCATGGGCACCGCCGGCCATGGCCTGCTCGAGCGCGGCCAGCTCGGCCTCGATCGCCACCAGCTCGGCCGCCCCGGAGAGCACGTAATCGCGCAGGCTGAGGTCGCGGTCGCGGGGCGGACGCTGATCATGCAGGGCGACCTTGGCGCCCTTGGCGAACACGAGCTCGCCGAAATCGACGGCGGCCTCGCCGGAGAGCATCCGCAGCAGCGTCGTCTTCCCGGCGCCGTTCCGGCCCGACAGGGTCATCCGGTCGCGCCGCTCGAGCTTGAACGAGACGCCCCGCAGCAACGGCTCCCCGGCGATGTCCTTGCCCAGATCGGATGCGATGACCACGGCCATGGCTGTGATGGTAGGAGCCGGAGCGTCGGGGACCCAGCCGCTCCGGCCGTCAGCCGACCCGGGAGGCTGGGTTAGGATGCGGCCATGCGTACGCGTGCGTACCCGCCTGTCCCGCCGCACGAGATGCCGCCCGCCCGGACCGTGGTCGTGCCCGGTCGAGGGGAATTCTTCCTGCGCGACAGCGGCGAGGCCGACGCCGGGCGCCCCGCGGTGATGCTCCTCCACGGCTGGACGGTGACCGCCGATCTGAACTGGCACGCCGCCTACGGGCCGCTCCAGGAGGCCGGCTACCGCGTGCTGGCCATCGACCATCGCGGACACGGGCGCGGCCTGCGGGCGATGACGCCGTTCTCACTGATCGACTGCGCGGCCGACGCGGCGGCCGTGGTTGATCAGCTGGGGGTCGGTCCGGCGGTGTTCGTCGGCTATTCGATGGGCGGCACGATTGCGCAGCTGGTGGCGCGCGACCACCGCGAGCTCGTGCGCGGCGTGGTGCTGAGCGCCACCGCGCAGCACTTCCAGGATCGGCAGACGGCCAAGGTGTGGAAATGGATGGGCGCCGTCGGCCTCGCCCTCTCGGTGGCCCCCCGGGCGGCGTGGCGGGCGGGCTTCAAGCAGGCCGAGATCCCCTATTCCTCACCCCGCACCGCCTGGTGGCTGTCGGAGCTGATGCGTCACTCCGCCACCGATCTGGCCGAAGCCGGCCGCGAGCTGGGTCGATTCGACTCCAGGCCGTGGCTGGCCGGCGTCCAGGTCCCGGCGGCCGCCGTCATCACCAGCAAGGACACGAGCGTCGATCCGCAGCGCCAGCGGGAGCTGGCCGCGGCGATCGGCGCCGAGGTGTTCGAGGTGCCGATCGACCATCTCGAGCCGACGGTGCGCGCCGATGAGTTCAACTCGGCCCTCCTCCGGGCTCTGGACGTCCTCCTCACCGCCGGCGAGCCGGAGACCGCCGGGGCAATCGGTTAGGCTCTGCGCCATGCGCCGTAGCCGGTTCGTGATCTCCCTGACGCTGTTCGTGGGCACGCTGCTCACGTTCGCCCCGGCGGCCCTCGCTCGGGCGGACGGTGGCCAGGGCTGGTTCGGCGAGTCCAGCGACAAGCAGATCACCAACGTGATGTTCCTGACGATCGCCTTCTTCCCGGTGCTGATCCTCACCTTCTCCCTGATCCAGTGGCGGCTGGACAAGCGCAAGCACGCGCGAATGGACGCGGCCAAAGCCCGTTCGGCCAGCGCTGACTGGCGCGGGGGCTGGTAGGCCTCCACTCCCGCCGGAAGCTCGATGGCCTACTTCGTCACGGGCGCCACCGGCTTCATCGGCCGCCACCTGGTGCAGCGGCTGCTGGTTCGGGACGGGGACATCTACGTGCTCGTCCGCGAGGGCTCGCGCGAGCGGCTGGACGCGCTGACCGAGCGCTGGGGCTCGGCTGCCGCCGAGCGGATCAAGCCGGTCCTCGGCGACCTGTCGGCCCCGCGCCTGGGCATCTCGGATGATGAGATCGAGCGGCTGCGGGGAGCGCGCATCGAGCATCTGTTCCACCTCGCCGCCGTCTACGACATGGCCGCCGGCGAGGAGCGCAACCGCATGGCCAATGTCGAGGGCACCCGTAACACGCTCGAGCTGGCCGACGCCGTCGGTGCGCAACGCTTTCACCACATCTCCTCGATTGCCGTCGCCGGCCTGCACAAGGGGCTGTTCCGGGAGGACATGTTCGATGAGAGTCAGAAGCTCGACCACCCCTACCACCGCTCGAAGTTCGAGTCCGAGCAGCTCGTCCGCTCACAGGCGAGGACGCCGTGGCGCGTGTACCGGCCGGCGATCGTGGTCGGGAACTCGAAGACGGGCGAGATGGACAAGATCGACGGTCCGTACTACTTCTTCACCGCGATCAAGCTGGCGCGGCACTACCTGCCCGGCTGGTTCCCGCTCGTGGGGCCCGAGCTGGGCTACACGAACATCGTGCCGGTCGACTACGTGGCCGCGGCGATCGATCACATCGCCCATCAGGACGGGCTCGACGGGCAGGCTTTCCACCTGACCAATCCCAAGTCCCAGCGCTCGGGAGAGGTCATGAACGCCTTTGCCGCCGCCGCTCACGCTCCCCAGATGTCAATCCGGATCGACGCCAAGCTGCTGCAGGCGCTGCCGAAGGGAACGCTCGGGATGCTGATGGCGCTGCCCGCCGCCAGGGGAGTGCGCAAGGCGCTCCTGGCGGATCTGGGCATCCCCGAGGAGGTGATCGGCTACATCGGCCTGACGGCCGAGTTCGATACCCGTGACACCGAGCGCGCGCTGGCCGGCTCGGGCATCGCCGTGCCGCCGCTCGACTCCTACGCGGCCAAGCTGTGGGATTACTGGGAGCGCAATCTCGACCCGGACCTGTTCAAGGACCGGAGCTTCGAGGGCGCCGTCCGCGGCAAGACGGTGCTCATCACCGGAGCCTCCAGCGGGATCGGCCGCGCGGCCGCGCTCAAGATCGCCAAGGCGGGCGGGGTGCCCCTGCTGGTCGCGCGCAGCGCCGACAAGCTTGAGCAGACCCGGAAGGAGATCGAGCAGAGCGGCGGCGTGGCCCACGCCTACGCGGCCGATATCTCGGATCCCGACGCGGTCGAGGGCCTGGTCGCCCGGGTGCTCGCCGAGCACCCCGCGGTGGACGTTCTCGTCAACAACGCCGGACGTTCCATCCGCCGCTCGGTGGCTCTCTCCTACGACCGCTTCCACGACTACGAGCGGACGATCCAGCTCAACTATCTGGGCACGATCAAGCTGATCATGGAGCTGCTGCCGCAGATGCGCAAGCGGCGTTCGGGCCTGGTCGTGAACGTCTCCTCGATCGGGGTGCAGACCAACCCGCCCCGATTCTCGGCCTACGTGGCCTCCAAGGCCGCGCTTGACGCGTGGACACGCGTGGTGGGTTCGGAGTCGATCGGCGACAACGTGCACTTCACGACGATCCACATGCCGCTGGTGCGCACGCCGATGATCGCTCCCACCAAGATCTACGACAGCTTCCCGACGATCTCGCCCGACGAGGCGGCCGACCTCATCTGCGAGGCGATCCGGGCCAGGCCGAAGCAGATCAACACCCGGCTGGGCACGTTCGGCGAGGTCGCCTACGCGCTCTTCCCGAAGGCCGTGGACCAGATCCTCTCGACGGCCTACAAGGTCTTCCCTGACTCGGCGGCCGCCAGAGGCGAGCAGGATCCGGATGAGCGGGCCTCCACCGAGCAGGTCGCGCTCGCGCATCTGATGCGCGGCGTGCACTGGTAGCGGCCTCGGCGGGGCCGTCCTCAGATCCGGAAGACCGGGATCAGGCGCTGCTCATGCTCGGCGTCGATCCTCGCAATCACCTCGACGTGAGCCTCCAGTCCGGAGCCGCGGAGC